>CAZUCT010000062.1:0-28521 GCA_964619285.1 uncultured bacterium | reverse complement strand
CCAAATCTTAAAGTTAATTTTCAACTGGTAGGGTGCGCACCGCGCACCAAATCTTGAAGTTAATTTTCAGCAGAAAAATTGATTTAATTAAGGAATTTTTGGTCTGTTATTTAATCTTAATTATGGTGCGCGGTGCTACTAGCTACTACTAGAGAGCCCGTCAAGTATTTCGCTTTCCCAGAAACCCGGTTTTTTGAACAATAGCTTCGCCATTTTCTCGTAGGTTGTGCGGACCTTCGTGGAACCCAACGATTTTGTTGGGTTGCGCTGTCGCTCCACCCAACCTACGAATGGTATTTTTTTATTTTGGCGAAGGTATTGTTGAAAAAACCGGGTTTCTTTATCGGTGCTACTAGCAATTAACCAAAAATAACCTTTTTCAAAAAATCCAACTTACCCTTATAAGGGGCGTATCGCCATTCCAAATCGAACCACAAACCCTTATTTAAGACGCTTTTGTAATGGGAAAAAGTGTCAAAACTCGCCTTACCGTGATAGCTGCCGATGCCGCTATTTCCTACCCCACCAAAAGGTAAAGAAGTGACTCCCACTTGCATCACCGTATCGTTAATACAAACTCCCCCCGAAGAAGTTTCTCGCAATACTCGTTGCTGCTTATTTTTGTCTCGGGAAAAAATGTAAAGGGCGAGAGGTTTGGGGCGGGAATTAATAAGAGCGATCGCCTCTCCTAAATCGCTATATTCTAACACGGGTAAAATCGGTCCGAATATCTCTTCTTGCATCGCTGGCGCATCCCAATTAACGCCATCAATTACCGTAGGCGCGATGTATTTTTCTTCCGCATTAGTTTCGCCGCCAATTAGTATTTTTCCATCTTTAAGAAACTCCGTCAATCGCTGAAAATGCCGCTGACTGATAATCCGACAATAATCGGGACTCTCGGCAGGATTTTCGCCATAAAAAGAGCGAATGGTTTGAGTAACTGCTGCTAAAAATTCAGATTTAACAGCGCGATTTACTAATAAATAATCCGGGGCAATACAAGTTTGACCGGCATTAATAAACTTGCCCCAAACGATTCGTTTGGCACTATTTTCGATTGAAATATCCGAATCTACAATGCAGGGACTTTTGCCCCCCAATTCTAAAGTAACGGGAGTTAAATTTTTAGCCGCAGCTTCCATGACAATGCGACCGACATTAGTACCGCCAGTAAAAAAGATGTAATCGAACTTTTCTGCTAATAACTCTTGAGAGGTTTCGACACCTCCTTCCACTGCAGCAATATAAGCAGGATCGAAAGTTTTATTAATTAAATCTGCTACAACTTTTGAAGTATTGGCGGCAATTTCCGAGGGTTTGACAATAGCGCAATTACCCGCAGCGATCGCCCCCACCAACGGCAAAATATTTAACTGGAAAGGATAATTCCAAGGGCCGATAATTAAGACTACCCCCAAAGGTTCGGGATAAATTTTCGCAGAAGCGGGAAACTGTTCTAAACCTGCTGCTACTCTTTGCGGTTTTACCCAGGATTTTAAATGTTTGATGGCGTATTTAACTTCAGCGATCGCCGCCAGTTCAAAATATGCCTCGAATTGAGGACGGTTTAAATCCGCATTGACTGCAGCAACGATTTCTTCTTGATAGTCGGATACTGCCTGTTTCAACTTTTTGAGTTGTTCGAGGCGAAAGTCGATGTTTTTAGTTTCGCCAGTGGCGAAGAATTGCCGTTGTTTTTCGATGATGTTCATATTGGGAAATTGTTAATTTGTAAGTGCGTTCAGAAACCGGGTTTTTGCCAAAAACCCGGTTTCTTAGGAGTTGGTATTGCTACGCCCTAAGGATTCTCTTGGGCCGCAATTCGGTCTCGTATGGCTTTTTCCATGATTTTAATGTTTTCTTCAATTGGCGTTCCGTCTGGGGCGCAGGGGGCGGGATAGATTGTGGCTTTATCGTCTGGCGATCGCCGAGATACCAGTGCAGTTATGGCTTCTGCGTCATCTCGATGAGATAGCACATACGCAGTCAGTTCTTTAGTGGTCATTTGTTTATAGTTCGGTTTCATTGATAAATCTCCAGATTCCATCGGGAAAAACTAAAACTTGCAGATTATCCCCAGCTAGGATAAAGATATATTGCTCTTGGGGATTGTACCGAAATACTTGGATATCTCGGAAGCAGTTAGAGAGCATTTGACAAACGCGAACGCAGGCTTGAGCTTGGTCGTTAGTGGGCTGAATTTTTATTCTCCTCAATTAAAACAAAATTATTGTAGCACGAACTCGCTATTTTGACTGCTGGTTTTACCGCAGCTCGTACCAAAGGTATTCGAGAAGTCTGATTTGGCAAAAGTTACTTTTTTTGTGGGTATAATAGAAGAAATCTGGTTTCTTTTATCGGTTCAACGTTATAGCAAACTTATGACTTCTTTAGAACAACTCATTCAAGAACTAGAAACTATTCCCGAATCACTCATTGATGAAGTTTTAGACTACGTTAGCTTCATCAAAAATCGCCATTTTTTAAAAAAAACAGAGGGGTTACGAAAAGTAAGTTTTGATGAAGACTGGTGGGATAATTTATCTCGCTTTACTCCCGATTTTCTCGAACGACGAGAACAACCCGAATTTCCCCATCGAGAAGAGCTATTTCCATGATTTTTTTGCTCGATACAAATATTTGTATTTACGTTATAGCAATTCTCGAACTCAAAAAAAGAGGGCTTCTTCTTTGAGTAAGAGTAAGAGTTTGATTTGGGCCCCAACTCTTAAGCCCCCTTTTCAAGTTTGGCCCCCAACTCTTAAGTCCTTCTTTTCAAGGGGGGTTTGGGGGGATCTAAGTCTTTCAGTTCCGTAACAAATTGGCCCAATAAACCCGGTTCTCTGCCATAATCGCCAGCCCCCAAGAACGAGGCAAGTTTTCTGCGAAACTTGATTTTCTCAAAAGTAAGTTGTCTGATAATATAATAGGATGCTAGCCCAATCCTATTAACGCACAGATAAATAGACATGAGCAAGAGTCAAGAAATTAAGAGTATCATTGACAAACGGGTGCCTCTGGCCCAAAAACTCGCAGAACTAGAAACTCCTTTTAAATCCTTATATAGTTCTATCCAGGAACTAGAACGCCAGCGCTCTAAACAGCTTGAATATTGGGCAGAAGATTCTGCCACCCAGTCAAAACTCCAAAATCTAAACTTCGCCCATTTCGAGCAAAAGGCCGAAGAAGGACTCGAATCCCTACGCAGACTTCAAGGAAGATTTTCTCGCAAAAGCCTAAATATCGGGGTTATCGGACGGATGGGCCAGGGCAAAAGTACCCTCTTGCAGAGTTTGAGCGGACTGGGCGACGATGTAATTCCGGCCCTTCAGGGGAAAGCTTGTACGGCGGCTAGAAGTACGATTTGTCATCAAGAAGGGGACATCACGACGGCGGAAATTCAATTTCACGATAAAGAGTCTTTTTTAAAAGAAGTTATTGTTCCCTATTACGAGAAACTAGGACTCGCTCCATTTCCCAGCTCCTTTGAGGCTTTTGCTAATACAGAAATTCCTAGTTTAACTGAGGAGGCGGACCAAACTCAAATTAATATTTATAACCGCTTGAGGGATGATTATCGCGCCAATGCTCAAAAATATCAAGAATACTTGGGGCGAGGTTATTTAACTATTCAAGACGAATCAAAAATTGCTAATTATGTAGCTCAAAAATACGATGCAGATTCTCAACTTACTAACCATGAATGTTTGGCGGTTAAGCACGTTAAAATATCTTGTTCTTTTCCTCAAGATGAGGTAGGAGCGATCGCTTTGGTGGATGTTCCCGGTTTGGGGGATTTTCGCTTAGGAGATGAGAGTTTAGTTATAGAAGCTCTGGGTCAAGATGTCGATTTTATCTTGTTTATGCGCAAACCTTCTAAAGATAGGGCAAACTTCGAGCAGAACGATACGCAATTATATGATTTGGCAAATAAAGCTTTAAACGATTTGCCTTCTCGTTCTATTTTTGTTTTAAATGTAGATAATAATGGTGAAAATGAAGACGGTTGTCGCTCTCTCAAACAGGATCTTGATTCGGCAACGGTAAAAATGCCGGTGTTAGATTGCACCATCGCCGACTGTTCTTCTCCAGAGGAAGCTAATACTAAAGTGCTTCAGGCAGTTTTGGATAATTTGCGCTCTAATGTCACGGAATTAGACAGGAATTATACCACCAGAAAAATTGCAGATTTGCAAGCAAGTATGAGCGAGTTATATCAACAATTGGAATTAGCTAAGGAAGCTTTACCCGAGATTGATGATGATGAAATTAGCGACAAATATGATGATTTATTTGATGATTTTTGGGACGCAATTACTAATGAGATGACGAAGCTACAAAAGGAGCTCATTGGAAGTCGCGACGATCCAGATGAAAACCTTAAAGAGCAAATTAATCTCGTTCTTGAGGAATGTCGTAAAAATGTCGGAATGCCTAGCGATCGAGAAATTGAAAAGCGGCGCAATAAATCGAACTCTTATGCTACTGCCTATAGCGAATGTTTGGAAGAACTCAGAACTAGCTTATCCAGTCGATTTCTCGATATTGACAGAGGGTTAAAAAAATCCATCGAAGGAGCTAAAATTAAAGCGGTCGACGTGTTAGTGGAAAAATGTTCTTTGGGGGGACTTACGGAAGCTCGCGGTGCAGATTTTCTGACAGAAGTAGCCGGTCAAATTCCAGTACAATATACCGAACTGAAAAAGGGGTTTGAAATTTTGTCAGGGTTTAACCTTTCTTATAGGGGGTTGATTCAACATCGGATTCGCTTACAATTAGATCGCTTAACTCCCGATAAAACTGCCGTATTGAAACCAGGAGCTAATGCTCAAGACGTTTTGGATGCTTTGCAAGAACTTTATCAAGAAACCATTTATAATTGTGAGAATGCGTTGAAGGGATTTTTGTCCGAACCGAGTCAAGCTTCATTTGCCATTGTTGAAGAGTTTGCCGATCGCGTTTTACGATCTAAAAGTGCTAAGAAAGAGTGGAATCGATTTTTGAGGAGAAAGCGGGATCGAATTTGGGAAGACTTCGAGCAACTACAAAAACAAATTGATGCAATTCGAGAATGGTCGAGACTTTTAACATCCGTTGAAAGTCAAATTGAGAAATTAGAAGGTTTTTTGAATAAACTATAGAGCTAGAACAGAAATAAACAGGACTTGCGCCGAAAAATGTATTTCTGTCATGGCGAGCGAAAGCGAAGCAATCTCAAACCTGCGTAAGTCCTAATCAAGTAACTTAATGAGGATTATCTATGACTGCTTTTTTGAGACAATTATTCAAAGGAGAACAAAAGTTGCCTGCACTTAACGTAACCATGCTCGGTCCCAGTGGTGTTGGTAAAACCAGTTTGCTCGCGGCAATGTACGACCAGTTTGAGAACGTGAGTCAAGATTTACAGCTTGTCGCCGACGGAGACAGTAAGCCTATTTTAGACGGACGTCTCAAAGAGCTGAAAAGTCTAGTGGGCGATAGTATTAAAGTTCGCGGTGGTCTCAAGACAACAGGCGAGCCACGCTCTTTCAGGTTCGAGCTTGGGGAAACTGGGGCTGCCGCATCTTTAGAAATTAACTTCCAGGATTATCCAGGAGAATATTTGGAACAATCTGGCAGACTACAGGAAGTTAAAGGGTTTATTCGCGGCTCGGCAGCAGTTTTAATTCCCATTGATACGCCCCCTTTGATGGAAAGGGAAGGAAGGCACCACGATCGGTTTAATCAACCGTCAGAATTAAGCGATCTATTTAAAAAAGTCTATAAAGACTTAGATTCACCGCGTCTGGTAATCCTGGCTCCCGTGAAGTGTGAAAAATATATGCAAAACGCACCAGAGTTATTTAGAAGGGTTAAACAAGGCTATCAGAAAATCCTCAATCAGTTTGCTAGCGATAAACTACTACCAAAGGTTGCGGTGGCGATCGCTCCCGTTCAAACCGTTGGTAGTGTCGTCTTTTCTCGGGTTGAGGAGGATGAAGATAAGCAGCCAATTTTCTATTATCGCAAGCCCCAGCCAAAGGACCCCTATCGGCCCCAAAGTACTGAAGTACCTTTAAGGTATCTTTTGCGATTTTTGGTCAAATTACATTTGGACAAGAGAGCTAGGAATCCGCTTTACAGAGCTTTAGACTCTTTTAACAGCAATGCCTCTCTGCGAAATGCGGTCAGTCGGTTTGCCCTTCCCAGACGCGATGAAGTTGAAATTGTTCAGGGTCTAAATTTATTGAATTTATAAGGAGATAATTTATGAATATTTATGTCAAAAGCAGAGGAGTTTCTAAAGGATATTCCTGGTTAGATGAGAGTCAAAAGGAAATTCCCGATCCTCGCGATTTAAAGGAGGCGATCCAAATTGTTGATAGCGATGATTTTTCAATCGTTCTTCGTCGTCTGGGAGGTCAGCTATTTTTATTGATTACGGGATTGGAATCGCAAAATCGAACGGATAACCGGACTCGGAAAATCCGCAATTCGGTTTTGTGGGTGGCAGATGGGTCTCAAGAAGGGGCGTTGCGGGCGATCGCTACTCAAGCTTTGGGTGGAGAGTTAGCGCCTAAAGTGGATGAAGCTGTCTCTTCAACAAACAAAGATGTTGGTTTCCAAGTTGATTTTGAGAAATTGACGTTTGAGAAACTCGTCAGCGAGCCCTTGAGTCAAGGAGAACTAAAGGATTTAACCTCGAAAATCGGCAACTTATCCGAGTTGAAAGGTGAGTTAATCGAAGAACTGAAAAAATATTCTTTACCGAAAAAAGAAGGCATTTTGTTGGTAGTTTCCCCCACGGTTTCTCAAGGCATTCTCAAACGTAACAGCGTTTGGCGAGGTTTGTCAGATACCATCGATGCCCAGGATGATTGGATAGTAATTTCTGATACTGGGGCGGAAAGTTCATTAGACACCACCAGAAAAGGTTCTCAAGAAAAAAGTTACGATCCACTCAAGTGGCTTGAAAAACTTTTTAGCGCTTTCTCTTTCCAAACAGCTAAGACAAGCCAACGGGCACGTTTGATTGCTGCTTTTCTTTTAGGCCTTATTGTGGCAACATTAGGGCATTTATCGCTGGAAGCAGATCAACAACAAAGAATTGAAGAGCAGCGGGAAACAATCAAAGAGCAAGAAGAAACAATTCAAAACCAAACAGAAAAAATTAATCAGTTGAACGCCGAGGTAGACAAACTGAGGGGCGATCTAAATGGTTTAGTTAAGGAAATAGAAACTAAGAAAAAGGAAATAGAAACTAAGAAACAAGAAATCAAAGCTTATCAAAAGTTTGGAGATGAATTAGATAAATCGTTGAATGCACTGAAAGCAAACACGGAAAAGCTCTGTGGTTCTTTTCAGAATGAGTGCCAACAATTATACCAAAGCTCTCAGAAGAATTTGGAGCGTTCCCAAAAAGCCTTGGAAGACCAATTAAATGCTTTAAAAAATAAATCAGATAGTTCTGAAGATAAAGCATCCTAGAGAGCCAGTCAAGTATTTCGCTTTCCCAGAAACCCGGTTTTTTGAACAACACCTTCGCCAAAACGAAAAATGTCTCAACTGTCCGGAGCGAGGGGGGGCTGGGTAGAGTTAAGCTACTGGTGAATCGTTATGGCCCCCCCGTGGCAATCTCATAACTTAACGGTGGGGCTGAGAAAGCTTGCTGCTGATTTAGCGATAAAACCAAGAGGTTAACTCGTTTTCCAGCCGCCTCGCAATGACAATTTAAGTCTTATTGAAAAGTTGGCGAAGGTATTGTTGAAAAAACCGGGTTTCTTTATCGGTGCTACTAGCAATTAACCAAAAATAACCTTTTTCAAAAAATCCAACTTACCCTTATAAGGGGCGTATCGCCATTCCAAATCGAACCACAAACCCTTATTTAAGACGCTTTTGTAATGGGAAAAAGTGTCAAAACTCGCCTTACCGTGATAGCTGCCGATGCCGCTATTTCCTACCCCACCAAAAGGTAAAGAAGTGACTCCCACTTGCATCACCGTATCGTTAATACAAACTCCCCCCGAAGAAGTTTCTCGCAATACTCGTTGCTGCTTATTTTTGTCTCGGGAAAAAATGTAAAGGGCGAGAGGTTTGGGGCGGGAATTAATAAGAGCGATCGCCTCTCCTAAATCGCTATATTCTAACACGGGTAAAATCGGTCCGAATATCTCTTCTTGCATCGCTGGCGCATCCCAATTAACGCCATCAATTACCGTAGGCGCGATGTATTTTTCTTCCGCATTAGTTTCGCCGCCAATTAGTATTTTTCCATCTTTAAGAAACTCCGTCAATCGCTGAAAATGCCGCTGACTGATAATCCGACAATAATCGGGACTCTCGGCAGGATTTTCGCCATAAAAAGAGCGAATGGTTTGAGTAACTGCTGCTAAAAATTCAGATTTAACAGCGCGATTTACTAATAAATAATCCGGGGCAATACAAGTTTGACCGGCATTAATAAACTTGCCCCAAACGATTCGTTTGGCACTATTTTCGATTGAAATATCCGAATCTACAATGCAGGGACTTTTGCCCCCCAATTCTAAAGTAACGGGAGTTAAATTTTTAGCCGCAGCTTCCATGACAATGCGACCGACATTAGTACCGCCAGTAAAAAAGATGTAATCGAACTTTTCTGCTAATAACTCTTGAGAGGTTTCGACACCTCCTTCCACTGCAGCAATATAAGCAGGATCGAAAGTTTTATTAATTAAATCTGCTACAACTTTTGAAGTATTGGCGGCAATTTCCGAGGGTTTGACAATAGCGCAATTACCCGCAGCGATCGCCCCCACCAACGGCAAAATATTTAACTGGAAAGGATAATTCCAAGGGCCGATAATTAAGACTACCCCCAAAGGTTCGGGATAAATTTTCGCAGAAGCGGGAAACTGTTCTAAACCTGCTGCTACTCTTTGCGGTTTTACCCAGGATTTTAAATGTTTGATGGCGTATTTAACTTCAGCGATCGCCGCCAGTTCAAAATATGCCTCGAATTGAGGACGGTTTAAATCCGCATTGACTGCAGCAACTATTTCTTCTTGATAGTCGGATACTGCCTGTTTCAACTTTTTAAGTTGTTGGAGGCGAAAGTCGATGTTTTTAGTTTCGCCAGTGGCGAAGAATTGACGTTGTTTTTCGATGATGTCTTTAATCATATTACGGATTTGAGAACAGAAATTCGTAGTAATCGCTTTAGCGATTTTTATAGAATCGCTGAAGCGATTACTACGAACGAGTTAGTTTAACTTTCAACTTGACTGAGACGACGTAAATTCAAGATGTCATTAGCCAAAAAAATGTTCGTAATCATCATGGCTGCCAATCCAAAACCACGTTACCGTGTCTTCTTCTTTGAATCCCAATGCTCGATACCCCAGGGTGACTCGAACTGACCAAATATCCTCTTGGCGGTTGATGCACTTAAAATGGAGAGAGGGATGAAATGGATTTTCTGCCCATAGCCGATAAGCTTTGCGGGCACTTTGGCGAACATCATAACTGAGCTTGCGATACTCAGTCCAAAACGAAGGAAGGACTTCAGATTTCATAATTGTTCGTAGTCGATAGCGGTTGCTTTACCCGCTGCCCGTTCCCGTTTGGCCTTTCGTGCTGCCGCCACTAACGCCGACTGGGTTCGAGCAAAAGACTCATCCCACCGCCGTTCGTCCTCTAAATCGGCAATATACTCGCGCAAATGTTCTACCACTTGCTCTTGTACTTGACTGGGTAAAGCTTCTACTATCTCGACTAAATCTTTAATTGCTGCTGATGACATAACGAGCCGATCCTTAGATTTTATATAGAGGTTCTACGAACTACCAATTTAACCTTCCACTTGACTGAGACGGCGCAAATTTAAGACGTCGGTCATGTTTTTAATCTGGGTGCAAGTGCGCTCGAATTGCTCTTTATTGTAGATATCAATACCCAAATTAATTACCGCCGGTTTTCCCGGATTGGTAACTACTTGTGCTTTTTGCACGTTAACGTTATTATCCATCAAGCGGGATAAAATGTCTTTCAAAACTCCCACGCGATCGATAACTTCGATCGAAATATCAACCGGATAAGTTTGAGGTCGTCCGTCATTTTTATTATTAGGATTCCAACTAACGGGAACCAAACGTTCTCCCGGGATATTTTCGACGTTAGAACATCCCTGACGGTGAATAGAAATGCCCCGTCCGCGAGTCACCACGCCAATAATAGCTTCCCCGGGAATCGGATGACAGCAACCCGCCAAATGGTGCATTAAACCCTCAACCCCCAGAATGGGCGACGACTTACTATCCGATGAAGAAGTAGAACTGGAACGGCGATCGTTAATACCAGTTTTTTGTAAAGAAACTGCCAGGGTACTTTCTTCGGTATCGGTATCCTCTATAGGAGTAGCTGCCTTGACCGCTTCTCGCAACCGATTAACTACCTGCTTGACAGTAACTTCTCCGTGTCCCAAACCGGCCAATAAGTCTTCAACACAATTATAATTGCAGCGTTGGGCTACACTTTGCATCGGTTCCGATTTTACCAGAGATTCAAAGCTCTTTTTACCCAGTTCTTTTTCTAATAAATCCCGGGCTCTGGTTATATTTTCATCTCGATGCGATCGCTTATACCACTGACGAATCCGGTTTTTAGCCGTCCCCGTCACCACAAAATTCAACCAATCCAAACTCGGATGAGCGTTTTTATTAGTTAAAATTTCCACGATATCGCCATTTTTTAACGGCCTATCCAGAGTCACCATGCGATCGTTTACCTTCGCCCCCATACAATGATTGCCTACTTCCGTATGAATGCGATAAGCAAAATCTACCGGTGTCGCCCCATGACTCAAAGCAATCACATCCCCTTGGGGAGTAAATACATAAACGTCCTCGTAGAATAAATCTCCCTTAACGCTATCTAAAAATTCCTGAGCATCTTTGAGGTCGCTTTGCCATTCTAACAACTGTCGCAACCAAGTAAACTTTTCATCGTCCGTGCTAATTTTAGTATTGCTAGAACCAGTTTCCTTATACTTCCAATGGGCTGCAATACCATACTCGGCTATCTGGTGCATTTCCACAGTTCTTATTTGTACTTCTATAGGACGACCGCTTTTACCGATAACTCCAGTATGTAAAGACTGATAGCGATTGGGTTTTGGCAGACCGATATAGTCTTTAAACCTGCCGGGAATGGGACGGAAAGTATCGTGAACGATCGCCAAAGCGCGATAGCATTCTTCCTTAGTATTAACAATAATCCGCAGACCGGCCACGTCGTAAACTTCGTGAAATTCCTTTTGCCGTCGTTCCATTTTATGGTAAATTCCATACAAATGTTTCGGACGACCGCTGACCTCGTAACACTGGATGCCCGTTTGTTCCAGACGCGATCGCAAAATATCTGTCGCTTCTATCAGTTTAGCCTCGCGATCTGCCCGCTTTTCTGCCACCAGTTCTTGAGTTTGCCTGTAAGCCTCCGGTTCCATATATTTAAACGACAAATCCTCCAACTCCCACTTAAAACGACCGATACCCAAGCGGTTTGCCAGAGGGGCAAAAATTTCTCTAGTTTCTAGGGCAATATTTCGTTGCTTGTGGGGCGCTAAATGTTGCAAAGTTCTCATATTATGCAGTCGGTCGGCCAGCTTGACGACGATGACCCGGATATCCTTGGCCATTGCCAAAAACATCCGCCGGAAATTTTCGGCCTGCAGTTCCGTTTTACTGGAAAAATTAAACTTAGACAGTTTCGTAACCCCTTCGACCAAAAGGGCCACGTCCGAACCAAACCGCCGTTCTATTTCTTCGATGCTGACTTGAGTATCCTCGACGATATCGTGGAGAAAACCAGCAGCGATGGTAGCGCTGTCCCCACCCAAGTATTTTAGAAGGCCGGCAACGGCGATGGGATGGCAGATGTAGGGTTCCCCGGATTTTCGGTATTGTCCCTCGTGTAGTTCGTAGGCAAATTCAAAGGCCTGACAGATTAAGGATGTCTCCAGAGGACAAGAATCTGGCCCTTCTTCTTTGGCATTCAGGCATTCCTGAAGCCAGTCAGGGATCGCGCATTTGATTTGAGGTTTTGGTGCAGTTAGAACGTTCATTATGTTTTAGATTTTTAATTAAAAACAGCATTATAGAGAGCGAAATCTAGTCAAATATGGACTTTAGGGACAAGTATAAATTGAGAATTTGGAATAGCTTTAATTTAACCTTTTTTAAGATAACCTTTTTTAAGAAAAACAAAATTTTTTTCCTGCATTTTTGATGTCTAACTTTTTATTATGGCCATCATTCTTGTTTCCCGTCCCCAAGCAGATAAAAAAGACTGCTAAGGATTAAAGTCCCACGATTTTCTGAACAGATGCACTCCTCCTATTTCTATTATCCAATAGATTAAAAAACTATGGGGGTCTGTAATTCTATAATTTAGATTAAGATTATCAAAATAACAACTATACGGGACTTGCAATTTAATAAGATACCGGTGTTGGGTGGAGGTTCGCGCGCGCCCTACCTACAAGAGACTGGTAGTTTATTTTTTAACAAGTCCCTACACACAAAATTTTATTGATACTTTCTAAAACTAAACAGAATGTTGTCTGAGGAGAATCGCCAGCAATACGAGGAATTAAGCCTGAAGCTGGCTAAATTGCAAAATCTAGTGGGCCAAGACAACCTGGATAAAGTTGCCTTATCAGCTCGCCATCAGGAATTACAGCAGTTTTTTGGCAATCTCATAGTTGCTTTAGACGAGGCCCAGTTAAGTCCTGCCAAGGAATCCCTGGTACAGTCTTACACGACGGAAATCCACAAACAACTAAGACTGATGGGAATGGACATAACCTTTTTGCAGGCATCTCGTAACCCCGAAACCACCAATACGCGACAACAGGCCATTGCAAGCCGCCTTCAAACTATAATGGGCTATTGCTCCAGCCTATTAACCAAAACCGAATCAACAACTGCAGAAAACAGCCACCAAGATGAAAAGCCCTAAATGTAACTGCGAACTAGAACCTTCGATTTTAAACGACGTTATCTCCGTCCACTACTGTCAGGAATCTCAAGGCTTCTGGATTTCGGCCATCGATTACGAAGCATGGCTGCGCGTCCTTCCTGCCTGGTATGGGGAAGAAGTCACCTTGCCCCATCAATATATGTTTGAGGATTTCCACCCTTCCGCCTACGATAGTAAGGCGGGATTATGTCCCGAATGTGGCTTTTATCTATCCAGGGCAAAAATTAATATTAAAAGACCTTTTTATGTCGAACGCTGTATGAACTGCGGCGGCATCTGGTTCGATAGCGGCGAGTGGGAGATTCTCGAACAACTCGGCCTTCACGTTCGCATTAAAGAGGTATTTTCCACTCGCTGGCAAACCCAAGTTCGCCATCACCAACACGAAATAACTGCCCGAGTTAGCTTAATCGAACAACTGGGAGAGGAAATAGCCGAATATATCTTCCAGCTAGCCGATATCTTAGAAGAACATCCCCACGGCGATGCCGCTGCTACCTATTTATTCCGCAGATGGGAAAAGAAAAGAAAAAAATTTCCAGGTAAGAGCCCGTTAAAGCCAGATAGCGATCGCTAAATTGTTAATTGTTAATTGGGAACATTGTTAATTATGAACGATCGCTTATTCCGCGTCGAAAATCTGTGGGTCGCTTATCCAGAATTGCAAGGACAATCCTCCTGGGCAGTGGATGGTGTCTCTTTCAGTTTAGCCCCGGGAGAACGACTGGGATTGGTCGGCGAGTCTGGTTGCGGTAAATCAACTCTGGGACGGGCGGCCATGAGATTGCTGCCTAAGTCTTCTCGAATAGAAGGTAAAGTCACTTTTGCCGGAGAATCGGTTTTTGAGATGAACCCCCACCGACTCAGACAGTTTCGCGGCGAAGTCGTGGCTTTAGTTTTTCAAGATCCCATGACTCGCTTGGATCCTTTGATGACTATTGGGGATCATTGCGTGGAAACTCTCCTAGCTCATCAACCCCGTTTGTCAAAAACTGAGGCAAAGCAAAAATCCATAGAAATTTTGCAGGCCGTTAATATTCCCGAAAATCGCTGGTCTCAATATCCCCACGAATTCAGCGGCGGGATGCGGCAGAGGGTAGCGATCGCCCTAGCCTTAATTCTAGACCCCAAACTGATCGTCGCCGACGAACCGACTACCAGTTTAGATGTCACCGTAGCCGCCCAGATTTTAGACGAACTAACCCGCCTCTGTCAGGAACGGGGAACGTCTCTGCTGTTAATTTCCCACGATTTGGCGATGGTGGGAGAATATTGCGATCGCATTGCCGTTATGTATCAGGGCAAAATGGTCGAAACGGGTCCGGTCAAACAAGTCCTCGCCCATCCCCAACACCCATACACCCAATCCCTCCTCGAAGCGGCCCTCCACGTTCGGGCTGTTGGGGAAGAGGAAGACAAGGAAGACAAGGGAGATTCTCAATTCCCCATTCCCAATTCCCCAAAACCAATTCTCCGCCTGCAAGAAGTACGGCAACACTACACCTTGGAAACTAATTTCATCCAGCAGCTATTTACTAAAACTAAACAGACTAAAACTAAACAGACTAAAACTAAACAGAGTATTAAGGCCGTGGATGGAGTCAGTTTAGATCTGTACCCTGGGGAAATCTTGGGCTTAGTGGGAGAGTCGGGTTGCGGTAAAAGTACCTTATCCCGTACTATCCTCCAGTTGGTTCGTCCGACGGGGGGCCTGGTTGAGTTCCAAGGAACAGATTTAACCGTTTTGTCTTCCCGTCAAATGCAGCCTTACCGCCGCGAAATGCAAATGGTGTTTCAAGATCCGTTAGCTTGTCTCAATCCGATGATGAACGTGGCCGATAGTATTGCGGCCCCTCTGCTCATTCATAAATTGGCAGACCGCCAAGAGGCCCGAGCTCCCGTGGAACGAATGTTAGAACGAGTGGGCTTGACACCAGCGACAGAATATGGTAAGCGCTATCCTTCGGAGTTATCTGGCGGACAGCAACAGCGGGTGGCTATTGCCAGGGCCTTAATTACTAATCCTAAATTGGTCATTTGCGACGAACCAGTTAGTATGTTGGATGCCAGCGTTCAAAGACAAGTATTAGAGTTAATGTTGGAGTTAAAAGAAGAGTTTGGTTTGACTTATTTATTTATTACTCACGATTTGTGGGTGGCGCGTTTTTTCTGCGATCGCATCGCCGTAATGAATGCGGGTAAAATAGTAGAATTAGGTCAAACTCAACAAATTTTTAATAACCCCCAACATCCCTACACTCAAACTTTATTAAATGCTGCTCCCCTGTTGATTAGTTGATAAAGTTGTAGTAGTTGTAGTTGTAGGTTTGGTGAAAAAGTTGTAGGTTGGGTGAAGCGAAGCGTAACCCAACACCAACGGTTACGCTGGGAACTAAGAAACCCGGTTTTTTCAAAAAACCGGGTTTCTGGGATACCGAAAACCTGGTTTCTAGGCTACCAAAAATTAAATGTTGTCTCGTTGATTAAATCAAAATAAAATAACCATGAAAACTTACGAAGAAATAACCATTAAAATTCCCTCAGAAGTTGCAGAAGTCTATCGCGGGGTTTCTGAAGAAAAACGCGAGCAAATACAGCTAAAACTTGCTTTACTTCTAGATTTACAATTAAAAATAAGCCAAAAAGAGGCCATTCAAAAAATGCAAAAAACAATGGAATCTGCGAGTGATGAGGCTCAAAAAAATGGGTTGACACCAGAAATATTAGAATCAATTTTGGCAGAATAAAATTGAGAAACAATTAATTTATCTTGAAGTTGCAGTTGTAGGTTGGGTGAAGCGAAGCGGAACCCAACACGAACCGTTCAATTTATCCAAATAAAATTACCATGAAAACTGACAAGCAAATAACAATTAAAGTTCCCTCAGAGATAGCAGACAATTATTATAGAGTTCCCGAAAAAGAACGAGAACAAATAGAGTTAAAACTTGCCGATATTATAGACTGGCAGTTGGAAAATCGCAGGCAAGAGGCAGCTAAAAGACTACGAATTCTAATGGATAGAGCCAGTGAAAAAGCTCAAAAAAATGGATTAACACCAGAAATATTAGAATCTATTTTGAATGATGATAATTAATAAAAAAAGGTATGTGGTTGACGTGAATGTAGTAATAAGTTCGTTTTTATTTGCCACCAGCAATCCTCAAAAAGCAGTAGAAAAAGCTCGATATTGGGGAACAATTTTAATCTCTGATTCTATTTATATTGAATTAGAAGAAGTTGTGCGGCGGCAAAAATTTGACAGATACTTACCATTAATAGAGCGCCAAGAATTGTTAGCAACTTTTGCAGAATCTTCTTTATTTATCGAACCCACAGAACAGATTAACGAATGTCGAGACCCCAAAGACAACAAATATTTAGAATTAGCAGTGGCGGGTCGAGCAGAATGTATTATTACCGGAGACAACGATTTATTGGTACTGCATCCATTTAGAGGAATTGATATTTTAACCGTTCAAGAGTTTTTAGCAATTGATGTGAATGAAACTTAAACAATTTTTGTGGTGTGGTAAAGGTAAGGAATTTGCGGTTTAATAAAAGAGCGATCGCCTACCAAAAATTAATCGCTGTTGGGTTACGCTTCGCTTCACCCAACCTACACTATTACTCGATAAAAGTTAAAATTTAAAATTAGTCTTTTCAATTAAAGGAAAATTACAGTGACCAAAACAAACCAAGACTTTCTCAACCAAACCGATCCCTTAGTCGCCGAACTAATTCAAAAAGAAGTAAAGCGCCAACAAGACCATTTAGAACTAATAGCCAGCGAAAACTTTACCTCCCCAGCAGTCCTCGCCGCCCAAGGTTCCGTACTCACCAATAAATACGCCGAAGGCTTACCCCGCAAACGATACTACGGCGGCTGCGAATTTATCGACGAAATCGAACAATTAGCCATCGACAGGGCCAAAGAACTATTTGGGGCAGCCCACGCTAACGTCCAGCCCCACTCCGGGGCCCAGGCCAACTTTGCCGTATTCCTGACCCTGCTGGAACCGGGGGACGCTTTTATGGGCATGGACTTATCCCACGGCGGACACTTGACCCACGGTTCTCCAGTCAACGTCTCGGGTAAATGGTTCAAAGTCTTTCAATACGGTGTCAACCAAGAAACCGAACGCTTGGACTACGACCAAATTATGGAACTGGCAAAACAGCATAAGCCCAAACTGATAATGTGCGGCTATTCTGCCTATCCCAGGGTTATCGAATTTGATAAATTTCGGGCGATCGCCGACGAAGTAGGGGCCTATCTCGTCGCCGACATCGCCCATATCGCCGGTTTAGTAGCCACGGGCCATCATCCCAGTCCCGTCCCCTACTGCCACGTCGTCACCACCACCACCCACAAAACCTTAAGAGGGCCTCGGGGCGGCTTGATTTTAACCAGCGACCCAGAATTAGGTAAAAAATTAGATAAGTCAGTCTTCCCGGGAAGCCAAGGCGGCCCCCTAGAACACGTTATCGCGGGTAAAGCGGTTGCTTTTGGCGAAGCCTTAAAGCCGGAATTTAAAGCCTATTCCGGTCAAGTTATCGAAAACGCCCGGTCCCTGGCCAACCAATTAGAAAAGCGGGGTTTAAAAATTGTCTCTGGGGGTACGGACAATCACTTAATGTTGGTTGACTTGCGTTCCATCGACATGACCGGCAAAGAGGTCGATAAACTCGTTAGCGGCATCAATATTACCGCCAATAAGAATACGGTTCCTTTCGATCCCCAATCTCCCTTCGTTACCAGCGGTTTGCGACTGGGTTCGCCGGCTGTTACCACTCGGGGAATGGGGGCTGCGGAATTTGTAGAAATAGGCGATATTATTGCAGAACGATTGTTAAATCCCCAGGATGAAGCGGTAGCTAACAATTGTCGGCAGCGGGTGGCGGCTTTATGCGATCGCTTCCCACTCTATCCCCATCTGGCACAACCAACACCAGCAATGGTCTGATTATCATGTTTGAGCTAATTCCCCACCATCTTTATCACATTATCGCCTTTCTCGTTTCGACCAATGTCGTTCTCTTAACGACTCCTTTAGTTAAAGACATCGCCCTCAAAAGCGGCAGGTTCGATCGCCCTGGAGAAAGGAAAATCCACAAACAACCAATGGTTCGTTTGGGAGGCGTATCTATTTTTCTCGGTGCCCTCGTCGCCCTGCTGGTAGTCTGGGGTTTGGGAGGATTTATGAACCCCAACGGTAACTTCCTCCCACCAGACAAAGAGTTTGAAATTTGGGGCGTCACCGTTGGCGGCCTCGCTTTTTTTATCATCGGTTTGGCCGACGACTTGTACGGTCTCTCCCCTCTATTTCGACTCTTAATGCAAACCATAGTCGCCAGTATGGCTTGGTTTGTAGGAGTGCGAATTGAATTTTTGAGCGTTCCCTTTGACGGTTTGGTACAAATTGGTTGGCTGAGTTTGCCAGTGACGGTGATTTGGCTGGTGGGGATGGCTAACGCGATTAATTGGATCGACGGCGTAGATGGTTTGGCTGCCGGCGTGTCCGGCATTGCGGCGGTAGTAATGTTAATCGTCAGTTTATTTATGAACCAACCGGGGGCGGCCTTAATAGCTGCCGCCCTGGCAGGGGGGGCATTAGGTTTTCTCCGCTACAATTTCAACCCCGCCCAAATCTTCATGGGAGATGGCGGGGCTTATTATATGGGTTTTACTTTGGCAGGAGTGGGAGTTATCGGTTTGGTGAAGGCGACGGCGGTGACTTCGGTGGTTTTGCCTTATGTGATTTTGGCGGTACCCATGTTGGATATGTCGGCGGTAATTTTGGATCGACTTCGCCGGGGCAAGTCGCCTTTTACTGGGGATAACAGTCATTTACATCATCGTTTGTTGAATGCGGGTTTATCCCAGAGGTTGACGGTTTTATTTATTTATTCTTTGACTTTATGGGTTGGTAGTTTGGCTTTGGTCTTTTCGGGGATTCCTAGCGGTTTTATTTATGCTTCTGGGGCGACCTGTTTGTTGATTTATACGAGTTGGAAGGTGTGGAGAAAGAAGCGGTTTTAGTTGAGTTGCCGAATTGATTTTTTAAGAGGGCGATGGAGGTGGATTATTTGAATCGTCTAGGTTTTTCACGGGATAATTGTTAATAACGCACTCAGCAAGTAGTTCGGCAATTAAAAGATCGTCAGCTTCGTGGAAAATACCACAATGAGGCAATTTTTTTTCCAAAAAGGAAATTTCTGATGCCATTTCTTCAAAAATATATTCTTTGGATTGGTCTATATTAATAGCAGCAAAAAAACCATTTTGTTTGCACTTAAAACCTCTTTCTGTCATATACTTTTTGACTTCTATGACATTTTCTAATTCAGTTTGTTTTTGAAAAAAATCAAGCAAATAAACAGACAAATATTGTTCGCCAGATCGTCTCCTAAAAGCAGAACTATCTGGTACTCCATTATTCAAACTAGAAGGTTTACAATAGCGGGTAACATACCCATTTTTTATCTCTTCTTGTGTCATTAATTTTTATGCGTATCTATGAATTTTTATCTTCAAATCATTAAGGTAATCGATTAAATCTAAAACATACATCGAACCATTGAGAATAATTCGCTTGTTGATGTGAAGGCTTGGTTGAAAAATAACATAGTTAGAAAAGTAATCTTTTTTGAATTCCAAAGTTATGGAGTTATTTTTATCTTTTTTCCATCCTAAATGAAAAAAACCATTGTCATTTACTGTTAAACTACTGGGTTTAGAAATATTTACAAGAGTTCCCACAAACAAAAACATACTTTTGAGGGATTCTAAAGAAATCTCAACATCTTCTTCTTCTGCACATAATTCTTCTAATTCACGAATGCGCTTAAAGAAATAATCGTCTTTCAATTTGATAGACTCAATACCATATTGAAGTATTTCTTCAAAGGTCGATAATTTATCTATTTCATCTTTTACTGTTAACCTACTGGGTTTAGAAATTTTTCCAAGAGTTTCCACACGCCAAAATAAGTTTTTGCGTTGTTTTAATTCTGCAACTAACTCTTGCGATTCACTAATGTCCTTAACAGAATTATCCCTCAAAAATGCCGATTTTAGAACGGCGACATAATCCTCTGGTAACCTTTCCTGGAAAGTTCTATTGTTCTGATTAGAAATCTCCTGAGAAGCTTTTGAAAGCCCGGGGCCACCGTCCAAAAATCGGTATTTTGGGAGAACTCTCTTATCTAAATCTAATTGCAATTCTAACTGACCGCTGTCTTTTGAAACAACCGACTTCAATTTAGATTCTTTCGTTATTTTCATCATCTTCATCTTCTTCCATCAACTCCTCTATTTCATCTGAATTTAGTATAGTTTGATTGGTTTTAGCTTCAAATTCTGTCACAGCTTCGCTGAGAGAATTTGCAAAGGATTTTGCTGTAATATGAGAGGCATTAAGGATTGCTTCTGGTTCTCCATTGCGCCTTAGTAAGATAAAAATATCATGTTTAGAAACTCCAATAGCAAATTCATTGAAATAAATTTTGTTTAACTCACTAGAGTGAATTTTCTCCATTAGCTCTTTTTTTCGATCCTCTTTTTCTTGATTCATAATTTTAGCTCTTGATGCGATTGTCGCTGTTGTTGTTTAGGATGAGTTGGGGAAAGAAATTGAAAACTGGTGAACTATGGGACTAACCTTACCAGATAAACAGGCTAATTGTCCATGAGGAACGCCCTCACCCACATTTTAACACAACTCGTCAAAAAAACACTTCTGCTTGAAATCCCAAGGCTGTTTCATTCGCTCTTTTTTAACAACCCTCTAATTGTCGTCTTTCTGCTACCCTTGCCCTTTTGTTGAACCGAAATAACTGGGCTACCGTTCTCCATTCAGGAGTTAATCCTACAATCGGGAAATTGTCCAAAGCAATTGGAATATAACTGGTACTCATAATTAACTCGCTAACTGAGAAAAAACTCCCGCTTTAAGCATTATCATTAAATGTTGAATCCGCTCGTATTCGTCGAGTTCTTTGCTTTCTGCAACTGTAATTTTTCCCCCTTTACTGCGTTCTAATAAAATTCTTAAACGTTCCTCCATTTCAGCAGTAGGACGAAAAGCAATAATTTCTTCTGGCGTAGGTTTGCTAACAATAAAATTGAGAATATATTGATAAATACGAGCGGGCAGTGGGGCTTGTTCGAGACTCAGCGCCAAAAGTTCGGGGAGGCGATGTTGCATCCGCAACGCTTCGCGATGTTGCATCCGCAACGCTGCGCGATCGCTCATTGGTTCCACTTTTTCCCACAATTCGTCTGGAATTTCTAATGTAATTTGTGCCACGGTCTAAAATTATTGTAAAATGAGTTTAATAAATGATAGCATAGATGAATGTTAATTTAGAGCTAAAAGGAGTCAATAAAAATGACAGCAAAACAAGTCGCAGAATTAACTATAGAAGAGTTTAAAGCTATGATTATAGAAGTAGTTGACGCTCGCCTAAAAAACAGCCAAAATCAAAAAAAATCCCAGAATAAACGCTCGGTTAGGGAAGTATTAGACGACCTAGCAAGTCATAGATGGACACCGCCGCCCGGTTCTCCATCAGTAGTAGAAATGTTAAGAGAGGATAGAGATAAGTAGAAAATTTTAGTAGAAAATTGTAGGTTGGGTGGAGTGAAACGTAACCCAACATCTACTTTTCTTATAAGCATTAAGATTTAAGAAACCAGGTTTTTTCAATATTCCCGGTTTCACGCGGGCGAGTTAGCCATCTTTAAGCATTATCATTAAATGTTGGAGCAACTCGCATTCGTCGAGTTCTTATTTTTCAAAAGCAGTAAGTTTTGCCTAACTAAAACCAAATGACAGCAGAAATAATTTGTGTCGGTACCGAATTACTCCTGGGAGATATCCTCAACAGTAACGCTCAATATTTAGCCCAACAATTAGCCAACCTCGGCATCCCCCACTATTACCAAACCACCGTCGGCGATAACCCCGATCGCATCAAACAGGTAATGGCGATCGCTACCCAACGTTCCCAACTCCTGATTTTCACTGGCGGCCTCGGCCCCACCCCCGACGACCTCACCGTGGAAACCATCGCCGATTTTTACAACGTCCCCCTAACCGAAAGGCCGGAAATTATCGAAGACATTACTCAAAAATTTGCCAAACGAGGACGGGCGATGACTCCCAGCAACCGCAAACAAGCTTTACTTCCCGAAGGGGCGGACGTTCTCTATAACCCCATCGGCAGCGCCCCAGGGATTATTTTTAAAAGAGATAAAGTAACAATTCTGACTTTTCCCGGCGTCCCGGCAGAGATGAAGCGGATGTGGGAGGAAATAACCGTGCCCTATTTGCAAAGCAACGGTTGGTGCGGTCAAATTATTTACAGTCGCAGTTTAAAGTTTTGGGGCACTACGGAATCGGCCTTGGCGGAAAAAGTCGCTCCTTTGTTGGAGTTAAATAATCCCACTGTCGCCCCTTATGCCAATCATGGGGAGGTGAGGTTGAGAATTTCCGCCCGAGCCGAGTCCCCAGAAGCAGCGATGGAGGCGATCGCTCCCGTAGAAGCAAAAATTCGCGAGATTGCCGGGGACGACTGCTACGGTATCGATGACGAGACTTTGGCCTCGGTAGTTGGTAAGTTGTTGTTAGAAAAGGGTCAAACTTTAGCGGTGGCGGAGTCTTGTACTGGGGGCGGCATTGGCAGTCTGCTCACCGAGATTGCCGGCAGTTCCAATTATTTCTTAGGCGGCATTATTGCTTATGACAATCGGGTTAAGGCCGAGTTGTTGAATGTCAGCGAGGAAGATTTAGAACAATTTGGGGCAGTTAGCGCCCCAGTAGCGCAGCAAATGGCGGCGGGAGTTGCTCGGAGTTTGGGCAGCGATTGGGGATTGAGCATTACTGGCATTGCGGGGCCTGGTGGCGGCAGCGAACTTAAGCCCGTGGGTTTGGTTTATATTGGTTTGGCCGGACCTGACGGCCATCGCTCCCCCCTTCTCAAGGGGGGAGCCATAAAAGTCGAAAGTTTTGAGTATCGGTTTGGTTCCACTCGCAGTCGCGATTGGATTCGGCGGGCCAGCGCTTCTATGGCCTTAGACAAGTTAAGGCGACAATTGTTGGCCATTATCTAATTATTGGGGCCATTGGGTGTCTGTCGGCGACAATGGCCTTAGTTTGTCATTAAAGGGAAAAAATCTAAAATCTAAATTAAAACAATAGCCACTGTGATTTCTGAAAAAAAAAGCTACAAATAAAGAAGGCGATCGAAACGATCCCCTTAATTGTAAAGAAATGTTAAGCTATGTAATACTAGGAAAGTTTACCCAGGAAATTAAAAGAGCGGGTGGGAAAAGTTGTGTAGCAAATAAAAAGAAACAAAAATGGTAGAGAGACAAAATAAAAAAAGTTCGGCTAGATAGCGGACTTCTTTATAAAAAAGATTTGTTAGGATCAAAGTAATACAGACGGAAGGGAAAAAAAGCTAAGGCCAGAAGTTGCCAGTGCAACAGAAAAATCGAGCTCGACAAACACGAGTTGGGATTCGAACGAGTGCTAAAGCGTAAAACTTACGGTTAACCTGCCCAGATTGTATTAAGGGAAGCGGCAGTTCCCGCCCCGCTTACCCCAAGCTCGCTAACGAACCAACAGTTAAGCTGAGAGTAGCCAGCGGGAATTAGGATAATAATGGATTACATAGAAAAGGTTCTAGAAAAACTCAAAGAATTGGCGGGTAAAGTCATAGAAGCTTTGCTTGGCCCTCAGGCAGAACCAGAACCAGTTCCAATTCCAGTACCGGTGAGCGATCGCCATCTTAGACAGCGACAGCGCTAATTTATTAACAAAAAACTTTTTGCAGTTGTTTAGCATCTTAGTTTTGCACGGGCCAAATCTCAATCTCCTGGGCCAACGGGAACCAGGAATCTATGGTAGTGCAACATTAGAGGATATAAATCGGCTGTTAGAGCAAGAAGCCCAAAGGCTGCAAGTAAAAATTTCTATTCTGCAATCTAATCATGAAGGGGCCTTGGTGGATGCGATTCACTCAGCGTGGGGGCAACACCAAGGCATACTCATTAATGCAGGAGCTTACACTCATACGAGCGTGGCCATTAGGGATGCTCTAGCAGCAGTTAATCTTCCCACCGTAGAAGTACATCTGAGTAACATTTACAGGCGCGAAACATTTCGACATCATTCTTATATCGCGCCCATAGCTATAGGTCAAATAAGCGGTTTTGGTTCCGAGAGTTATTTATTGGGACTAACAGCTTTGGTTAACCATTTAAGTAATTAATAATTAATAATTAATAATTAGGGTCTGCCGAACTCACCAAGAATTTAACGCTAATTGCTAATTGCTAATTGTTAATGGTAAAGAAGCAACAATTAACAATTGACAATTAACAAAAAATATGAAATACTCGCTCTTAAGTCAATTTCAAGGAGCTTTATTAGGTGCAATTGTAGGAGAGATTATTTGCCAGGAATTAAGTTTTGTCGAGGGCCAAAAAAGAGAAAGCGAAAATTTAATTAGCAGCCAACAAAAATCGTTTCAAGAAATTGGCAAGAAGAGAGCAAGAAATAGAGCAAGAAATAGAGCAAGAAATAGAGAAATAAGTGGAGAAATTGCCATAATTAGCGCTCGGAGCTTAATTAAGTATGAAGGTTTAGAGCTAGAAGATTGGCAATATCTCTGGGAAAGATGGCAAAGTAAGAAACTGCGAGAAACTCCTAATAATGGGGCGGTATCGGCGGGGCCTTCAGAATTAGAAAATAGCAAGTGGGAAGAGGCGAGGGCATGGGAAACAGTCATTGCCAGCGTGCCACTGGCCATGCTAGCTCACGACGAGGAAGCCAAACTGCGAGAAAATTTAGACAAAATAGTAGAGGTTTGTCAGGGGAATTTAGATGTAAAGTTAAATAATTTAGCAGTTGGATACGCGATCGCTCTGGGACTACAAGAAAAACTAGACCCGGAAACAGCGATCCCTAAAACGATATCCTATCTCCAAGAGGAAGGCCCTTTAGTGGAACTGTTGAAAGAAGTTCAGAGCTTGCTAGAAAAGCGGGCCGATTTAGAAACAGCAATTATCAAGCTGTCAAAGAAGGCAAAAGCTATGAAAGAAACACTTTCTGGTATGGGAGAGGAGTCAAAGAAAAAAAAGGCGATGGCCAGTCCAACTCCATCGTTAATGCCGCTCCCCTTGGCCTTCTACTGCTTTCTGAGTTACCCTGAAAATTGGGAATTGGCGGTACTGAGAGCGGCCCGAACGGGGCACGGTTCTCAAATCTGTGCTCTAGTGGGGGCCATCTCAGGAGCCTATAACAGCATTGCTGGAATACCTGTAGTATGGCGGCGTTCCCTGGAGCCTAGGCCCCTGAAAACTCCAGCACTGGGAGAAGCCGCAACCGGGGAAGCAGAAATTATTAAACTAGCAACAAGCCTCTGGGCATTGTGGTGTGGAGTCTATAATCCAGAAAAAATGGAAAACCAACTAAACTTAGTGCCAGCCGTAGCCGCAAAAAACGTAATTCGTCCTCATTAATAATTCCCCTTAAGAAGAGGATTGATTAAATTGCGGGTAATTATTAATTATTAATTAATTGGAAGTTTCCAATTAATTTGGCCCGTTGAATTAATGATTAATTGTTAATTATTAATTACTGAGAACTTCCACCAACAAATAGTAAGGGTATGCAATCGTCAGGAAATATGCATCTGACAAAAATACTGCAAACTAGAGATAGCTCCCAGAGCAAAAAACAAAAACCAAAATCGCCCTGGTCAAGTCTGACAGCTCCCCCCTTGCTGGTACTCCTAGCAATAGGGAGCATAACGGGAGCTACTGGCCAGCGATTTTACAATCAGCCGAAGCTAGATGAAGGGACCATAGCTCCTCAGACAATAAAGGCCCCGGCTGATGATAAAGTCATAGACATGAAAAGGACCGAGGACAAACGCAAGGCAGCCAGACTCGGCGAAGTACAAGTATTAAAAACCGAGCGATCGATTACTGAAAAAATATTCGAGGAGTTAGAAACATTATTGGAGGTGGGAGATGAAATTAGGCGATCGAGGGGTTCGTTTCCTTTTGTTAACACGGGAATATTATCGACAGCTACCCAGAATTTCTTGCGGCGAGCTACCCAAGAAGAGTGGGAAAAGATACAGCAACTTGCAGAATTGGAAGCTAACCAAAACTTAGTCTTGCTTGAGTTAAACAAAAGTAAAGACAGCAACGAAGCGTCTCCAGAAAAGACTCTTGTTGAAAAAAATCCGATACCCCTGCCAAAGGTGGCTATAGAAGCTATAGAAGAAGAACAACAAGAACAACAAGAACAACAAGAACAACAAGAACAACAAGAACAACCCTCCATCGACACCAAACAACAGCGAGCAATTTCCGAGTTGGTAGCCTATTGGCAAAGAGTTTCTGCCGAAGAATATCGAGAACTAATAGAAACAGTGGTGCAGGCTCGCGAACGTTACGCGATCGCCTGGGAAATGCTGGCAAGTCAATCAGAAACGGAGGGGAATTGGGTTTATGATGCTTCTTTGTTGGAACTCTCAGAAGTAGGATGGGAAGAAACAAAGATCGGTATCGAAACGGTAGCAGAGCGGATGTTAGCTCAAGGTATTTCCCCGAATTTACCGAAGGAAAAGTGGGCTATAGCGGTGAAACTTCAGGTAAGAGGAGCCGTACCGCTAGAAGCAGAATCCCTCGCAATTAAAGTTTTACAAACATCTTTAGAAGCGAATTTAGCTCCCGATTCAGAGGCAACTAAAAAATTAGCGGAACTAGCGGCGCAAAAGGTTAAACCCGTGGAATATAGCATCCGCAGGGGAGAAATAATAGTTGCCAAAGGAGAGAAGATAAATCGCAAGGCTTTTGTCTTATTAGACCATTTTCAATTGAGCCGACGTCAAATAGATTGGCGGGGATTGATGAAATTAGCCAGTTTGGTAACGGGGGCGGTAGGGGTGGTGTTGCTGGTGGAGAGCAGGTTTAATCGAAATTTGCGCAAGCGAGACCATTTTTTATTGTTGTTGTTGACTTTGACTACCCCGGTGCTGGTGGCTGTGAAAATACCTTGGACGAGCTTGCCTGCGGTAGGGTTGTTGGCGAGTAGCTTCTACGGTTCCCCCCTGGGGGTAACTGTGGTGGGTTTGCTGTCGGTTTTGCTGCCGTTTGGCATGGAAGTGGAGGGTATTCATTGGGCGGCTAGCGTGGCGGGGGGATTGGTTGGTGGTTTGGTGGCTCCTAGATTGCGATCGCGGGAGGAACTGGCTTTGTTGGGGGTTGGAGTTGGCTTGACTCAAGGGGCGGTTTATTTTTTGTTGAGTTTAATTATCAGTCCCACTGCGGGTATTATCTGGTATTCGGTGCTGGGTTTGGCGGCGGTTGAAGGGATGTTAGGGTTGGCTTGGAGCGTGGTGGCTTTGGGTTTGAGTCCCTATCTGGAACATTTGTTCGATTTGATTACTCCTATCCGTTTGGCGGAGCTGGCAAATCCCAATCGACCTTTGTTAAAGCGTTTGGTATCGGAAGCTCCGGGTACTTTTCAACATACTATGTTTGTCACTAGCTTGGCAGAAGCTGCAGCTAGGGAAATGGAATGTAATGTAGAGTTAGTAAGAACTGGAACTTTATATCACGATATCGGTAAAATGCACGACCCCCTGGGCTTTATCGAAAATCAAATGGGAGGCCCTAACAAGCACGATGAAATTAACGATCCTTGGGTGAGTTTGGATATTATTAAAAAGCACGTTAGCGAGGGATTGGTGATGGCTCGCAAACATAGGCTTCCCAAGGCAATTAAGGCTTTTATTCCCGAACATCAAGGCACGATGTCGATCGCCTACTTCTATTATCAAGCAAAACAAATCGCGGAGAAAGAAGGTTTCACGGTTTCCGAGGAAGATTTTCGTTACGACGGCCCCATTCCTCAGTCTCGGGAAACTGCTATTGTGATGCTGGCGGACTCTTGCGAGGCTGCTTTGCGATCGCTGAAGGATGCCTCTCACGAGGAGGCTTTACAAATGGTTAATAAAATCCTCAAAGCTCGCTGGGTTGACAATCAATTGGTGGAGTCTGGCATCCAAAAGGAGGAAATGCCAAAAATTGCGGAAATTTTTGTACGGGTTTGGGCTCAATACAATCACAAGCGCATCGCTTATCCTAAGGCTGCTTTGAAGGATTAGGTTAGGGACTTGCAATTTAATAAGATACCGATGTTGGGTGAAGGTTCGCGCGCGCCCAACCTACAAGAGACTGGTAGTTTATTTTTGCACAAGTCCCTTAATTGTTATTACACCTTACTTTTAGGCGATCGCTCCACGGTCCATCAATAAAAATAGACCATCGCCCCTCGGTCCTCAATCTAAAATCTAAAAAAAGAGATTTTTCCGATATTTCCCCAATTAGGTAACGAATTTTACAGAAAAAGCACTATCGAACAAGACAAACTGATAATAGAGTTAGAAAAATCTAATCAGTTGGTGGAACAAAGCCATGTTAGAAGAACCAAA
>CAZUCT010000061.1:0-28528 GCA_964619285.1 uncultured bacterium | reverse complement strand
GTAGTAATCGCTTTAGCGATTTGTTCGTAGTAATCGCTTTAGCGATTTGTTCGTAATAATCGCTTTAGCGATTTGTTCGTAGTAATCGCTTTAGCGATTTGTTCGTAGTAATCGCTTTAGCGATTGTTCGTAGTAACGACTTTAGTCGTATAAAGCTATTAGATAAGCAATAAATACCGATTAACAATAATGACCAATAAACAAGAAGAAGAAATACCTTTAGAAATGTTAAAAACCAAGGCGAAATTAAAAATATCTTGGCAAGTAATATTTACTGCCTCAATGTTCTTTTTCATGTACCTCCCCATCGCGGTTTTAACATTTTACAGCTTTAACAAATCTCGTTACAGCGCGGGATGGGAAGGATTTACTTTAGAATGGTACGGCACGCTTTTTGAAGACACCCGCATTTTAACTGCCCTCCAAAATAGTTTAACAATAGCTTTTTGTGCAGTAGCAGTTGCCGCAGTTATCGGCACCTTAATGGCAGTAGGTTTAGCCAAATACAAATTTCGCGGTAAATCTTTATATGTAGGGATTTCTTATCTGCCATTAATTATTCCAGATATCGCGATCGCCGTCGCCACCCTCGTCTTTTTAGCAGCAATAGGAATTCGCCTTAGCTTGTGGACAATTGTAGCCGCCCATATCGTCTTTTGTCTCGCCTACGTTGCCCTAGTCGTCTCTACCAGATTAGCAGATTTAGACCCCCATTTAGAAGAAGCTGCCCTCGATTTAGGCGCCACTCCCCTAGAAGCTTTTATCAAAGTTTTATTACCTCAATTAATACCCGGAATAATCTCCGGTTGTCTGTTAGCATTTGTCCTCAGTTTGGACGACTTTTTAATTGCCAGTTTCACCGCCGGCAGCGGGTCAACCACTCTACCGATGGAAATATTTAGTCGCATTAGAACCGGAGTTAAACCAGATATTAACGCCCTCAGCGTCATCTTAATTTTAGCATCGGGTTCTTTAGCTTGTATCGCCGAATATCTCAGAAATAAAGGTGAAAAATAGAAGTAAGAAGGAAAAAGCCATGACTCAAACAATATTAAAATCGGAATTAATGACTCTAGTGAATTTCTGGAGTGGTATCCAGATGACGGCGGTGTTTACGAACTACATAAAGAAATTGTTATCGAAATGCAACCTACTGGTGCCCGTGAAGAAATTATTATTTTTCTTGCCTTTGAATTAGGAACAGAAAGAAAACGCCTTCAGCTTCCATATTTACCTTCTACTGGATGCTTGATTAAACCAATTAATTCTGATAATACTGGATTCAATCCCGATATAGCAGTTCTCGATAAAGGTGCTTTAGAACACGAGCCCTTATGGAAGGCGCGATCGACAATTACTAAGGGGGAAACTTTCAAATTAGTAGTTAAAGTTGTCAGCACTAATTTGCAAAATGATTATGCGATGAAGGTTGTAGAATACGAAAATCTAGGCAGATCGAGAAACCCGGTTTTTTGAAAAAACTGGGTTTCTGAGATACCAAAAAATCAAAAAAATGGAAGCTAAAAATAATGGAAGTTACACTTAATTTATCAGAAAATTTAGTGGCATCGGCAGAACATTTAGCTTATGCTACCAAGGGAGACTTACCAACTGTTATTACCGACATTTTAGAAATGCTATTGCCACTACTAGAAAACATGGCAGATAGCAATCTTTATCCTCCAGTATTCAGTCTTTCCGATGCAGAAGTAATAGGGGAGTAGCAAAAAAATAAAGTACCGGTCTGGAGTAGGTTGGGCTCTGTGAAACGCAACCCAACATCGATATCTTATTAAATTGCAAGTCCCTAGCTTTAGCAGATTCTCAAATGGATGAAGTTACCAATCGACGATTAGCAGAACTACAAAGCAAAGGTAAAACAATTGGTTTAACAGAAACAGAACGCAACGAATTAGTAACTTTATTACAAATTTATCAATTAGGACAATTGCGCAAATCTTAAGCTATAACAGAAGCAGTAAAAAGAGGTTTGCTTCCCTCAATTCATCAACCTAAATCTACTCTGCTAAATTGGGCACGCCGAACGAATTATTAATTATTAATTGTTAATTGTTAATTATTAATTACTTAACTATCAAACAAACCCGTCAAACGCTCCACCTCGCTCCTGGCCATATACATCGGAGTCCCCGCCAAAATCCCAGTCACATTCCTAAAAGGCTTGCGGACGTGCATACCTTTAGCATCAATAGAAAACTCCCTAATATCCTTATCATGCTCAGTAATCGAAGTACCCCCCAATAAAGTCGGAGTAGTAGAAGTAAAAAGACCCCCAACTTCTTGCTGCTTAATAAAAGAAGTCAAAGCAATAATAAACTCCCTAAATCCCTTCAAACTCGATACCCTTTCCAAAGCAAAAAGACTATCCACCGCCACCCGATTAGGTTGAAAATCTTGGATAATCTCCTTCATTTTAATCAAATGATTTTCCAACCCCGTAGTTTCTGGATAGCGACAAACAATCTTTAACATTCCCTCATTTGCCATGGGATCGAAATCAACCCCCCAACCAATAAGTAGGTATGCAAAAATATTTGCAGAAAAATTTGCCCGTAGAACAGGCATCTTGCCTGGGAGCATCTCAATTTTGCATATTTATTTTCTCATACTCATGACGAGTACTCATACTCAAAAAAACCGCTTTTTGTTTGAGTACTCGTCACTCGTCACTCGTCATGAGTATGAAATTATCGAGGGGTAAAAATTACAAATATGGGATGCTCCCTCTTGCCTGTTCGCTATGTAATTAATTTTGCACGGGTACTTAGCATTCCGATATAACTGCTCTCGACTTTCCTCAAAAGCAAACAAAAGACACCTTTCATTATTTGCAACCCCGAGCGCCATAAACTCCGTCACCGTTAAAGTTTTACCAGTGCCAGTAGCACCGGAAACCAAAATAATCGAATCTCTAAAAAACCCTCCGCCGCACATTTCATCCAGTTCCTTACTGCCCGAAGTAATGCGAATATTAGAAGACCTTTGTTCTACATTAATAGGATTGTCCTCTATTAAGGACTTGCGTAGTAATAAGGTACCGACTTGTTGGGTTGCGTTTCACAGGAGCCCAACCTACGATTTTCCTTCATCTGGTAGTTTATTTTTGCGCGACTCCTAAGAGAACTTTGCAGAAATTTCTGAACATCTTCTGACTCAAGGTTGGCCTCTTAGGACTTGCGTAGTAATAAGGTACCGACTTGTTGGGTGGAGGTTCGCGGAGCCCGACCTACGATTTTCCTTCATCTGGTAGTTTATTTTTGCGCGACTCCTTAGTTTCGTTTTTGTAACTGGGAGCAACTGTCTCTTGCAGCATTACCATAATTTGAGCGCAATCACAATGTTTATTTAGAAATCTTAACATTAACTAGATTCTACTTTCCAGTTATTTCATTAGATATTTTTGGAAAGCATTAAATAATTTTATCATCTACCCAAAAACTCTATTTTTTCAACAAAAAAAGACGAGTAAATTCAAGCAAAATACTCGCCTTATTCCTTGTCATTTACAATAACATCTAAATTAATCTGGCAATTTATATTGCCCCACAATACGTTTAGCAAATTCGGGAACGTGAGCTTCTAATTTCTCCTGAAAATTCCTTTTCACATAAAGATAATTGCGGGTGAAATGGGAATCAATAGAAAACCGCGCATATTCTAAACCTTTGGGGCCGATTTTCTCAATGACTACGCCCATTAACTTAGCCGCCCACATCGGCAATGTCACCGCTTTATCGTAAGCAGGAATGCTTTGTTGTACTGCTTGATGTCTGTCTCCTTTTGAGCTAACCGGTTGAAAGTTTAACTGGTCTTTTACCAGTTCTAACATTTCCTTACCCGTCTCATTTCTGACCACAATCCACTGCCAACCAAAGGAAGCGCCCATATATCCTACCACTAAATCCGCCAAGCCATTCACATAATCAAAACAACTCATGCAAGAAGGAGCAAAAACATCCTTTAATTCCTTAGTATTAAGTCCGAAAAAAGGAACCATTTCTAAAGAACCATCTTCGTGTTTGAAGTGAACTCGGAAATCTTGCATAAATTCATAATAAACCACCGTTTCTGGCGACTTACTGGTAGTTTCTAAAAACTTTTGCAAACCCGCCCGACTGACATTATCGACACAGGGAGTTCCTAAGACATAAAGCTTTTCCAAACCTAATTTATCTTCCACTTCTCGTAAGGCTTGAATTTGGCAGCCGACACCGATGACTAACAGTCGTTTCATCCCAGATTTTTCCACTTCTTCTAATACGGAAAGATTGGGAGAAAGAGTTGGTTTGTTAACTTTTGCTGCCAGAACTTCTTCGGGAGTGCGGGCAATAACCGGCATGGGTTGAAAGCGGTCTTCTTTAGTATTTTGAACGCAAACCACACCTTCGACTAAGCCGCGATTTAACATTTCGCAAGCAATAGTGCTTACTATTCCCGTCCATTGCGCCCCTTCGATGGGTTGTTTTTTGCGGGCTGCAGTCATCTCTTGATGGACTCCAAAATAGAGTTCCTCGGGGTTGTCGAGATTGCGAGTTTTGCCGTGGGTTTTTGTTTCGAGGCGGTCAAATTGTTGGTTGAGAAAAGCGCAGGCGTCTTTAACATAATGAATGTAATAAGTGTCGCAAAGACCGCATTCGCTACAGAGTTCTTTGGCCGGGCGACGGCTGCCCGGTTTGAGGGCTTTAGATTTTTGGTGTTTGGGGGTGTTAGGAGTCGATAGGGTCATGGAAATTTGTTATAATTAAGTAGCTGTAGTTAAGAATACTTTAAAAAAGATGGTTTTGATAAAAGGTAAAGTAGAAAATGGTGCGGTCTGCCCAAACGAACCTCTTGAAGGCCATGAGGGAAAATCTGTTATCATCATGTTAGTCGAGACCGAGGAGCGAAATCTTCAACCAACTAATCTTCAACCAACTAAAAAGACCTTATCTATGGATGAAAGTTGGGACAAGTTCGAGCAGTTGCTAGAAAGCTGTAAAATGGACGCGGGAATTGAAGATTTAGCTCATCAACACGACCATTACATTCATGGAACGCCAAAACGAGAACCTTATCCTTAATGAAAGTTTTTGTAGATAGTGCTGCTTGGATTGCATTATTGAATACCAGGGACGACTTGCATACTAAATGCTATAGAAATTAACAAAAATCTCAGAAAACAGAATGCTGCTTTAGTAACAACAGAATTTGTTTTATTGGGAGCATCCCATATTTGTAAAAATATTTTTTCTCATTGCGTTCCACCGCATCGCCAAAAATTTGTTAATTTTTTTGAAGATTTTTATCAATTAGCAAACTTACAAATTATTGAAGTAAGCCATAGTTTATTAATGGCAGGCCTAGAGCTTTACAAGCAACGTGGCGATAAAAATTGGAGTTTAACCGATTGTATTAGTTTTGTAGTAATGACTCAAGAAAGAATCGAGCTAGCTTTTACGTCCGATCGCCATTTCGAGCAAGCTGGTTTTATCAAGCTTTTATGATTACAGAAAGCATTTTACTGACAATATTTAAAAGCCATGAACTTCACTATTGAAATTGAACTGGAACAGGATGGACGCTGGATAGCAGAATTAATAAATATTCCAGGGGTTTTAGTCTATGGAGATACGAAACAAGAAGCACTTAAAAAAGTTAAAATTCTAACTTTACGAGTCCTGGCAGATTTGTTAGAAAATGGAGAATTAAACGGTAAATTAGTTAATCATAAATTTAATCAAAGTTAACGCATTTCAGCTAATTTACTAGAATTATTAACTTGAGGATTTTCCTTAGCATTAAGCTTTTGATTTAACTCGCGAATGCGGCGGGATAGCAAGCGAATAATATTAATAGCAATGCCAGGAGTTTCATCAATAGCATCGTAAAGCTGCATCTGAGTTAACATCAGACATTCGCAAGTTTCCATAGTCGTAATAGAGGCCGAACGAGGTTCCGCATCAAACAAAGACATCTCGCCAAAACAAGCACCTTGTTCTAACTGTGCCAAATCCCGATCGCCCAAATGAACCCGAACCTTTCCCGAAACCAAAATATAAAGAGACCTACCCTCTTGTCCCTCAGTAAAAATACTAGAATTAGCCGGGAAAGAAAGCTCGTCCATCACCGAAGCCAACCGCACCAAAAAATCATCCCTTAATTCCTTAAAAATAGGAACCGCCCTAACAAACAAAAGACGCTCGACACTTGTAAGCATAATTTTTACACCCTAAGACTGTTAACTTTAACCGCCACTTTTGACATCTTAATTGCTAATTGTTAATTGTTAATTGCTAATTGCTAATTGCTAATTGCCTACTCTTGCCTCTTGCCTCGTATTGCCTCTTGCCTCGTATTGCCTCTTGTCTCGTATTGTCTCTTGCCTTCCCCTATGCTATGCAATGCCCAAATCGCTTATCATTTGTTGAACTTGAGAGGCAACCAAACGGTCGGAATCGTTTTGCAGTTGGGGCAATAACTCTCTGAGGGCCCGAGTAGAAGCCACCTTAAGATAAGCCAGAACGGCCTCCCGGACAAAACCCGTAGGATGGCGCAGACAAACCAAAGTCTGTTCCGCAGTCAAGCTCCAGCGCGCGGAACGGGCCAGATGGAAACAACAAGCCAAAGCCCAATCAGAGAGGAAATGACGTAATTCTAACAAACGCCGCAAGCGATCGCTCTTGACCATTGGTTGATAAGGAACCAGTTCGGCCAGGCCTTCTAACTTTTCGTTATAGGACTTTTGATCCAGAACGTTAATCAGCGATCGCTTGCGGGCAATATCCACAGTATTATCCAGAATTTCCAAGCCCCGGGCTACATGGGAGCGAGACTCGGAACGAATATTAAAAGCAGCGGCCTGAATAGCCCCCAAAGGATAAAGGAACTTCATCAACAAAAAACAACGCTCCATCGCATCCGACTCCAAAAAACTTAAAGCCCGCAGGAGCAACTCCCCATAATCAGTAGTCATTTTGCCATTACCATCTTCTGGCCCGGAATAAAACAGAGTATTCGACTCAACCCTCGTCCCCGACAGATCCAGCAAAGCCGCATAAATCTGACCGATAAACATCAACTCTTGCTCCAGCAAAATCTCCACCCCGCTGCGACCCACTCGATCCAAAACTCCTTCAATGCCAACATCTCCTGGCATCTTTAAAAGGATGCGCAAAATATTGCGGCGAGTAGTTCCCCAAGAAGTCATCATCCTGCTAACCAAAGCATCAACAGCTTCCGAAGTGCCAATTTCTCCCAAAGCAGTCATAGCCTGCAAGCGCACTAAATCCTGTTTATGGGCATCATCAGCCAAGGCCACCAATAAAGGAATAGCATCGTTACCCAAACGCACCAGAGCGTTAAGGGCCGCCTCCCGGGTAGATTTATAAGACAACCCACGCAGGAGGGAAGAATAATACTCCTCCAAATGAGTCGCCGCGATGACATCTAACAGGGCGCAACGAACTCGCAGAGACTCATCTTGTAACAAATTGGGGACGTAAAGGCGCAAACCCTGTAAATAATCTGCTTCTCCCAGGGCCCGAACCCCCATTACCCGTTCTCGTTCCGACTTCGAGCTAATCATCCGACGCAGGGCGTTAGTGGCCTCCGCTTTTTGTTCGCGATCGCCCCGACGCATGATCAAAGCCGCCGCCGTCCCTCGGACCACCGAATCTACCGAAGGTTGGAGATAGGGCCGCAATTGACCGATATCCGGTTCTGTTTCCGTCAGCCAAATATAGCGCAAAGTCAAGGCCAACACCTCCGGGGGCACCGAACTCCGGGCAAGGGCCTTGAGGCGATCTACATAAACCGGGTTGGGGTGGTTCAGCATTACCTCCAAACTTTGACACTGCAAAGCGGGAGACATCATCGGCAGCAGAGGGGCGAGAATTTCCGCCACATTTTTCGGGTCCATTTTATTGAGCAGTTCGATACAAGAGCGTTTATCCGCTTCCGCCCCCGGTCGTTCCAAAGTTTCGATAACAGAGCGCTTCAACGCCCGCATATCCACATCTAAAACTCCCAGTCGTCCTCTCTCAGCACTTTTTACTAATAAACCTACATATTTCGACCTAATTAATAAAATGATGCCCGCCCAAACCAAACCCGATAAAATAATTACTGCTACAAATACTAAACCTTTTTGGTCTTCAAAATTAATCCCTTCTGTTTGAGGCAGAAATAAACCGCTCAACCATAAGATTAATAAAATAATAACTCCCGTTAAACCAGTCGATAAAGGTTCGGCCACTCCATTTACTAAAGTTTGAATATCGTTGCGAACGTTATCTGGAAGAGGTTGGAATAATACAGGTCCGGTAGTTTCGATTAAGGTGTAGTGCAACAATTCGTCTAAAAACCTTAAAATAACCAAGCCTATAAATACGGAAAACAAACCTGTTATTGCGCCTGTAAAAGAAAATAAACCCAGAATTACTGCACCTACAGGTAAGATAGTTGCGGTTGCAAAAACTCCTATTCTTTCCAGTAAACGGCTCGAAGCAAACCACTGAGTTGTTACTTGAAACATACTCAAAGTTCCTTCAAAAATACCTAAGAAACTTGCTATTCTACCCGCTCCTTCTGCTGAAGGATTTTGTAATTCTAATTGATAAAAGAATTGAAAATCTATAAAAACATATAAGACTTCCGCCATTACGAAAAATCCAATGAGAGGTATTATATATCCTTGCAGAGGTCCTTTCACCCTCCGAATAGAGAACTCTGGTTCTTCATCTTCTGGCGTCCAACGAGCGGAATCTGGAAAAGATTGCTCGTACTTTTCTGACAGATAAAAAAGCAAAGCCGCCCCTATTAAAACCATCCCTCCCGAGACCAAAGTTACGTTATTTAGTCCTACTAAACCCTGTAGTAAAGGTAGGGAAAAACCGCTGATTACTCCGGCCAATAAAAAACCGCTACTAATAATGGGATAAGTACGTTTAATTTCTCTAATATTAAACATTTGGTTAGAAACGATCGAAGTATTTAGATCGTTGAGCAAGTAACTTGCTTCTACCCACAACCACATTAAAAAAATCGTAATAAAAGCTAATTCTAATTTTCCGATAAACACCCCACGAAAAAACAGACCAACTCTAAATAAAAATAAGGGAATTGCTATTAGTAAAACTATGGCAACTATGGCTCGTCGCAGGGGCATAACTTTCTGCAACCAAGAATAGAAAAAACCGAAACCGGAACCCATAGCAGCACCAGCTATATAGATCCAAGGCAGTTTATCAGCCCCGTACTCGTCTAAAAACAAACTTACCGTGCTTAATTCCAACCAAATCAATCCTACTGAAGTCAGGGTGTAAACTGCGAACATTAGCAGAGTTCGTTCTACTTCTTCCGAGCGCAGATTTAGCGATCGCCACAAACCCTGACTGCTTTCATATAAGCCGCTTAATTTTGTCACTTCCATATAATTAATAATTAACAATTAACAATTGACAATTAACAAGAGAAAATTCAGAACGGAAGCCAAGGCCACCTGTTCTGAATTTTTGCGCAGTTTTTTTTCGAGTATTTAGCTGTCTGCGAACAACGCCAAAAAAGCTGAATTAATTGTTATTTTTTCGGGGATAGCAACATCATCATACTCCGCCCTTCCTGCTTGGGAGCTTGCTGAACCTCAGCTAACTCCTGCAAATCCTCTGCCATTTTGTTTAGCAATTCTTTTGCTAAATTACTATGTTGGATTTCCCTCCCTCGAAAGGCGATCGTCGCCTTGACTTTATCTCCTGCTTTGAGAAAGCGCTCCGCTTGAGATAGACGAACGTTATAGTCATGTTCTTCTATCTTGTAACGCATTTTTACCTCTTTAAGTTCGGCATTATGCTGCTTGCGTTTGGCTTCTTTGTCTTTTTTCTTTTTCTCGAATTGATACTTCCCATAGTCTATAATCCGACAAACGGGCGGGTCAGCCTTATCGCTGACCATGACCAGATCGAGTTCTTTTTCCTCTGCCAGGCGCAGAGCTTCTCTGGGTTCCATAATTCCCAATTGCTCGCCATCGGTGCCGATGACTCTGATTTTGGGATATCGAATGTTTTCGTTAATTTGAGGGAGATTGCGATTATGTCTTTTTTCGATAGGTCGCATTAATGAGATTTGTAAACTGTTGGTTAATAAGAGAAAAGGAGCCGGGCTGCTAGAGAGCAGGTCTAGGCATTAGTTAGCTAAAGCTTTGGCTTCTGGCCTCCCAGTCAATCTTTACAAATTGATGGACAAGCGATCGCCTTACACCCTTAACTCCTCGATTGTGGCCTCTGGTAAGGTTGTAATCTTACAGGTCCACTGCCATCTGGCGAGCGCAGATACTATGGAATCGGGTCAAACTCGATCGAGTCTGCCAGAGCTTTACTTCCAACCCTTGGTTAATAACCAAGATGTTTTCAACTAAAGCAGTTACATAAATTGTTCTTACCACCGCCAATGACCCACACGGGAGCCATTTAAAATTACTGACAGCTTAGTTCGAGCTTAGAGTCAGATTGGTGCTTGGCAGAAAATCATCGGGCGATCGCTGCATACTAATTATTTTAGCTAAAAGTCGGGAAGTCTCGCACCATACCCGAAGGGTTGGTGTGAGATTAACCGACCGTTAAAAAGCAAAAAAAAGTTGAAGCTCTAATAAGGAGTGGGGAGCTTCGGCAATGTTGCAAGGGGTTTTTGTTCTCCACAACAGAAAATTTAACCTGTTACCGCAGGGTTCAAGGCTAGAACACGGTGGCCCAACTGTGGGCCTTGAAGAGCCTATATATTCCCCAAGGGGAAACCAAACCTATTGACGAAGGCTTCCCTTCAAAGCCAAGGCCATACCCCAGGGTTGGCCTCTGGAGTCGTCACTATGATCTTTCCCCCTGCCTGCCATAATTAGGGCCATCGCCCAGAGCTGGTATTCGCATTTTTAAGTTCAGAGCTTTATCAAGTCTTGGCCTAAAAATACTTATTAATAAAAAATTTTTTTTTATGGGTAAGCGATGGCGATGGTGCCTTGGTAACATTTTTTAAATCCTTAACCAAAGAGCCAAACTTTTACCAGAATCCCAACCTCGTTCAAATATAGCAGCTCCTTGATTAGAGTGCTACTTTTAACCTCGTCAAAACGCTTAAATGTGATTAAATCGTTTCAGTAGGTATGGCATCACTGATGACAATAGAGTTATTGACAACAGTGAAGGCAGTAGCCTGCAAAGCTCTCAACATAATGTTTCGAGCGCCATTGATATCCCTGGCAATTACATGAGCGCATTGGGGACATTTATAAATCTTGGAACCACCTAAGTTGTTGTGAATGTGACCGCAGTTTGTACAAGTTTTGGAAGTATAAGATTCATTACAACGAACTACTAAAACTCCTTTGCGGGCGGCCATCTGTTCGAGATGAGAAGCGAATTTTCCGTGACTCCAAGTCAGCATATTTCTAACAGATTTGCGGTGAATTTTTCTGGATGATTTAAGAACCATTTGAGAGGTTTCATAAGTTGGCAGAAAAATTAATTTGTAGCTATTAACTAATAATTTAGCTACTTTGTTATGCAAATCCTTTACTAAATGTTGAATCCTGGCTCTCATTCGAGTTGCAGCCTTGCGCATTAAATAACGTTGGCGTTTGCTTTTTGAGAGTGCGGCACGACTTAATAAATTGTCAAGGTGCGAGCATAAACGATTAATTCGCCCGATATCTCCCTTACCAATTTCTAAGACGTTTTCACCATCATAGCCCGTTAAAAATGCTCTGTTTCCAGGATCTAAGGCAATAACTTTTTCTGTTCCAGTTGTTGACGGTTCAATGTAGCTTGGAAAACAAGCAAACCACTGTCCCCGTTGATAAACCAGTTCAGTTCCATAATCGCAATTACGAGGTATTTGGTATCCAATTGCGGTACAAAAAAGCATACCTTTTACCTTTTTCGGAAACCAAGTTCCATCTCGATAAGCATCGTTTTTAAACATAATTCCTTGGGATTTGTTTCGACAAGAACGATAGCGTAATTGACAACTATTAGCAGCCTTTACTTGTTTATATGCTTGTTCTGCTTCGGCAACTGCTTCTTGTCTAGTTTTTCCTAAACATTTAGTCCATTCATTCTCAGAAAAGCTCTGTCTGATTTGAATTACTTGGTCTAAGGATTTTCCTTTTGGTAAAACTTGCTGTTGATTAAAAAACTCAACGCACTGATTATAAACCCAACGATAAGCTGCCAACCATTGCTTCCAAATTTTCTGTAGTTCAAAACTAGGCCAAACAGGAATTTTTAAAACACTATTGGGCCTCACTTTTTGACTCTTTTTGTATGGGTTTTTCCCGTACTTTTTCGCTAATTTCTTTTTTGTATCTTCGCAACCCATAAAGCCGTGAACTGAAGCCGCAGACTCTGGACAACATATCTTGAACGAGCTCTTGCTCGGGACTAAGTTTGCTTTCATTGAGAACCAGGAGTTCGCATCCGTTACGTTCGCATAACCACTTAACCAATTCAAATCCAAACCTAACGAGTCTGTCTGGGTGGGCAACGACAAGGCGCTTGATATCGCCTGTGAAAATTCTGTCCAAAATCCAGAGGAATCGCTTCCGCTTAAAATTGAGCCCGCTTCCAATTTCTGATACGATTTCTGCTTCTGGGAATTTTGAGCGTAATAGTTCAATTTGTCTCTCAAGATCGTCTCGTTGGGAATGACTTGAGACTCGCCCATAACAAACAGTGGTAGTTGTCTTGGGCAAACCAGCTGCTTGCTCGATTTCTTGGATTGAGTACCGCCTGTGCCCTGATGGGGTTTTGATGGCCTTGATTTTGCCTTCTTCTTCCCACCGTCTGAGACTGGAAACTGCAACTCCAAGAATGGACGCTGCTTCTTTTGGTCGCACATATTTCATGCTTGTTAATCATTTTTTTCGATTTTAGCACGCTTTACTCTTTTTTGAGCGCTTTAGATAGAAAATTCACAATTTGTTAAAAGTCTTCCTCTAGCCCGTCTCTACTTTCTGGAGATTTTATCTAAAATCTAAAATAGAGCGAGATTATAAATTGATTTTTAGGGAGCAAGTCAGTTTGGCATATTTATCCTCTCATGACTCACACTCATACTCAAAAAGACCGCTTTTTATTTGAGTAAGAGTATTCGTCACGGGTATGAAATTATCAAGAGAGAAAAATTACGAAACTGACTTGCTCCCGATTTTTAACAGTAGCAGCAAATGCTAGATCTGTAGTTTTAATTTAATCTAAAAACTCAAAAAGGCTATTTAAAATTTTTAATCTCTAAAAAAAATAAAGCTTCAGCAAAGTATTTTTTTTTGTTATGCTACAGAATCTATGGAAAACGATGTGGAACCATCCAGCAAAATAGTGACGAATTTAGAAAACTGGCAACAACTTCTAGGCAGTCAACGAGACTGGGTATGGCGAGGCTGGCAAATTCGCTATACCTATATCAGAGCCAAGCAAAACACTCAAAAGTCGAACCCCCAAGAACAAGAACTCCATGGCTCAATCTCTCAACCACCAATTTTACTGCTACATGGTTTTGGCGCATCAATTGGCCATTGGCGCAACAATCTGGGGGCACTAAGTCAAGAGCATACAGTCTATGCTTTAGATTTATTAGGATTTGGAGCATCCCAAAAAGCGATCGCCACTTACAACGTCAATCTCTGGGTAGAGCAGCTCTATGAATTCTGGCAAACATTTATTCAAGAACCTGCAATCTTAATAGGCAACTCTATCGGCTCTCTAATATCTCTAACAGCAGCGGCCTCTCACCCAGAAATGGTACGAGCCGTGACAGCTATTAGCTTACCCGATCCGGCAGCACAAACAGAAGCTATCCCCCCACCTTTATTACCCCTGGTGGAAACCCTTCAAAACATTATTGCTTCGCCACCGTTACTAAGAGCAATTTTTTACCTAGTCCGAAAGCCAAAAATAATTCGCCGATGGGTGAAATTAGCTTATGCTAATCCCGATTCAGTTACCGACGAACTGGTAGAGATATTATCTGGACCTCCAAGCGATCGCGGTTCTGCCCGAGCTTTCTGCATTCTCTTTAGGATTATGGGCAGCAGCAAGCTAGGTCCAAGCGTTAAGGCCATCTTGCCATCCTTAGAAATTCCCATACTTTTAATTTGGGGCCAACAAGATCGACTAATTCCTCCCAGTTTTGCCAAGCCGGAACGATTAATAGAGTACAATTCCCACTTAAAATTAGTCGAGTTGGAAAATGCGGGTCATTGTCCCCACGATGAATGTCCGGAACGGGTAAATCAATTAATTTTGAACTGGATCGGTGAATGGCAACTAGAAAATGCTTAATATTATTAAATTTCAGTTTAAGCAACGTTCCCTACCTTGTTGTAATTTCTCAAGGAATGGGCAAACGATCTTAAACCCTACCACTTTCAAATACTTTTAGCTTAAACGGAAAAACGATCGTGAAATTTTACTGGCTGTTGCCCGGCGTACTAAGTTTCTTTTTACTATCCCCTATAGCTGAAGCGGCAAGACTCGATTCTTGGCGATTTGATGCTAATAGAAATCAGCTGCACTTTACTACTTCGGGAGACGTTCAACCCAAGGCCCAATTAATTTTTAACCCAACTCGGTTGGTTATCGATTTGCCTGGTACTAGCTTGGGTACTCCTTTGCTGCGTCAAGCTGCTAGTGGTGGGATTAAATCTCTCGAAGTTGCCCAGTTGAATAACCAAATTACGAGAATAACGATCGAGATCGATGAAGGTTATACCCTAAATCCCCAGCAAGTCCAATTCAAGCCCCTATCGGCCAGTCAATGGACCGTGCAATTGCCGACCTTGGAGCGATCGAGCGAATCTTTAAATAGAAATAACACTCCTAACAGACCCTTAAACTGGCTTAAGGCCGATGTTGTTCTTGAAGAAATAGAGCTAACCTCCGATGGTTTTTTGATTCGTACCAGGGGTGGGGAACCAGATCTTGCTATCGAACAAAGTCTTTTTGGTAACTACACCACCATAGAAATTAAGGATGCTTCGATTTCCCCGAATATGTCTGGCCGAGATGTGCTGGTTAATCGACATGGGGTTAGTCGGATGCTGGTGAGTCAAGTTCAAAACAATGGGCCTGTTGTTAGGGTGAGGTTGCAGATGCTCGATGGCCAAGTTGATTGGCAGCTATCTTCGAGTAACTCGGGCGGGGTTTTGTTAGCGCCCAAAACAGTAGCTGCTAATGACAGGGGCGTTAGCTTGCTGGACAGTATTAGAAATAGAGCTAATTCTGGAGACTTAGCCACGATTAAATCTATTGAGTTAGATGCTTATGGTCGGGAACTGTTAGTCGAAGCAGATGGCCCTCTAACTTACACTGGCGATTGGGACGCTTCTTCTGGGGCTTATAAACTGGTGATTTCTAATTCCCAGTTAGCTAATGGACTAATGCCGCCCCAGTTGTCTGCCAACGACCCCTTATCCTGGATACGGGTGCGCCCAGAAAACGGAAATACAGTTATTCTGATTAAGCCTGCTTCTAATATAACTATTGGCCAAGTTCAAAACCGGAGCTCGCAAACTCTAGCCTTGGAATTACAAACGGGGAGTAGTTTGTTGGGGAGACAGCGAACTTCTCGACCTTTGCCCTGGCCTAGTAGAACTAATCCGCCAACCTCTACCCGACCTTTGCCCTGGCCTAGTAGAACTAATTCCGATCCCCTTCTCAGAAATCCCAACCAACGAGTTGTAGTGGCCATTGACCCCGGGCATGGAGGCAGAGATCCGGGCGCTGTTGGTATTGGGGGGTTGCGAGAGAAGGATGTGGTTATGCCTATATCCCAAGAAGTAGCGCAGCGCTTGGAAGCGGCTGGGATAGATGCAGTTTTGACTCGAAATAACGATTGGGAAGTCGATCTTCAACCTCGGGTAGACGTGGCAGAAAGGGTAAATGCTACGGTATTTGTCAGCATCCATGCTAATGCTATCGACATGAGTCGGCCCGATGTTAATGGTATTGAGACTTATTATTATCAGACGGGAACGGGGCTGGCCCGAAGCATTCATAATAGCGTCCTTCGAGCTACGGGAGGTCCAGATCGCGGCGTGAGACAGGCGAGATTTTACGTTCTCAGGAATTCTTCGATGCCTGCGGTTTTGGTGGAAGTCGGTTTTGTAACCGGTGCTGAAGATGCTCCCAAATTGGCTAATCCTGCTTACCGGAGTTTGCTGGCAGAGGCGATCGCTCGCGGCATTTTAGAATATCTCAACAATTAACCATTAACAATTAACCATTAACAACTGACAAAATGAACGTTGAGAAAAGAAAACAAAGAATCGGTATTTTTGATAGCGGTGTGGGGGGATTAACTGTATTAAGAGAGTTGTACCGACAATTACCACAAGAATCTATCCTTTATTTTGGGGATACCGCTCGCTTGCCCTACGGCACTAGGTCTGCTGCGGAAATTTTGCAGTTTGTCCGCGAAATTATTGCTTGGCTGGTAGAACAGGAAGTCAAAATGGTATTGATGGCTTGTAATACCAGTTCCGCTTTGGCTTTGGAGGTAGTTAGAAAGGAATTCGAGGTTCCGATTTTAGGTTTGATTTTGCCAGGAGCTCGCGCTGCCGTTCAAACAGGAAGGCGTATTGGCGTGATTGCTACTCCTGCTACTGCGGCTTCTAATGCTTATCGGCGGGCGATGTTAGATTTAGATTCTGCAGTTAGGGTTTGGCAGGTGGGCTGTCCTTATTTCGTACCCCTGATAGAGCAGAATCGAATTGACGATCCTTATACATTAGAAGTGGCGCGGGAATATTTGACACCGTTGATACAGCAACAAATCGATACTTTGGTTTATGGATGCACCCATTATCCCCATTTAGAACCGATAATGCGTTCTTTGTTGAGCGATCGGGTTAATTTTATCGACCCTGCGGTTCATTTAGTCAAAGCTGCCGCTCAAGAGTTGGAAATTCTCGGTCTGGGCAACTTAGATATTGCAAAACCTACTCGTTTTGTGGTTAGCGGTTCTCCAGAACAGTTTGCTAATTTGTCTTTACAATGGCTTGGTTTTACTCCTTATGTAGAGAAGGGTTCTTTACCAAATATTATTGCTTCTTCTTTTTCTTTAGAACCTGCTGGAGCGCCTGAATAGTAATTAACAGTTAATTTTTAATTCGTTTTTTAGATAAGTAGGTAGGCCAAAATATTTGCAGAAAATTTTCCCCGTAGAACAGACATCTTGTCTGTGTCTAATTAATTGTCTAATTAATTTGGCACTCCTACTTAAGTCGAAAGTTGGGTCGTCATCTTGGTTCGTTAAAATTATTAAGTCTTGGGAGTAGAGAATCTGGTCCATCCCAAGCCTAGTAATAAACCACCCAAGTTATCGTTTTTTGTCAATTGTTAATTGCAACCATTTATTTTGTGGAGAATAGCCAATATGAGATGTTCTCATAGAATCTTTTCAAAAACAGAAAGTTAGATCGCTGATTAACATTAGCAAAAAGCGATAATTGTTGGGTTGGTTTACAAAATTGTGGTAAACCTCATTCTTTGACTTACTTTTAGAGAAAAATTTTCTAAAAATTTTCTCTAAAGCATTTCAGAGTTGGGATTGATTGAGATTGACGGCCAATAACTTTCGACTTTTAGGGAACAGACAGAACTCTAAGATTTAGTTTGAGATTCTGCAACGCCAGAACGCCAAGAGCTTCGATTTGCCATTTTGGCAACTCGTTGGGCTAGTATCAAGAGTATGTAAACGGTTAATACATAACCTCCGGCTAGCATGGGAATAATAAAAGGGATATTGTGATAATTCATAGTCTTGCCAAATTGTGAATGAGGAGCGTTAAAGACAAAGATTGCTTGAATCCTAGAAGATTTAGCACTCAAGACTAGCTGCTAAACTTTGAATGTTCTTGGTTGGAGGGCACTTTATGGGAAATACTTCTATTTCCATAAAGTACAGATCTAGCTGCTTATTACTACCAAAATTTTTGGGCAGTTTCGCTTACTAAGGGCCCTAGTTGGTCTAACTACTATTTGCTACCCCACTCCCTCAAGTTCAACTGAAGTGGAGGAGAGCTCGCAAATTTTTTCTATTCTTCTCTATTGGCTCGATCGCTCTTGATAGAACGATCCCTAATCAGAAGCTTTAGCTATGCGGCGAGCCCCAGGATAGATAAGAATTAGAGAATAATTAAGGTTCGTTGACCCTCTACCTGTTAGACTTGATTGCCTTAATTCCTTGATTTTTTGCAATCCTTAATTATTAAGTTAACACAATAATCTCGTTCTAGATCGAGTTTTTCTGAAAAAACTTAACAATTAGATACAATTCCCGAATCGATTTTAGATTTTAGATTTAGCTGGCCATGTAAGCGGATTTAAGATTTTTGGATTTTTAATTAACAAATTTTTCCTTTCCTAGAGGAGAAGATTGGCTTAGAATTAAGATATAATTATGTTAAATTTTGTTAAGCTACTGGCCGAGTCCGCTAATCCATGACTTCTAGCACTCTCCTATTTTCCCCGGTTGAAGCAGACCTGCAACTGCTCAGTGACAATTTGAAAAAGCTGGTGGGGGCCCGTCACCCAATCCTGTACGCGGCTGCAGAACACCTATTCAGTGCCAAGGGGAAACGGGTGAGGCCCGCTATTGTCCTGCTAATTTCCAGGGCACTGGCTGAAATAACAGAGCCGAAACAAGAAATAACCCCCAAACATCGGCGACTGGCTGAAATAACAGAAATGATTCACACGGCCAGCCTAGTCCACGATGATGTCGTGGATGAATCAGAAATCAGGCGAGGCGTACCTACTGTCCATAGTTTGTTTAATAACCGGATAGCAGTATTGGCAGGGGATTTTCTCTTTGCTCAATCTTCTTGGTATCTGGCCAATCTTGATAACTTGGAGGTGGTGAAATTACTGTCGCAGGTAATTATGGATTTGGCGGAGGGAGAAATTCAGCAGGGACTTTATCAATTTGATGTGAATTTATCCCTAGAGGCTTACCTGGAAAAAAGCTATTATAAAACGGCTTCTTTAATAGCCAACAGTTCTAAAGCGGCTGCAGTTCTTAGTGGGGTGTCTGCTGAGATAGCCCAGGATATGTATCGCTACGGACGATGTATTGGTTTGGCATTTCAAATAGTAGATGATATTTTAGATTTTACGGGTTCTACTGAATCATTAGGAAAGCCAGCTTTTTCGGATTTAAGAAGCGGTAATTTGACGGCCCCAACTTTATTTGCTCTGGAAGAAAAGCCTCATTTGCAGGTTTTAATTGAAAGAGAGTTTGCGGAGGAAGGGGATATCGAAGAGGCGATCGCTTTGATTAAAGAAACTAAAGCGATAGAACGAACTCGGGAATTAGCTGCAGCTCGGGTTAAAAAAGCTACGGAGCATTTACAATGTTTGCCTGCGTGCGATTCTCGGGAAGCTTTAATTAACCTTGCTGACTATGTTTTAAGTCGGCTGTATTAAAGATTAGTTAATAATAGTTAATAGATAATGGGTGCATTTTAATTTGGCTAGCTAATAGGGCTAGGCAGATGCACCCAATTTTTATGAAAGCTTAAGAATTAATAATTAACAGAAAGCGATGGCTGTGTGGTTGGCTGTAAAACTGAGAAGCACCTGGTTAAAATCAAGCAAGATTGGGAGGAAATTTGTTAAACTTAGGTTCGGGGGACGACTGATATTCTTGTAAGTAGGTGTCAATTAAATTTTGGACATCTTCCCGTTTAACTTCTGTAGCTGCTGCTAAATCGCCGGGTGTTTCAAAGAACAAAAGACTGTCAAGAGGTGCAAGAGCTACCATTTGAAATAAGATGTGAACGACAGGAACGGGTACAGCTACCAAATTAGCTTCAGCGGTGGAAGATGTAGCATCTTTAAGAGTAGGAAAAGCATAAATTACGCGCTTTTCCAGATTGGGTCGATCGCGATGGCTCAAAGTAGTCATCACCCAATTTTCATCCAGGGTTTGCCAAATAAAATATTGAGGATGTTGTAACTGTTCGGCTAGCAACTTCAAAGCCGGAGCGATCGCCTCGACAATTTTTGGCGTGCTGCCGTCTTGTGGAGCATTTTCTATGAGAGTTTGGATTTGTTGGTCTAAATTCATATTATTGTCAATTGTTAATTGTCAATTGTTAATTGTTAATTGTTAATTATTACAGAATCAACTACGAACGGGGTGTATTGCTAATGTAACAGTTCTTTTAGTTGAAAAAAATGATGGCGGAAGTCTGCCAAATGGAAAAACCAATTTATCGGCTACTCTTAGAAGAATTACAACAATCGACTCGTGCTTCGGAGTCAAATTGTGCGGAAGTAGCAGAAAGAATCGAAGAAGAAGTAAACCGGATTTGCACTGAAAGCAAGCGAATTCAAGCCTCGGGGGAGGTAGAAAAATGGGCCCTAAGTTTGGCAAATCATCGCCTGCGGCAATGTCTTAATTATTATAAGCTGGGCTCTAGGCAGGGGCGGGTGGAACTGCACAGCACCCTGAGTTCGATTATCTACAGGTATATCAGCCCTTCGCAAAAGGGGGCGAGCTATCAAGCAAGGGTAAACCTAATCGAGGATTTTCTCCAACAATTTTACCTAGAATCTTTAAATGCCTTTCGGCGAGAAACGGGCTTGGATTGCGAGTACAGACCGGAGACTAGATTAGAGCTTGCGGAATACATGGCCTTTACAGAGAGATATGGAAAACGAAGGATTCCTTTACCTGGGGGTCGCAGCCAGCAGCTTATCGTTTTGCGGGCCCAAACCTTTTCCCAACAACAGCCGAAGGAAAATGCTGTAGATATGGACCAAGCTGCGGAGGGGACTGCCAACGACTCGGAGCAAACCTGGGGCGATAGTTCGTTGCATCAGGTACGGGAGGCGATGGTGGCAAACGATAATAGTAACGATTCAGATTCTCTGCGGGAGACGGTAGTTTCTGAATTAATGGACTATTTAAGAGAAAAGAAACAAGACGACTGCGCGAATTATTTTGCCTTACGCTTGCAAGATTTATCCACTGGCGAAATAGAGGCATTTTTGGGTTTAACTCCTCGGCAGCGGGATTATTTACAACAGCGTTTCAAATACCATTTGCTGAAATTTGCTCTGGGACATCGGTGGGAGTTGGTTCATCAATGGTTGGAGTCCGATCTGGAACGCAATTTAGGGTTGACGCCTTCCCAGTGGGGAATATTTTTGGAGAACATTAGCTCCGAGCAAGAGACTCTGTTAAATTTAAAGCAAGAGGGAAACAGCGACGAAGCGATCGCTAAAACTCTGAACATGAAAGCATCCCAGGTTAAAAAAGAATGGTATAAATTACTGGAGACTGCTTGGAATATCAGAAATAGTTCTAGTTCCGGAATGGGGGCATCTACTGATGAATAACGAAACGAATAAAGACGCGGAAGCTTTTGAGCGTTGGTTTTTAAATTGGCTGTTGCCAGAAGAATTTTCCGAGTCAACAAATAGGGGAGAAGATGAAAATTTCGACTCCCCGATAGACACTAATAATTTGAGTATGGAACTAGAGTTGGACTCGATAGAGCCGCTGGAATTAGAGGATCTAGATTTTTTGTGCGAAGAAAACGAACTACTCGTCCTAGGAGAAATACCGATGATAGAAAATCGCGTTCAGACTTTATTAAAAGAGCGATTCAAGATGAATATGGAAAACGAGCATAAATTACCTTTGTTTCCTTGGGAATCAGAGAAAATTCCTGAGTATCAGGAGGTCAAATTGCCAAGATTAGTTCCCACCAAACATACCTGGACGGCACAAATGCAGAATCTCCGATGGGGGCAATTATCTATTCCGACAACGGAAAATGTTTTTGCTCAATTGCTGGATTCTTGTCAGAATTTAGTTTTATCCGGGCTCCAAGATGGGGCAAAAATGGTTAGGGCGGTGGATGCTTTATTTCCAGGGCAGTCTCATTTGCTAAACGATATGAGCCATCAAGTTTTACTGGGGGCAACGCGGGATGGTTTAGACCCGAATCTTATTCCGAAAAATTACGAAGAAGCTAATTCCAAGCAACAAATGCTTTTATCGTTGTTGGCGGCTAAGGATATTATTAACAGTTTGACGATTAGTTGCAGGCCAAATCAGACAGGGGTACCCCGTCGGTGGGAAACTGCTATGGGGACTATTATTATTGAGGCTGAATACCGAGTGTCTGACACTGAGTCGGATCGCTGTTTGAGAGTAAAGGCTATCATGCCTGCGGCCGGGAAGTTGCAGCTTAAAGGGACGGAAACGGCGGTCAGCCAGCAGCGCACGGAGAAGGGTGTTTTGGAGGTACAATTATTAAATCCTCAACCGGACCAAACTTACGAGTTAAATGTAGGGTTCCAGAATTGTTCTGTCAAACCTCTAAGGTTTGCTGTTTGTATTAAGCAAAATTAAGAAACGATTAGGGAATTTGGGTTGAGGGTTGTCTTTTCTTTGACTTCCAAATAACAACCATGTCTGTTTCATCAGGGCAATTAGAACGCATACCAATATTAGGGCCGATTTGGCGAAAAATTGAAAATTCCCCCAAACCAGTCCCAGAAGATTCTATTTTACTGCGGGTGATGGTGCAGGGGTTGGCGATCGTCGGTATTATCGCTATCGATGTCGCAGCCGGGGTAGCTACGGATGAAGTAGCTATTAGTGCATGGGCAGTACCTCTTAGTATTGTCGGTGCTACTTGGAGTTGGTATAGTCGCTATAAACGAAATGTAGCTGTGAAATTTTGCATAGCTATAGGAATGCTCCTAGCTTTAGCTTCATTTTTGGGGGGGCTGGTGGTGGAGTTAAGCGATACTCGCTTAGTTCTAGCAGAACTATTGATACAACTCCAGGTTTTGCACAGTTTCGATTTACCCCGACGTAAGGATTTGGGGTACACGATGGTTATAGGTTTGATTTTGTTGGGGGTGGCGGCTACTCTCAGTCAAACTTTGAGCTTTGGGCCGGTGTTGCTGGTGTTTGTGGCGATCGCTATCCCGGCTCTTATCTTAGATTATCGCTCTCGCCTGGAACTGGCGAACGGGCAAGATGCCCGTTCTACGGTCAAAAAGAAAAAGACCGATTTATCTTTACTATTTACTTCTACTTTATCACCCAAACGATTTGCCTTCCTCTTGCTAGTAATTCTAGGACTGGGGTTGGCAATTTTTGCTTTTTTGCCCCGTTTGCCGGGCTATCAATTGCGTACTTTTCCGGTTAGCGCACCCCTAAATTTTGAGGCGGAACAGTTCGACGCCCGCAATATCACTAATCCGGGTTATGTAAGTAGAGGTAACGAGGATGGCGATGGGGATGGTTTGGGCGAGGGCACTAATGTAGAATCGGGCGCGGGTACGATGGATTCTACTTATTACTATGGGTTTAATACGAAAATCAATCAAAATCTGCGGGGGGAACTGACTCCCCAGGTGGTGATGCGGGTGCGATCGCAGGCGGAGGGTTTCTGGCGGGTGTTGGCTTTTGACCGCTATACCGGTCAGGGTTGGGAAATTTCCCGCAACGATAACACTCATACTGTAAGTCGCCCTCGCTGGTCTTATCAATTTTATCTGCCGGCTATCGGTTTGAACGGTCCGAGACGGGAGGTAATCCAAAGCTACACTATAGTTTCGATGCTGCCGAATTTGATTCCGGCGATGTATAAACCAGAGCAGGTTTATTTCCCTACGGAACAAATAGCGCTAGACCCGGATGGTAATTTGCGATCGCCTTTGGAATTGCGGGAGGGTTTGACTTATACGGTTATTTCGGAGGTTCCCTATCGCGATCGCACTCTTTTAAGTCAAGCGAATACTAATTACCCCAACAGCGTCTCTAATTACTATCTGCAAGTTCCCCCAGAAATAGAGGCTAAAGTTAGGGCAAAAACTGAGGAAATTCTAGCACTAAATACTCAAGTAGCTCAAAACAAAAAAGCTCTGGATAATCCTTACGAAATAGCTCTTTATTTGGCGCAATATTTGAAGCAAAACCCCAATTATAAATTGCAACAAGCACCGCCATTTTTGGAGGATGACGAGGATTTAGTGGAAGCGTTTTTGTTCGGTTATAGAAATACTCAAGACGGGGAAACAATTACGGGGGGTTATGGGGACCACTTCTCTACGGTTTTAACTATCATGCTGCGTTCTATCGGCATTCCGGCGCGGTTGGTGGCGGGGTATCAACCGGGAGATTTTAATCCGTTTACGGGTTTGTATGTGGTGAAAAATACCGATGCTTATGCCATGACTGAGGTTTATTTTCCCGAGTATGGTTGGTTTGCTTTTAATCCGATTCCGGGAATGCCTTTAATTCCTCCTTCGATTGAGGAAAATCAAACTTTTACTGCTCTCAAGACTTTTTGGAATTGGGTGGCGGGTTGGTTGCCTTCTCCAGTAACGGGTTTTTTGGAAAGAATTTTTGGGGCGATTTTTAGTTGGTTGGGAGGAATTATCGCTTGGTTGTTTGCTATGTTTTCTCGCGGTTGGGCGGGATTTTTTAGCGGTTTGATTTTGCTGACTGTTTTTAGTTTTGGTTGTTGGGTGTTGTATCGGTTGTGGCAGGGGTGGCGATATCGGCGACGGTTGGCGAAGTTGCCGCCGATGGAGAGTTTGTATCGGCAAATGTTGGATTTTCTGGCGGTTAAGGGTTGGAAGAAAAGGCGATCGCAAACTCCTTTCGAGTATGCCAGGGCGATGCGGGAGGTTTACGGTAGCGAGGGGGAGGCGATCGCTCGAATTTCCCAAGCTTATGTGAGTTGGCGTTATGGGGGAAAGACGGTTAATTTGAGGGAGTTACAGGAGTTGTTGCATAATTTGAAGCGCAATAAAAGAAAAAGTTCGTAGTAACGACTTTAGTCGTAGTTCGTAGTAATCGCGGAACGCGATTTAATCGCGGAACGCGATTACTACAAACTTAATTAACAATTAACCAATTAGCAAAATGAAAAGTTCTGAAATTATTCGCGCTCATGTTTTTGTTTCTGGGAGAGTTCAAGGGGTAGGTTTTCGCTATTCTACTGTTAACGAGGCTAAAAAACGCGGCGCTAGCGGTTGGGTGCGAAATTTGCCCGATGGTAGAGTGGAGGCTGTTTTTGAAGGTTCCAAGGAAGCGGTGGAAATAATGCTTAGTTGGTGCAATTTGGGGCCTCGGGCGGCTGTAGTTACTGGTTTGGATGTGGAATATGAAGAACCAGAGGGTATCGAAGGGTTTGAGGCTAGGCTTTAGGGGGAAAGGAAAAACCTGGGAAAACAGATGAAATCTGCCCTTCCCTCACTATTCCAAAGCAGCACCTTGCCCCAATTAGAGTATAGTTTTCTTTACCGCCAAGTCGTTACCGCGATTACCAAAAGAAAAAATATCTTGACAAAAAGTTTTGATAATGATATAATGAATTTTCAATTTCCATAGTTCCAACTCTGAATATGACAAATCACTCCGAATCGGAAAACTGGAATCCTCTTGAGGTGGCTTATGAAATAGTTGATATTTCAACCATCTACACCGAACCGACTCAAGCCCTGCCCACTTATAAAAACGGTGGTACGAACTCAATTTCCGAAGAAGCTTGGAATGCAGGATACGAACCGCCCCGCCCTTATATCCGCAATACCACTCGCAATTTGCAATTTAACGAGTCAATTTTCCTGGCATCGCCGGGAGAGCCTCTGGGTACGACCAGTTATATCACCACATCGGATGGATATACCTGGGCTGCTATGTCGTCGGCGATCAATGCCATGTATCCCTACGATCCAAGCGATTACGCAGGAGTCAGACCGCCGATTTCTAACGCTTACTCTGCTGGCAATCAAGTGATTACACCTCCCGAGGGAGTGGTGAAAGTCACTGCCAATTATAAAGGTCAAAGACTCAAGTTTTTTGCTAATGAAAATGGGGTGGATCCCGGTACCCCGGACGCGGTTCCCTTGGAAAGATATTTTGTCACTGACATCTGGGGTAATGAGTACGTCATGCACGCTTCCGGAAAGGAAGAGCCAAGCGAGGTTAAAGGTGCTTTCGAGGCGGCAGTTTTACCCGATGGCTGGCTGAAATCTACTCGCACTTTGTCTGAAGACTTGATTTTAGATCCTGCAGCTAGTTCTGATGGTTCTTTCCATTATCTCGTATTGAGGGATAGCGCTGACAATAGCTATCACCAAATGGGTTGGGGCAGTGGCATTAATTTAGCTTCCAGGGTGGCAGGTATGCCTATTTGGGGGGGTCAATCTAATGACATCTTGAGCGATAGCGAATTTGGCAATGACTTGGTTCGCGGGGCGGGTGGAGACGATCGCATTGCTTCTAGTGGCGGTAACGACCTTTTTTGGGGCGATGCTGGCAATGATAGTTTGATTGGTAGCGCGGGGGACGATACTTTCTGGGGCAATGAAGGTAACGATTATCTCGATGCTAATGAGGGTAACGATCTGCTGAACGGCCATCAAGGCAACGATTCTGTTTTGGGGGGTGCGGGAAACGATCTGCTGATGGGCGGTAAGGAAAACGATACTCTTGCGGGCTCTAATGGTAACGACAGTCTCAGCGGGGATAAGGGTGACGATATTCTGCAAGGAACTTTATCGGGGTTGTTGTTGGAAAAGGATACTTTAACTGGTGGTGCGGGAAATGATATTTTTGTCTTGGGAGATGAAAATGCCGTTTATTACCAGGGAGATTTGAATGATGGTTATGCCATAATTGCGGATTTAAGTCCTGGGGATTTAATTCAATTAAGGGGCTCTCCTGACGATTATATCTTGATTGAGAATTTAGATTTGGCGGGTAACAGCGCTCTAGATACCGCTATAGCTACTGCTTCTGGAGATATTATCGGCGTGCTTCCAGATACTATTGGCTCGATTGGCGATTTGAATAGTTCGTTTTTGTTATATGTTTAACTAAAGCGGCTTTCTGCCAGGGAAAAGAGGAAGGGGAACGGACGTCTCGTCCGTTCTACAGAAATACGTTAATTGCTAAAGGCGAAAGCAAAAGTTAAGAAGGCCAGCTAAGGGACTTGTTAAAAAATAAACTACCAGTCTCTTGTAGGTTGGGTGAAGTGAAACGGAACCCAACATCGGTATCTTATTAAATTGCAAGTCCCTAATCCCCGGTGGCCCTGTTTTTAGGAGGGATTTTCAATGGCCCAATGGTCCTAGAGGATCGGTCAAGAAACCCGGTTTTTTGAAAAAACCGGGTTTCTGAGATCTGAAAAACCGAAAATTTGGGTAAACTCTTTTAATAAGTCAAACAATAGCCTTTTTTATAAAATGAAAAGGTTAGTGCCGAACGACCCAGGAGGCAAAGGTGTTTCTCATTTATTTATTACCGCCACTACTAGCAAATGTGGCTAATTATCCTTTTCAAATCAGTCCGCCTTGGCTCTGGTTTATCATCGGAATAGTTTTAGCTGCTTGGGAATTTGTGCTTCCCAAACCCATAGCTAGAAAATTAAAATTCGTGCCCCTAATTTTAGGATGTTGCGCCCTCTTGGAAGCTTTTATTTTGTGGCGGGGCAGCGTCTTATTTATGTTTGATTGGCGTGGGGTTATGTATGAGGATTTTGAATGGCAAATTTTCTATTGGATGGGGCTATCTCTGGCGGGGGTAATTTGGGTTCGTCCTACTTTTACTCACCGGGAAAATAAGTTTAAAATTCCGCAAACTGTGGAGGCGAAAACTTTAACGGAAATTTTGCCCGGTCAAACGGGCCGCGTTCTTTACGAGGGCAATTCTTGGTCGGCTTGCTGTCAAGATAAAGAGTTAAAAATAGCGGCAAATCAAAAGGTTTTGGTTTTGGGTCGGGAAGGCAATACTTTAATAGTTGCTCCCGAGTCTTTGTTTGATGCTTAAAGCGCTTAAGCGCTTACTACTAACTACGACTAAAGTCGTTACTAGGAACGGGGAGAATTATTATGTACGCACAATTAATCGGTTTATTTGCTTTTGCAACTTTGGGTCTTTCTGCTCTCGGTAGCAGCGTTAAAGTGGTTCGTCAAGGGGACCAAGCTTTAGTAGAATTTCTGGGAAAGTATGAGGGCAAAAAGTTAGAACCAGGTCTGACTTTTCTAACTCCTTTTATTGAATACGTCGCTTTTAAAGACACTCTGCGGGAACAACTTTTAGAGATGCCGCCGACTCAATGTATTACGAGCGATCGCCTGAATGTTAACGTAGATTTTGTCATCTATTGGAAAATTTTAGACTTAGAAAAAGCCTGTTATAAAGTCCAAGACCTCAAAGCAGCAATGTTAAATTTATTGCTAGTTTCTATTCGCTCCCAAATGGCGACTATGCAATCAGAAGAAATTTTGACGGGCAGGAAGAAAATTAACGATGCTTTAGTAGAAGAATTAGACGTGGCAACGGAACCTTGGGGAATTAAAGTTACGCGAGTAGAATTGCGCGACTTTACTCTAGGCAGCAATAACAACGCTCAAAATGTAGGTCAGGCAAAAAAAGCTGTCAGTTTTTAGCGATAGTTCGTAGTAATCGCTTCAGCGATAGTTCGTAGTAATCGCTTCAGCGA
>CAZUCT010000060.1:17905-28633 GCA_964619285.1 uncultured bacterium | reverse complement strand
TCAATTGTTAATTGTTAATTGTCAATTGTTAATTGTTAATTGTCAATTGTTAATTATTAATTATTAATTGTTAACTGCCACACCCTGGCAAACCCACGCCGCCCAATAATAAGGATGTTCCAAAGGCTTCATCGCTGCTGGATGGTTGTCATCGAGATCCAAATCCCATAATATCGTTTTCCCTAACTCACTCTCCCGCAAGTCTCCGACAGTGACATTCTTAACATAATCCTGGGCAAGTTCCAAAGCTTCGGCGGGTTGGAAACCGGCATCGATATAATCAAACAAACGCTCCATTAATAAAATAGTCGCATAAGCCGGCACGCTCCACAAACTCATTATCAGGTTTTTCGCACCGGCGGCGGCAACGGCGCGACGCAACCCGAAGACTCCTTCCCCAGTGGCGACGTCTCCCAAACCGCTTTGGCAGGCGACTAAGATTACCAGTTTCGTTGCCAGGAGGTCTAAGGCGGCGACGTCTCGGGCAAACATGACGCCGGTGCCCGCTTCTGGGGGGAGTTCGCCGCCCCAACTCCAGGTGTTGGCGCCGGCGAGGGCGATGCCAGAACGCATCATCGGGTCTTCGACTTTGGTAAAGCCTTCCTGACGATATCTATGGCTTCTAAATACAAGGGTTCCGCCTCTGCCAGGCGATTTTGCGTTTCGTACAACCCTGCCAGGTTGTTGCAGCTAGTGGCGACGTTGGGATGAGTCGGCCCCCAGATGTCCGCTGCTAGCTGTCGCGCTTCTTTGCCTATAGGTATCGCTTCTCGGTATTGGCCGTTGTTGTAGAGTTCGATGAGACGGTCGTTTAGTTGGTTCCAGTTGAGTCTCTTTGGTAGATTTTGCAGCCATTTGATTAGTCCCATTTTCTTCTCTCCTATTTAATATGAGTTAGTTAGTTAGCAGCGGATTTTGAAGCGGATGTAGCGGATGGGTTATCGGCGGGTGAGTTTGGTTGTCGTCGGTTGGTCCATCGTTGCCTATCCGTTAAAAATTATATCGCGAAAACAAAGGTTTTGCAAGTATCGAGATGTAAGAAACCGGGTTTTTTGGAAAAAACCCGGTTTCTGCCGGGTGAGTTAGCTTGGGAAAAAGAGGGTCTTGTTGGCAAAACCGGGTTTTTTGCTTTTGTCATTATTTATTACTTCTGTATCCATGTTACGATTACCTCTTTTTCTGGTCTAAGGATTATCGGTTTTAAGTTGTTTTCTTCAATGGTTAATTGAGGAAGTTATTGTTACCTTTGAGATTGCCACGGCTGTCGCCTCGCAATGACAACAGAGGGCTTGTCGTTCCATCAACCCATCCGCACTCGTCCCTTCACTCGTCCGCTGCTAACCTACATTTTTTCACCCACCCAAAAGACCAATTATTAATAGGCCAATTCCCCCGCCAGAAACCGGGTTTTTCCCAAAAACCCGGTTTCTTAAATCTCCAGGTTTATTACATCCATCGTTAACTATTATCCCACAGCATAATCGCTTAACTTACGCATAAAAGGATGGTGAAAACCAACAACAATTTCCTGTTTGGGAACCCCCATCTTGACCAATTCTCCCGCAATATCTATTTCGGTCATGTTCCATTGAATCCAGATTTTATCGGGTTTAATGTCCACATGAATCAAGCAATAATGAACGTACTTATAGCCCTCCCAACCAAACTGGACCACTTGATAATGTCCCCGTTCCGTGTCAAAAATAACTTGATATTCTAAGCCCTCATTTGCCGGTTGATATTGACCGTATTCTCCGAGAATCTCTTGCACAAATTGGCTGTATTTTGCTAGTTTATCCATGGGACAATTACCTCCTTTTCTGGTTCAAAAATTATTAGTTTTAAGTTGTTTTCTTCAATTACTAATTGAGGAAGTTCTAAAGAGAAAAAAGTCTCAAAACTAGAAAGGGGAACCGCCAAATATAAAACTCTGTCTGGCTCTTTTCTCTTTAAAATAGTCCGATAGTTAATAAATTGACCTAAAGCCGTATGAAATTCTGAAATATCCAAAGCTTGGGGCAAAAAGCTTTTAATCTCAACAACAATTTTTTGCTTATCTTTAGTTGCCGCAATTAACTTTTCTGCCCCTAAATCTGCAGCTACGTTAATCGTTCCATAAATTAGCCTGTAAGGGTCATGGGTTATTAACCATTCATCTTTAATTAAAGCATTTTTTACCGCTTGATGAACTACATCCTTAGCCAAATTTACTCCTCCTTTTAATAGGTGAAAATTGCAAAAATCAAACGTGGGGCCGGGGCAAAGCATTCGGACATTAATATTTATGCTTTTTATCATAACTTATCGCCCGAATGCTGTTGCCCCTACAGGATTGAAAAAAAACAATTAATCAACCCATTTCACCCACCAACAACCCATCCGCTACACAAACCAAACATTTATTCCGCTGGCCCCCCCTTTTTAAGGGGGGCGGGGGGGCTCCTTCAAAATCCGCTGCTAACCTATATTTTTTCATCCACCAATAAATGCTAATTGTTAGCTGTTAATTGAGGGAGAGTAACTTGAGGAAACTCCGAGTTAAACTCGCCTAGATCTGCCGGCAGTTTTACAACTTCGCCGTTGCGAACTTTGGAGACTAATTTAGAGATATCGGTCGCCACTATTTGGTTGAATTTGAACGTTTCGCGGAAATCCCTGTCCCCATTGGTGACTTGAAGTTCGCGATCGCCCACCAGAAAAGATTCGACAGTCATAGCGAATTTATGCTGCCCCTGTCCGATTAATAGTGTAACTTGGAATCTTCCTTTTTCGGAAGTGGGTTCGATGGAAAATACTTTTACTTTCATTTTGGCAATTAACAAATTAAAAAAAAACAATTAATCAACCCATTTCACCCACCAACAACCCATCCGCTACACAAACCAAACATTTATTCCGCTGGCCCCCCCCTTTTTAAGGGGGGCGGGGGGGGCTCCTTCAAAATCCGCTGCTAACCTATATTTTTTCATCCACCCAAAAACCAATTATTAATGGCCAATTCCCCCGCCAGAAACCGGGTTTTTCCAAAAAACCCGGTTTCTTAAATCTCCAGGTTTCTTAAATCTATCAATTATCAACCATTAACCACCTCATAATCCATATACAACACCGAACATTCGGCCTCCCCCTCCAAATAGGCCAACAAATCCACTAAATGGACCCCCTGCAACAACAAAGGTTTATCCTTCGGTTGGGGCAACCAGTCTAACTCGGGAAGTTGAGGGGCGATCGCCACCACAATTTCCTCCTTCCCAGGGTTGCCACTCAGCAGAAACGACTTTAACGGCGCCTCCTTCTGGGGCAACACTGCCTTCCCCTTCTCAAAACGAGGGTTCGGCGCGAAAAAGGAAGGACACAAACAGTATAACTTACCCGAAGTCGCCTTTTCTAACAACAACAAATGACCGTCGCACTCCAACTCCACCTCAAAGCGGATGTGACTCCCCAACTCCACCGACTTCGCATATTCGCTAGTCGGTTCCCACATATCCAAAGTCTCCTCCTTCAATACCACCGGTCCCATCTTATCCGTTTCCTTGCCCTTCGTTTTCAACTGTTCCCACAAATAAACAACCTCCCGCAACCAATTTTTGGCAATTTCCGTTTTACCTCTCCTCGCCCCGTTAAACTCGCAACCCTCCGCCTCTATCTTACTAAATATTGCCCGCAAACAGTCCCGCTGAATTTGTTCGGCAACCGCCGCCTCTTTGGAACCCTCCAGCAAATTTTCCTCTAAAATCTCCGCCAAAACAACATTAGTTAAATCGTCGTTATCCGTTAGAAAACGCTGAACGAATACCAATTTACATTTATCCTTAAATCCCCAATTATCAGCTATGTCTTCGAGGAAAGTTTTTTCGTTATTTTTGTAAGTAGGATGTACCATTATTTTAGTCCTCCGTTAGGATTTGCTTAACATTATAAGCCAGTTTGTTTGGCAATGTCAAGGGGTTTTCTATCATTTCCTATCATCGCCTATCATCATCTATCAAACCGGTCAAGAAACCCGGTTTTTTCAAAAAACCGGGTTTCTGAAATACTATTTTCTATCATCGCCTATTATCATCTATCTTTGTCGAGGAAGCTCTATTATTTACGACTTAACTATGTTGGGTTCCGTTTCACTCCACCCAACCTACAATCTTCTTTGTTTACGACTTAACTATGTTGGGTTCCGTTTCACTCCACCCAACCTACAATCTTCTTTGTTTGCGACTTAACTATGTTGGGTTCCGTTTCACTCCACCCAACCTACAATCTTCTATCATTTTCTATCTTTAACTATTAAAAAATACCTCGATTTAAGCATCTACCACCTTCCATCTTTTTCGATTAACAAAACCAGAAAAAGCCGCTACCTTTGAAATATCAATCGAAAAAGGAAAGCAATTATGCAACTCCAAACTTATCAAACCAAAAGGATGTTAATAGTCCCGCCCACCGTGGAACATTTCCCCCAAGTTTACCACATCCTCCAAAATCCGAAAACCATGCGTTACGTCACCACCGGTCCTCGCTCTTTCCAGCAATCTTGGAACGAATTAAACGGCTGGATCGACCACTGGCAAACCCACGGTTTCGGTCCCTATTTTCTCCTAGAAAAGCAGCGCCAAAACCTCATCGGTTTTGCTAAATTGTACTTAAGCGATCGCTCCCCATACTTGCAAATTGGCTACGCCTTAGATACCCCTTATTGGGGCTACGGTTTGGGAACCGAGGCCGCCAATTTTTGCCTCCAAATCGGTTTTAACCAATTAAACCAACGGTGGGTAGATGCCTACGCCCGAGTAGAAAATTATCCTTCCCGTCGCATCTTAGAAAAAGTAGGAATGCGCTGCGTAAATAATGGTTTTCTCGATAGTAACAGAACCTACGCCCGCTACCTGATTTCCCAACAACAATACCTGCAACATCAAGGTATTTTGCAAGCTTCTTAACCGTGTTTGTAGTAAGCACTTTAGTGCTAATAAATCTTGGTTTTTAGCATTAAAGTGCTTGTTATAAAAGGTTAAATCTCGTTCCGCGATTACTACGAACTATCGCTGAAGCGATTGCTACGAACTATCGCTGAAGCGATTACTACGAGCTATCGCTGAAGCGATTACTACGAACAATCGCTGAAGCGATTACTACGAACGGGAGCAAGTCACCTTTGCATATTTATTTTCTCATGACTCACACTCATGACTCACACTCATACTCAAGAAAAGCGTCTTTTTTGAGTAAGAGTAAGAGTAAGAGTAAGAGTATGAAATTATCGAGAGAGAAAAATTACAAAACTGACTTGCTCCCAACCGGGTTTCTTAGCACCCCCAATTGTTAATTGTTAGTTGTTAACTATTCATTAACACCCTGACAAACCCACGCGCCCCAATAATAAGGATGTTCCAAAGGCTTTATCTGGGCTGGATGTTCCTCCCCTAACTCCAACTCCTTCAACACCTTCATCCCCAACTCGCTCTCGCGCAACTCCCCAACAGTCGCATTTTTTAGATAATCCTGCGCCAGATCCAGCGCTTCGGCAGGTTGCCAACCCGCCTCTAAGTAGTCGAAAAGTCGCTCCATTAATAAAATACTCCCATAAACCGGCACCTCCCACAAACTCATTATCAAACTTTTAACACCCGCCACCGCAAAGGCGCGACGCAACCCCAACACTCCTCCTCCACCTAGAGCCTTGCTTTGGCAGGGCACTAAAATCGCCAGTTCCGTTGCCGTCAAGTCCCAACCGGCCACATCTCCGGCGAAGATAACGCCCCGGCCCGCCTCTGGAGGAAGTTCGCCGCCTAAACTCGCGGTGTTGGCACCTGCCAAGGCGATGCCGCAACGCAACATCCAGTCTTGGAGGCTGCCGCCAAGATGCCGAACGGTGGAACTGTTTTCCTGCCCATCCTCAAAGAAAAAACCGGAACTCGCCAGGAAGAGAACTTGGGGCGATCGCCTCGCCAACAACTCTCCCACCAAGGCAGCATCCCCCAATAAAATCTCCGCCCCCAAGCGTTGTCCTACTGCGGCGGCTAAACCTTCCGTTTGGGGCAGAGCTGGGAACGGTATCTCTGGAAGGGATTCGTCGTCGCCGCCGCCGCCGTCGCCGCCCCCGAAATCGTAATTGGGGGCACCCACCGCCAAGACCGGTCCGGGTTTGCCGCCGAAATCGATACTATTGCGCAACAGTTCCCGCCCGCTGCTGGCGCAGATGATGGCGCATTCATCCCGCAAAATCCTGTCTCCATCGTCCAGAGGCAAAATTCCCAGGGGCACTCGGTTCAAATCGCCATCTGGCGCTAACACTAGGTTGCGGCAACTGCCCAACGCGGGACGCAGTTTATCGAAGATGGCCTCGCGCAACTGACAGCCCGCTTCCTTATTATATAGATGGGGTGCTGACTGGGACTCTGCTGTTAGACTCTCCCGAAACTGGGAAGTCAGTTCATCGATATTGGCGGCATCTCCTAAGTCAACCATCTCCACTCGCGACGGTTCCCCGGCGGGTAAGACGAAAGCTAGATAGCGGCTATCCTGCCAGCATTTCTCCTGAAAATCATAGAACTCGAACCGCACGAACTCCACTAAACTCATCCCCGCAGGCAGGCATGAAGCAACGACCTTCCGGTCGCAGCTAAGTTCTGGCAACCGGATTTCGGGAATTTCCTGCCCTAGCTGCCTTTGGAGCTCGTTACGTTCTTTTTGGACTCGGGTTAATTCTTCCCGGCGGGCGGCGGCTTCTTCTGGTTTGGGAATGCCGTTGAAAAGTTCTAAAAGCTCGTCGCCGAGTTGCCGCCACTGCTGCAATTTCTCCTCCAAGTGGGGGTAGCGATCGCCCAAAATAGCCGAGTTAGCCGTTAGGGCCTTGCGTTTCAGCACTAAGTTGAGGGCTGCTTGCTTGGCGGCGGCGGAGTGGGGCAGGTATTGGCAGACAAAGGAGAGGAAAAAGTCAAAGTTACCTCGAATGCTCTGGAAGTAGGCGAGGCGATCGCTCTGGGAACTCGCACCGAAGTAGCGCCGGATATTAGTATCGTCGATTTTGCTCCCCCGCAATATTAGCTTGAAAGTTGCTTTGGGGCGATCGCTTGCCGCCAGCAACGCCGCCAAGTTGTGAGAGAAAGTCCCAAGGGAGGGATGGTCGGCGGGCAATGCCTTCTTACCGACAGCTATTGCCTCTAAAAACAAGGGTTCCGCCTCCTCCAGGCGATTTTGCCCGTAGTACAGCTCTGCCAAGTTGTTGAGCTCGGTCGCCAGTCCGGGATGGTCCGCGCTTAAAGCCTGCCGGTCGATTTCGATCGCTTGGAGAAGCAATGCTTCCGCCTCCTCCAGGCGATTTTGCTTTTCGTACAACTCGGCCAAGTTGTTGCAGCTAGCAGCAACGTTTGGATGAGTCGCCCCCCAAGTTTGCACTGCTAACTTTCGGGATCGTTCGGCTATGGATATCGCTTCTGAGTAGTTGCCTGCGTTGTGGAGTGAGATGAGGCGATCGTTAAGTTGCTCCCACTCTGAATCTTTCTGCTGTTTTTTTTCCGGTTCGATTAGCTCTTGTACCCATTGAATTAATCCCATTTGTTTCTCTCCTATTAACTACTCGACTGTGCTGAGTTATATGTTAAGTTAGCTAAAGCTAACCCTTGCTGCTGGAAAAAAACATTCCCCGACCAAAAGTCTGGTTCGGAACCATACTGGTTCGAGATTCTAGTTTTTACCAGCAAATCCCTATTATCACCTAATGCGGCTCCAAAAGCAAGTCCGGTTACCGGCCAAGTTTGAAGAGAACCAAAAAATAAATGCTTTTTGGGGGGGAACGGGGAATGGGGAACGGGGAATGGGGAATTGCGAATTGGGAATGGGTTTTTCCTGCTTGTCCCTTAACTAGCTTTTACTCGCATTTTTAACTTAGATGTGTTACTACTACTAGCTAAGTTGTAAGGTGCGCGTTGCTACTAGCTACTAGCGCGGCACAGCTAAAATTGTGGGTAACTCATGACGAGTACTCTTACTCTTACTCTTACTCTTACTCAAAGAAAAAACTCTTTTTTTGAGTATGAGTATGAGTAAGAGTATGAAGAGAAAATACCCACCATTTTAGCTGTGCTGCACTACTACTAGCTTTTGCTCTCATTGAGGTATAAGCATAAAAAAAGATGCGCGTCGCGCATCTTTAAGTTATTTTTTGTTAGCACTGTTGTAATAGGTGTAAAACTTAACTCAATAAATCGTCAACTGCAACCGCGAAACCAGGCAACACAATCTGAGTGCTAGCGGTTTCTACCTTAGTAAATAACAATCGTTTACCTCCAGCAATAACAACTATCCATTGACTCTCGGGCAAAATTAACCAAATTTCCTCACAGCCCGATGCTAGATATTCGTTAACTTTGGTAAATGCCTCCTCAGCGCTATCGGTAGGAGAGATAATCTCGGCAATTAGGGAAAAACTTTGGGGCAGCACGTTAAAATCGCCGTATTGGGCGACCAGTTGCGGTGTTAAATATCCCACATCGGGGCAGCGACCTCGACCGACGGTGCGACACGGCGTTTCTGTATAGACTTCCCCACCTCGATTGCTGGAATTTTTGTAATTTGTCCAATAAGTAGCAAGTCTTGCTTGAGTGCGACCGTGTTTTGCTGTCATGCCGTTTTTCTCCAATAATCGACCGTCAACCCATTCTTGTCTTTCTGGGGGATTTTCCATCCAATCTTCCAGAGAAAAGATAGGGGGTGTTTTTGAGATAATTGCGGATGTTGTCATGGTAATTTGCTCTTGACTGTTTCGCTTATAGCATATTAGAGGTACTTTTCCAAAGTCGCTGCCTGCAATTCCTTCATGTAGGCAATCTGGGTATTCACTCGACGAAAACCGACGGACTCATAAAGTCGCGTCGCCCCAGAGAGATTCTCGGCATCGACATAAAGAATAACGGTATCTAACCCTTCTGCTTGAAAATTCTGCAACGCCGCCAGCAGAATGCCCCGCCCGAGTCCCCGCTTGCGGAAACCGCCCTTGGTGCCGAGGACGTTAATCCAACCTTGCTTGATATCGAGACCATCCTTTTCTATGATATGGCAATCGCACAAAGCGGCCATTGTATCGTCGTCCGCTATCGCCACTAAACTCAAATCCGAACGATAAGTCGGATCGTCGAGTTTGTGTTGAAAAGCTTCAACGGTTAGCTCGAAGTGGTTCCAATGGTCGATGAAAGTTTCGTTAAAAGTCTCCACCCAAGCTTCTGCATCCCCTTCGCCCCCCACCTCTCGCAAGCGGAAACCTTCGGGTAATTGCGGTTCTGGGATGGTTTCCGAAAGCGATCGCTCCATTGCTAAAAAGTAGCGTTCTATTTTAAAGCCGCTATTTTCCAATAGATTAATGCGATCGCCATTATCCTCGTGGGTGGGGCAGAGCATAGAAATGCTCCCGACTCCTCGCTCTTTAGCAAACTCCCCCATTCGCCCCGCCCCCCAGTCGAGAATCTGAGTTTCTAAGTTTTCGCTTTTGGCATCGGGCAAAATCTCAAACCAGAGAATGCGGTTAAAACTTTCTGCAGCGGGCATCATCAAGCCGGCAACTGCCACCAACTCCCCCGCCCCAGTTTCCCAGAGGCAGAAGTCCCGAGTTTCGTCAACCAATGGGTCGTCAAACTGCATCAGCATTTCCGGCACCGACGGCCATTGGTCGAAGGTCATCGCAGATTTGCTGGTATTTAAAAGGGAGGCGATCGCCTCTAAATCGGTTTTGCCCCCGTAGGGACGATTTGTTACTGTTTCCATTTTTTAATAAGTAGGAGTGCCAAATTAATTAGACACCGAACAGACAAGATGTCTGTTCTACGGGGAAAATTTTCTGCAAATATTTTTGCCTACCTACTTATAACTGCTTTGCCAGTTGACCTACACTGCCATATTATCATAAATTTTTTAATGGGAACGACAGGGCTCGAACCTGCACCAAACCGGTTAAAAGCCGGGTACTCTACCATTGAGCTACGTTCCCAGTTTCAAAAAAAATGGAGAGGACGGGACTCGAACCCGCATCGACCGACGACAGCTTTCAGGAAAAAGCGCTTCCTTACTACCCGCAGGCAGGTGGGAACTGCCCCCACCTCGGACAATTAATTCCTTTCAGTGCCTCTGCAACCCGCCGTCCGTTTGCCGTTTTCGGGGAACGTCGCGACGCAACTTTTTTACCCTACTTGGCAAAACCCAGTCGTCTTTTTGAGAGCCGTACCACTTTTCTACGGTGCCCTACCTTTTAGGCGACCTCCCCATAATTAGAAAGACAAGGGAGACAAGGGAGTGTGTTTGGTGTGGGAAGTGTGGGGAGTTTGGGGAGTTGGTCCGTTGGTCCGTGTGGGAGGACAAGGTAGTTTTAACCTCTAGAATGTCCCCGCGTCCCCGCGTTCCCGCGTCCCCCCCTCTCCCTTGTCTTCCCCCTCTCCCCTCGCAGTCCACCGAGGAGGTACTGCCCCTCCTACCTCTGCGTTATCAGCACAGCGCCTCGCTTCTCGGCTTTCGGTGGATAGGGCGGCTGACGAGACTTGTACCGCTAGGTCGTCCGCAGGACTTACTCGCTTTTTTCGGTTCCACAAACCGACGTCTCGACCGCTTCGACTTCAGCCGCCGCAATGGCTCTAGTGGGACTCGTATCGCTAGGTCGTCCGCAGGACTTACCCACAACCTCCTGTTTGCAAAACAGGCGTTCTCCCAATTAGAACTACAGACCCATGATGCTCCCTAAACCTC
>CAZUCT010000060.1:0-17805 GCA_964619285.1 uncultured bacterium | reverse complement strand
CTCCCTTTTGCCTATTGCCTATTGCCTCTTGCCTGTAAAAAGCGATCGCCCATAGAAAATCGTAGGTCGGGCCGAAGTGAAACGCAACCCAACAAGTCGGTATCTTATTACTACGCAAGTCCTAAACCTCCTCCCTTTTGCCTATTGCCTATTGCCTCTTGCCTGTAAAAAGCGATCGCCCATAGTGCGCGTGAGTTATCGGAGCAAAGCAAAAGACTTCAAGTAAAAACTCCCTAAGTAAGTTATTACACGCTTTTTAAAGGATGGCTACCTCTAAGCCAACCTCCTCCAGTTCTCGGCTTTTACTCGTTCCTCTTGCTGCTTCGCTCTGGGCGAAGCCACGGTTACTATTCCTCTCGTACTATGTATGTATGCTCCGAAAATTAGGACGCGCAAGGATGCGATCGCGAAGCGTTGCGGATGCAACATCGCTCTTTCTTTTGGCACCAAAATCAAAATTACACGATAGACCTCCTTTAAAAGTTACAAAACATATTACCAACGCCCCCACCAGGATTTGAACCTGGGACCGTCATCTTAGAAGGATGCTGCTCTTATCCACTGAGCTATGGAGGCAAGAAAAAATCAATTGTTAATTGTTAATTGTTAATTGCTAATTGTTAATTGCTAATTGAAATAAATAGATGCTGACCCCCCAGCCTGGTGGAAACCTCAAGGTTTTATGGCACCTGCAACCAATACCCCCGGATTTTATCGAACGTTAAACGTTATCGTTTAAAAGTTGAAAGTCTGAGGTTTGAGCGTTAAGGTTTGAGCTTTAAGCGCCGAGTCGATCCGCTTTTCTAATAAAGTTAATTCTGCCAGCGCGTCCGTTACCGTCATGGTTGTCATCTTAATTTACTCCTTTCTTTATATTTGTGAAATCTTAAAAGGGCGATCGCTCCCCGAATACCCCTGACTGGACTCGTACCGCTAGGTCGTCCGAAGGACTTACCAGTAACAACCAGAGCCTAAATCTGGCGCCTCTTCCAATTGGGTCACAGGGGTTTGCAATCTGGAGCTTATCCCTTTCTATATTCTATCTTTGTCGATGCACGCTGACTTTTTTCCCCGGGTTTTGTTTCCTCACCCAGGCGAGAAATTTCTGCATTTGCGGTTCCTTTCTCAGTTTTTCAATAGTGTTGAGTTCTTCCCCCAAACGCTTGTTATCAAACAGGGCGTGAATTTGCCGATGGCAGGCCGAACAGATTTCGGCTGTGGGCCCGATTTCGCTGTTTTTCCGCTTACTGTATTGTTTGGGCACTAGGTGATGAACGCTCAGGCGCTCCACCTCGCGATCGCACAGTTCGCATTCCATGGTTTGAATAGTTATAGTTCGGTTCATCGGCAATTATAACAAATAGGGAAGAAGATCGCAATGGCAGGATTTGAACCTGCGACAGGAAAGCTCCCAGGGCAGGCGCGCTACCAAACTGCGCTACAATCCGAAAAAGTGGGTCGAGCAGGATTCGCACCTGCAACGCAATACTGCGACTGTTTTACAGACAGCTGCCCGGCGCTAAATAGGCGAGCCGACCCAGTGGCGCGGGGACTGAGATTTGAACTCAGATCCTCGGTTTTGGAGACCGAAATGATAGCCGTTACACCATCCCCACCAATGGCAGCGACGGGACTCGAACCCGTATAGACCTGGTTATGAGCCAGGGGCTTTACCATTAAGCTACACTGCAACGAAACCATAGCCCCAAGGGGACTCGAACCCCTGTTTTCCGATAGAAAGTCGGAAGTCCTTGACCGCTAGACGATGGGGCCTTACATTGACGGGGCTGACGGGACTCGTACCGCTAGGTCGTCCGTAGGACTTACCCGCGACCTCTGCCTTGACAGGACAGCGCTCTAACCAACTGAGCTACAGCCCCCCAATAATTTAAGGGTTTTTATTCGGATTTTCGGGCGATCGCTCTTGTAGTATGGCTAGCCAGCGGGCTGTCTGCTACCGGAAGCTAATCGCCTCGATCCGCAATTCATCAAATGTAATATGGCCTTTGATTTATTCAATTTTCAAGGTTCTTTTTTAAGGCTTGAGGATTAAGCTCTTTGGCTCTTTCCACCTCGCCATATTTTTATATTACAACCGTATTACAAAAACTGTCAAGGGGTTAGACAAAATTTTTTAAAAAAAAGTCCCCAAAAGCTTGCTATTGCTTGCTTTGGGGACTTTTTTTTTAAAAAATTTTACCGTCCTGGCCACTTTTGTAGCGCGATGGCCCCGTGGAATGTAGTACGGTAATTCAAAATAAAAATTTAATTTTCAATTTTTGATTTTAATTAGGGCTGGCTGAAAAAATCGAAAAAGCTCTGGGGGAAAGAAATTTTAAAGCGCTAAAGCGCTTACTACAAACCAGCACTTTAGCGCTTTAAAAAAAGCTTTCTACAAAAGAAAAATTCCTACCACTTCAACAGATTAAATGCTTCCATATCAACCGTATCGCGGTTGCGATAAATAGCCAGCACGATCGCTAAACCAACAGCAGCTTCAGCGGCCGCTACCGTAATCACAAACACGGTAAACACTTGACCTTTGATCTGAACGGGATCCAAGAAATTAGAAAATCCCATCAAATTGATATTAACCGAATTTAGCAGCAGCTCGATAGACATCAACACCCGCACTGCATTTCTGCTGGTAATTAAACCGTAGATGCCGATGCAGAATAGTGCCGCCGCTACCAACAGAAAATACTCCAATTGTAATTGCATAAAATTCTTTGTTTTTGTTAATTGTCAATTGTCAGAAGATTTAGCTTTCTGAGGAAGATGCTTCCCCCGAAGCAGAAACCAACTCCCGGGGACGTTCGGGTAAAGACAAAGCCGGTGCTTGAGGAACCTCTCCCGGTACTTCGTCAGGCAAAATATCTCGACGGGCTAAAATAATCGCTCCCACCATCGCCATTAACAAAAACACCGATGCTAGCTCGAAAGGCAGCAAAAAGTCGGTAAAGAAATGCTGCCCGATAACCACGATCGAACCCGGATAGCTGCTGGCAACCTCTGGGGATATCGACCAAGAAGTAGATACCACCATCGTCGCCAAAAGAGCAAACACGCCCGCGCAAACTGCAGCAGTTGCCCCGCGCTGGAGCCAAGCATTGGGAAGTTCTTTAAAGTCTTCCCGCTTGTTTACCAGCATGATGGCAAATAAAATCAGCACGTTAACCGCACCGACATAAATCAACACCTGGGCCGCTGCTACAAAGTCGGCATTGAGCAAGAGGTACATCCCAGAGATGCTTAAGAAAACTCCCCCGAGCAAAAAAGCCGAATAGACGATATTAGAAAGCAGCACCACTCCTAAAGCTGCCGCGATCGTCGCTATGGCTAAAATGCCAAAGGAAACTATTTGAACTCCTTCTGCTAAATTCACTGTTTCTTTTCCCTTTAATTGTTTTCGTTTTCCAGTTCGTCGAGAATTTCTTCCGAACGTTTACCAGCGCGAGGGGCGGTGTGGGGAACTTCGTGACCGTCGATCGCTCCTTTTGGCAAGTAAGCAAATTCTCGGATAGGTGTCACCATCGGATCGTCGGTCACTTTATACGGCAACCGTCCCAAAGCAACGTTATCGTAGTTTAACTCGTGGCGATCGTAGGCGGCGAGCTCGTACTCTTCAGTCATCGACAAGCAGTTGGTAGGACAAAATTCTACGCAGTTGCCGCAAAAAATACAAACGCCAAAGTCGATACTGTAATGTTTGAGCTTTTTCTTTTTGGTTTCTTTATTAAATTCCCAGTCAACTACTGGCAGGTTAATGGGGCAAACCCGAACGCAAACTTCGCAAGAAATACACTTATCAAATTCAAAGTGAATGCGACCCCGAAACCTCTCCGAGGGAATTAGTTTTTCGTAAGGGTATTGCACCGTTATCGGACGGCGGCGCATGTGGTCGAAGGTCACTGACAGACCTTGACCGATGTATTTAGCCGCTTGAACGCTTTCTTTGGCGTATTCTTTTACTTGGTTGAGGAATTTCATAGTTTTCTCCCTATTTTTTCGGATTTTCCGTAGAACAGACATCTTGTCTGTTCCGTAGAACAGACAGTCTGTTCCTCGCTCTAACCGCCAAAAGCAAAAGGAAAAGCTAACTTAAGAGCGGCAGTTAACAGCAGGTTAGCAAGAGCGATGGGCAGCAAAAACTTCCAACCCAAATCTAAGAGTTGGTCGATCCGCACCCGAGGCACAGTCCAACGCAAGAGAATAGCTAGGAATACTAAGAAATAGGCTTTGAGCAAAGTCATGGTAATGCCCAAGGTAGCAGCGATCGCTTGCAACCAAGGGGTAGTCTCGCTTACGCCTATCAAGTCTGCTATTACTCCCACTGGCACGATGAACTCCCAGCCGCCGAGATACAATACTGCGAACAGCAGGGAAGAAAGAACGAGGTTGAGGTAGGATGCCAGATAGTACAGGGCGAATTTCATCCCCGTATATTCGGTTTGATATCCTGCGACCAGTTCTTCTTCTGCTTCTGGAAGGTCGAAGGGCAAACGCTCGCACTCGGCGAGGATGGCGATCCAAAAGATCGTGAAGCCTATGGGCTGTCGCCAGACGTTCCAGCCTAAAATGCCGTAGCCTGCTTGTTGGTTGACTATATCGATGGTGCTGAGGCTGTTTGACATCATCGCGATCGCTAACACCGACAATGCCAAGGGAATTTCATAACTGATTGATTGTGCCGCAGCCCGCAGCCCTCCCAACAGGGAATATTTGTTATTGGAGGCATAGCCAGACATCAGCAAGCCGATTGGCTGAATGCTCGATACTGCTATCCAAAGAAATATCGCTATCCCTAAGTTCGTAATTATCAGATTCTGTCCGAAAGGAACGATGAGATAGGACAGAAATACGGGAATAGCTACGATAACAGGCCCCAAAGTGAAAAGGAGTGGATCTGCTTTGTTGGGAATTACATCCTCTTTGAAAACCAACTTCAGACCGTCGGCCAGAGGGGCCAAGGTTCCTAATGGGCCAATAAATTCGGGGCCAATACGCTGTTGGGCGGCGGCGGAAATTTTCCTCTCCAACCAGACGGAGGCAAGGACGCCAACCGTGGCCCCGACAATCATTAGTAACATGGGTAGGGGCAGCCAGAGGGTTTTGGCTGCCACCGGAGGCAAGCCCAAATCGGTTAGGGCCTTAACGAAACTTGCTTGTAAATCAATTCCTGGGTTCATTCTTATCCAGTTTGTGGGCGATCGCTCGCTTTCTTCAACGCGCAACGACGGTAAAACTTTTGGTATTAAACCCGAGTATCCCGCCACCAGCGACTCTTGTAAATATTTTTTAAGCTTTCACTGGAATAGTATAGCGCCCATTGCCCCCAGAAAAATAATGGCCCCTGAAATTCTGCTTATTTCTCTTGTTGGCCCATTTAAGGAAACGGGCCCGGATTGTCAGTTTTAAGATTTGAGAAAATCAGTTTTTGATTTCCCTTCCCGCCGCAATCACGAAAAAGCTACAAATAGCTTGGCATTGCTATAGCAACCCTATTTGAGTTGTGTCAAATAATTAGACGCTTTAGGCATGCATGCAAGAGGCAAAAGGCAAGAGTAGGGAATAGGAAAAAGGGAAAAGTAAAGCTAACAAAGAAACTTTCGATTTTTTTCGATTTTTTTTCTACTTTTTAATTGTTCGCAACCCATTTAGGATTGCTATATGCTAGAGATTAACCGCAACCCAAAAGTAAAAGTCTGTCTTATAAAACGCCATGACACCCGAAGAAATTGAAAAAACAATCCAACAAATGCTCGCCATTCAGCGAGAGCTACAGGAAAAGCAGTTAAAAAATACGGATAATATTTCTCAACTAACAGAAGATATTTCTTTATGAGCCGAAGGAGTATCTGGATTAATCGAGCATTCTAAAGCACAAGATCGAAGGCTAGAGCAATTAATAGACTACAGCATAACTGCTGAATCCGAACGACTCGATTTAGAAGAAAGAGTGAGAGTCTTGGAGCGTAAAATCAAGAAAATAGCTAGCGGTAAATTCCTCAAGTAAATAGACCCTAAATTAGTAGGGGACTTATGCCCCTACAATCGACTATGCCGACTCTATCTTTCCTCAATTGGAGTATAGGAAACGTTATGGTCTCCCGTGTAAATCTGGGTCGGACGGAAAATCCGGTTAGCTGCCAACTGTTCCTTCCAGTGGGCCAACCAACCCGCAACCCGAGAGATGGCAAATATGGGCGTAAACAAATCGATAGGTATTCCTAACTTGCGGTAAACCAGACCGGAATAAAAGTCAACGTTAGGATAGATACCTTTATGAGATAACTTATCTTCTACTGCCTTCTCTAACTCCAGCGCAATCTCGTAGTATTTGTCGTAGCCAAACTTATCGAACAACTGTTCTGCAAGTTCTTGAAGTATAGTCGCTCGCGGATCTTTTACTTTATACACGCGGTGTCCGAAGCCCATAATTTTTGACTTGCTTTCCAACAAGCCATCCAAATAAGGACGAACGTTCTCCACAGAACCAATATCACGCAGCATACTAATAACATCTTCGTTAGCCCCACCGTGGAGAGGACCGGCTAAAGTTCCCACCGCCGAGGCAACCACGGCATAGGGATCCGTCAAAGTAGAAGCCGTCACCATTGCCGAGAAAGTCGAAGCATTAATAGTATGTTCCGCATGAAGAGTCAGGCAAACATCAAAAATACGAGCTGCTAAAGGATCCGGTTCTTCTTCAGTCAGCATATACAGGAAGTTAGCCGAGTAGTCTAAGTCATCCCGTGGCATTACCGGGTCGTTACCCGAACGGATCAGCTTGAAAGCCGCGACCATCGTCGGAATTTTCGCCAACAGTCGCACTACCGCACTCCGAATATATTCTGGATTATCCAGAGCCCGACGAGAATAGAACAAACCCAAAGCCGCAGCCGACGCCTGCAAGGCATCCATTGGGTGTCCGGTTTCGGGAAAGCATTTCATCATATCCCTGATCCGAAATTTGATTCGCCGATGGTGGCAAACGTCGTACTCAAATTCCTCTAGTTCTTGTTTGGAAGGCAGATGCCCCCAGATTAACAGATAGGCTGTTTCCAGAAAAGAACTGTTTTTGGCCAGTTCTACGACGTTAATTCCTCGATATTCCAGTATGCCCTGTTGTCCGTCAACGTAGCTAATACTCGATTGAGTGGCGGGAATACCTTCTAAACCTGGTTTAAATTCAATACATACGACCGACATAAGGACCCCCTTTGTCCGATTCAAAGATTATGAAATTACATTATCAAAAACCTTTTAGCGGTCGCTGTTTTAACCATAATCTATTAACAATTGGCCCTGGCCTTTACTGCTAGGCAACTTCGGGGGAGTTCGGACTCGGACTATTTGAGCAAAAATTTTGGGGGAGTCAGCCAGAACATTTGGCTTTTACCTATTGGCTGTCCGATTTCGGGCAGGCTGATGCCAATAACTCCTGCTTTTTTGAGGATTAGGACTTCTCGCGCTTCTCCCCAGATTAAGGTTTCTGCCCAATTTGCTAAATCTGGTTGGTGGCCCACTAGGGCCAGTTTGGTTCCCCCCGTTTGTCGCCAGCTATCCAACCACTTCAGCCAAGTTTGGATCTGGCCATCGGGGGCCAGGGCGCTGGATATTTCTATTTTTTGGCTCAATTCCGCTGCTTGGAGGATTTTTGCCGTTTGGCGGGCCCTGACTAAGGGACTGGTGAGGATGAGGTCGAACTGGAGGCCGAGCTGAATAAGCTGTTTGGCCACTTTCCGGGTTTTCCGATCGCCCTCTTCCGTTAGCGGTCTTTCTTCGTCGGTGGCGTATTCTCCACGCTCCGCAGCTATGCCGTGACGCACCAAATATATTTCTACACTCATTTTTAATTTTTCATTAACGGTTAACAATTAACAGTTGACAATTAACAATTAACAATTAGCCATAAAAAATCTTACCATTTAGCGATCGCCTCGCCAAATGGTTATTTTTGATAGTGACGACTCCACACGCCAACCCTTCGGGTATGGCGTGGGCTTCTTAAAAACTTCACTAAAAAACCCCTGCTCGACTGCTAGGGGTTTGACATACCGATGGCATATTTTCGCCACTCTTGATTGCTGCCACTTTTGACGTGCTTTGTCAGCTCGAAGTAGAGGCTGCTATGAGGCTTTCGAGGTTGATGGTGCAAGTTCATCAGGGCCTCGCTGGGGGTGCGATTCCCTTTTTTGACATTGCAGCGAACGCAAGCGGTGACGAGGTTTTCCCAACTATCTGCGCCTCCACGCGATCGCGGCAGGACGTGATCCAGAGTTAAATCGTCCCCAGTATAACCGCAGTATTGACAAGAATGACTGTCCCGGTGCATGATATTGCGGCGGGTCAAAGGAATATCTTTATAAGGAACTCGGACGTAATAACGCAGCCTGATTACCGTCGGCAGGGGAAAATCTGGTAAAATATATTTCCCATTGTGTTCGATTTGCTCCGCTTTACCCTTGAGCAACAACACAATCGCTCGTCGCCAACTCGTAATATTAAGTGGCTCGTAGGAAGCGTTTAAAACGAGAACATTGGCCATTGATGTTAGAAGCGAGTATTTTTATCGATCCTAACACAAGCACTGTAATGGGGATCGGTAGCCAAAACAACAATCGTTCAATCTTCATGACGAGTAATCTTACTCAAAAAAGCAAATAACCGAAGTTGCCACAGAAAGGAAGATCCGGATAAATTACAGCATTAACAGTTCAAATGGAACAGTAGTTAAGGAACGAACCATGTTGATTTCCGAGCCAACATCTTTAAAAACCGGAGCCAGTCCAGGTCAAGCAGCCGGAGGCTTATGCCAAAGGGCCTGGGTAGAAATAGATTACGGGGCCTTGGCCCATAACGTCCGTCAATTCAAAAGCCTGCTCTCCCCCCGGACGGAACTAATGGCCGTAGTCAAGGCCGATGCCTACGGTCATGGGGCCTGCGGCGTGTCCCAAACGGCCTTAGAAGCGGGGGCCAGTTGGCTTGCGGTGGCCACGGTCCCGGAAGGGATCGAACTGCGGCAGACGGGAATAAAAGCGCCCATTTTAATTTTAGGGGCCACTAACGAACCGGAACAAATAGAAGCGATCGCCTACTGGCAGCTACAACCGACCATCTGCAGTCCCCAACAGGCCCTCGTTTTTTCAGAAACCCTCTCCCACCAAAACGAACCCCTACCAATACATTTAAAAATAGACACGGGAATGTCTCGCTTGGGCACTCCTTGGCAGCAAGCAGTACAATTCGTAGAATTTGTCAGCAGATTGCCTAACTTAAAAATTGCCAGTATTTACTCTCACCTCGCCACTGCCGACAGTCCCGATCCGACAGCGATGAAACAACAACATCGGCGGTTTTCCGAAGCGATAAATTCTTGTGGCAGTGAAGGAAAAAACGGAAAACAACAATTTAAACTTCACCTTGCCAACTCCGCAGCTACTTTAAGGGAGCCGGCTTTGCATTACGATTTAGTGCGAGTAGGTTTGGGGATTTATGGTTTATATCCGGCACCCCATTTAAGGGATAAAATTCAACTCAAACCTGCGATGCAAGTTAAAGCAAAAGTGACGCAAATTAAGACAATAGAAGCGGGAACTGGGGTTAGTTACGGCTATCAATTTATTGCTAAAGAAGAGATGAAAATAGCAGTAATTGGTATTGGTTATGCCGACGGAGTGCCTCGGAATCTTTCTAATAAAATGAAGGTAATTTTACGCGATCGCTTAGTGCCCCAGATAGGAGCAATTACGATGGATCAATTAATGTTAGATGTCAGCGAAATTCCCGATTTAGAAATAGGCGAAACGGTAACGCTTTTAGGCAAGCAAGGGGAACATCAAATATCTGCTGAAGATTGGGCGAATACTTTAGGAACTATTTCTTGGGAAATTCTGTGCGGCTTTAAGCATCGACTGCCGCGAGTGGGGCTATAACTTGCTTTAGGGGCGGTTTTCTTCATTATCTTCGGCAGCTATTAAATACCCGCCCCTAAACTTTTTTTCTATTTAAAAAGCTGCCCGTTTCAATTAAGCTACAAGAGCTTTGCGGTAATAGTTAAGAGCTTGAACGTCTTGACCTTTGATTAGTAAAGTATCTCCAAGGAGACGATTGATAGCTACTGCATCTGGTTTGAGATCGCTAGCTTTCATGTAACATTCTAGAGCTTCATCGTACCAACCTTTTTTCAGGTAAGCATCCCCGAGACTTTTATGGACGGGAAAAGAATCCGACTTCAATTCCAGGAATTTTTTGTAATTAGCGATCGCCTCATCAATCTCGCCTTTTTTGACTTGAATATCTGCTATTTTTAAGTACAGATTTTTATTCTGCGGTTGAAGTTCTAAGGCTTTTTGGAAATTAGCGATCGCCTCCTCAAACTTCTTCTGTTTTTGCAGAGCAGAGCCCAAGGAAACATAAATCCCTGCCGGTTTTTTCGGATTGAGCTTAAGAGTTTTTTCGTAGGCAGCGATCGCCGCTTTTACCTGACCTTGTCTGTTGAGGGCGTTGGCATAATTCAAGTAAACTCGAACCGGTTGTTTCGGCTTAACTTCCAGAGCTTTTTGGTAATTAGCTAAAGCTGGAATCGTTTTCTTTTGTCGCTGCAAAACTTTAGCCAAACCTAAATAACCTGCTGCACTTTTCGGCTTAAGAGCGACAATTTTTTCGTAACATTTAACGGCTTTCCCTAACTCTTTTTTAGCCTGATAAGCCTTTGCCAATTGCGTCCAGGCTTGAACGTACTCTGGATGAACGTCAACAGCAGTCTTGTATTTTTCGATGGCCTCGTCGAGTTGGCCATTTTTTTTCAACTCGTTACCCTGCTTGAGGTTGTGTTCGGCTGCTTCTAAATTAACTTCTGAAGGCATCTTTATAATTGTCTCCTGTTTTTTTACCCTGTTTTGAACTCATCCCCCACCCACCAAAGTATTTTGTTGGAGATGAAAGGACTCAGTGCTAATAAGACTGGCCTTGAGTCTTAAATAGTTCCTCCAACTGCCAAATTATTTCTGCGGGGGGGTTTATTTTCCTGTTATAGCAAAAAAAACCAAAATTTGGGGGTAGATATTTCTATAATCAAAAACCCCTGTTACCAATAAATCGCCCCGCCAAGGGCTCTTCACCCAGGCGGGGCATTTCCCAACTCAGGGAGAGTTAGGGATTAAATAGATAAAGCCTTGCGGTAATAATTGAGAGCTTCCGTATCTCGTCCCCGCTTGAGCATCATATCTCCAATCAGTCGGTAAAAACCGGAAGCTTCTGGCTTGAGCTTGCTACCCTTATTGTAACAGTTCATCGCTTCATCGAAACGACCTTGCTTTTCTAGCGCATCCCCCAAACCCTTATAAGCTGCAGAGTTGTCTGGTTTCAACTCTAGAACCTTACGGTAGCAGGAGATTGCGTCATTAAACTCACCCTTTTGAAACTGGCAGTTGCCAATATTCAAATAAAGAGAAGGGGAGTCGGCCTTTAATTGTACTGCTTTGCGGTAAGCGGCAATCGCCTCATCCCAGCGACCTTGTTTTTCCAGAGCAGTTGCCAATTCGCGATAGACTCGGAAAGGAGCATCAGATTTAAGTTCCGTTACCTTTTGGTAAGCAGCGATCGCCTCATCCATTTGACCTTGCTCCTTGAGAGTCTCTGCAAATTCCAGATAGATAGCCCAAGACAGCTCTGGTTTCAGTTCGATCGCTTTTTTGTAAGCCGCGATGGCACCGTTCAACTCATTCTGTTGCTTTAAAGCTTTAGCTAGCTTAAGATTAGCTCCTGCATTTCTAGGTTTGATGGCAACCATTTTTTGGTAACAGCTAAGAGCTGCCTCTAATTGTTGCTGGGACTCATAGACCTCAGCTAACTTTTGCAGAGCTTCCACAGATTGAGGTTGAATCCGCAGCGCGGCTTTATATTTCTGAACGGCTTCGTTCAACTGACCTTGTTCTTTAAGTTGCTGACCTTTTTTCAAATGTCTTTCGGCTGTTTTTGGTTCTACTGTAGCTTGCATTTTTGTGTTTGCTCCTAGAGTGAGTAGTGGTTAATTTTAGCGTGAAAACTGGTTTTTAGCATCTCTCTTGTTTTGCTATTAACTTTTACCAGTTTTAGTTTAGCTATCGGGATTATTTTCTAAATCGATTCGAGAGAGAATCAATAGGTAGCGTTCTCCAAAGGTGGCGATCGCGACCTGCAGGTAGTATTGAAAAACATCAATTGTTCTCAACTAGCAAGAACCTCGGAATACAGGCCATGCCGTTTTTGATGCCATCGCCAGGCATGAGACAAAATTTCATTAAGAGACTGATAGCGCGGTTCCCATCCCAAAATCTGCCGCGCTTTTTCGCTGCTTCCCACTAAAGCAGGGGGATCCCCCGGACGTCGGGGACAAGCGATAGCTTTAATCGGTTTACCAGTAACTATTCTGGCAGCGTCGATCGCCTCCAGAACCGAAAACCCGTTACCGTTGCCCAAATTAAAGATATTGGAGACATTCTCTGCCAACAAATACTCGATGCCCAAAACGTGAGCGTCGGCGAGGTCGCAGACGTGAACGTAATCGCGAATGCAAGTACCGTCGCGGGTGGAATAGTCGGTTCCCAAAATGGAAATCGACTCGCGCCTCCCCAACGCTGCATACAACACCAACGGCAGCAGGTGGGGTTCCGGATCGTGGTCTTCCCCCAACAACCCCGTCGGATCGGCACCGGCAGCATTAAAGTATCTAAAAATCGCCGACTTCAGACCGTAAGCAGCATCAAAATCTCTCAACATTCGCTCCACCGTAAACTTGCTCGCGCCATAGGGGTTGATGGGAGACTGGGGATGAGTTTCGACGATGGGAACTTGGTTCGGGATGCCGTAGGTGGCGCAAGTGGAAGAAAATACTATACGCTTGACTCCCGCAGCCACCATCGCTTGCAATAGGGTTAAAGTTCCCGCGACGTTGTTGGCGTAGTATTTTGCCGGATCGCGCATGGACTCTCCCACATAAGCATAAGCGGCAAAGTGAATGACACCGGCAAAATTGTAGGTAGCGAACAGTCGGTCTAGTAAGGGGCGATCGCCGATATCGCCGACTACTAATTCTACTTGGAGGACGCGATCGACTAAATCTCGATGACCGGAGATGAGATTATCTAAAATTACTACCGAATAACCCGCCCGTTTCAAGGCTAAAACGGTATGAGAGCCGATATATCCCGCTCCTCCCGTTACTAAAATCGTCGGTTTTTTCTGACTCATATTATAACTTAGCTCCGTACAATATTACTTGAAAATTTAGTAGAGCTAACCTGGTGCGTAGCTTTCGTAGTAATCGATGAGCGCGATTTCAAACAAGCCCGATATAAATCGCGATCGTCGATTGCTACAAGCATGACAAACTTACCAGTTAAATTCCACTCCCAGAAAATCTTTTAACTGTTGATTGTAAGCGGCAAAAAACTCAGACAATTCTTGCTGAATATTGCCGCCAATATTCTTATATTGACCTGGATTGTATTTTTTGTACTCCGATAGAGAGTAGCTTGGCAATTCCAAAAAATCCAAAACCCGCTTCATTGTTGCATGAGGTTCTGCAAAAAAGTCCTCGCTTTTTAAAATTAATAACTGTTTTCTCGGAAAGACATTCAACCACTTTTGCAAATGATAAACGTACAAACTATTCCATAAATAAACATTGATTTGCTCTCCTTCGTATTCTCTTGAAGGAGAAATGTCGGTCATTTCTTTAAACTTTTCTATTTGTGGCTTCATAGCCATCTCGAAAGAGCGTTCTTCTTTACCTAATTTAAGGTTATGATAGTAATGAGAAACGCACCGATCTACAGGATTTCTTAAAATAGCGATCGCCTTAATCTCGGGAAAGAGAGAAAAAACTCGCTCTTGAACGTCATCAACTATATAGCCGGGACTGGCATCCACAGTTAAAAAGTTTTTACCCTTTGGCAATTTAGGAAAATGAGATAAATACCAATCAATTCCTCTCTCGAAGCCTTTATTAAAAAAATGTAACTCTTTTTTAACAGACGGCAGAATTTGTGGATGTTCGACTAAATAATTATAAAGGGAAGTAGTACCGCATTTCATGCCGCCAATAATTAAAAAATCGGGGCCTTTCGGTCGTTCAAAATCCCATGGTTTTTCTGCAAATTCAGGATGAAGTAAAGAAATTTGTTTGTCGCTAGCAGTTTGATAGCAAGAAATAGCCTCGTCGAGTTTGCCTTGTTTGGTAAGAAGATCTCCTAAATTAACGTAAGCGGTGGACGTTATATTCGGTTCCTTATTAATAGCTTTTTTGTAAGATTCAATAGTTTCCTTTAATTGACTAGGCTTTTCTTGCATGGCCATTTGAATATATCTTAATTTTGCGTAAGGCTGGAAGATATCTGGCTTACTTTCAATGGCTTTTAGATAGCAAGTAACCGCTTCATCTAACTGGTTTTTTTGGAGAAAAGCGTTTCCTAACTGAGCGTAAAACTCTGCACTTATTTGTTCTAAATTATCTTGCTTTAGTAAATTTTCTGCAAAAGCAACGGCTTCATCTAACCGACCCGCTTCTGAGAAAGCATTTCCTAATTTTCTGTAAGCTTCTGTTGAGTCTGGTTTGAACTCAATAACTTTTTTATAATTGGCGATCGCCCCATCAAAGTCGCCATTTTTGATTAACGATTTCCCTAAAATTAGATAAAGCGGCACGCTATCTGGTGTTATTTTAATCGCTTTTTTATAGCTGGCGATCGCTTCCTCTAGCCTGCCTTTTTTTTCTAAAGCTTCTCCTAATTTTTTGTAAACCCAAACGGGCAAGTCTGGATTTATTTCTATCGCTTTTTGATAAGCAGAAATTTCTTCATCTATAAGGCCGTTTTCGTTGGAACTTTTTGCCAAATCTAGGTAAGAACGAAAAGACGCATCTGGGTTTAACATTGTTGTTTTTTGGTACATGGCGATCGCTTCTAATATTTTCGGATAATTTTTCGTTTAATAGAGAAGATTTTTGTCTGGTAAAATATATAAAAAATTGAAAAATATTGGGTGCGTCAGGACTTTTTAAATCCGTAGCAAACGCGAGTAAATTTAATGTCGCTGACGCCCCTTAAGCTGCTAATATCTAGCTAGCTTTGTTTATAGCTCGACAGATTTTGAAGCTTTGGAACGATCGAAATGCTCGAACAAACCTTCTTTTCGAGAAGCAAGCAATCCTAAGCGTCCCCGTCGAGAAGATTGTGCGCTAGCATCTTTTCTCCAAAATAGAAGCCGAAATTCTACAAATCCCATCCACTTCAACGTATGTTCTAGCACTAATGGTCCTGTGGGCAACCAATGGAGACCGTAAACACCAGACATCAGTCGTTCCGGCGGTTCGGTAGAAGCTACCAAACAACCGTCTGGATAACCATTGGCAGTAGCGGTATCCAAATATAACAATTCTTCAGTAAGATCGGCTACGACTTTTAGACCGCTAACTACATCTGGCAAATGGTAAAAAATACCTTTAAACAGAGCAATATCGAATTTATTAAGGGCAAAATGCTGTAAATTGTACAAATCGCACTGTTCGAATTGAATATTGTTTTTTGGTTCTGAACGATATTTTAGCAGAAAGCGGGCCTGGTCGATCCAATGTTGACGTACATCAAATCCAAAACATTCACTTGCTCCTAATTCTTTTGCCCAAAAACTATAACCCCCGCAATTGCAAGCACTATCTAAAAAGCGTTTTCCTGCTAATCCTTGGGGATAGATCCGGTTCATTAGGGAGCTGAACTTATCTTTTCCACCCCGAATAAAGTTAACTGTTCCTTCAGATTTAGGATACCTCCCCGGGTCAGCTTCTAAAAAGACAGAAGTGCTAATTTCTGGGGTTACTTGTACGTCAAGATGCCAAGGTCCGAGATTGATAATCTGTTCTTTGAGATTGGACAATTCATCGCTAGAATACATTGATTATTCTTCCTTGAAGTTTGATTTTATGCGGTTAAAAAGCGGTATTATTAATTGATTAATACCGTCTTTATTTACTACTATTTAGTAATGATTTTCTCAGGATAAAACTGGAAATTAACAAATAACAAAAATCTGGTGCTTTTTGGTTTTATTTACAATCGAGATATCTCGGGATTATTTATGACAAAATCCCTAATCAAACGTTTCCACTCCACAGAATTACTCATCGAATAAACATCCAGTTCCTTATCAATTTCCCCGGAAAATTCCCCAAATCTTTTTACCCAACCCAAAACGGTCTCTATAGGCGATAGGGGCAAAGTATTATATTTTAAAGCCGTCTTCAAACACTTAATCGCGCGATCGCCCATCCCCTGTTCGTAAGCATACCAACCATTCCAAACCAAAGAATAATAACACATTTGCCGTTCCAACCCGAACGCAAAATCCGACCCATCTTCCACATAATTTGGTTGAACCACAAACGTATCTAAATCCGGACTAAAATCCTCTCTCCCCGAAAGGGCCTCGTGGATAACCCCAATATACTCGCTACACATCCGTTCCTCGGTAAACATTTTTTGCGCCCGCCTCCCGCAAGCTTGCCCCACCGCCAAGCGCAACTCTGGAAAAGTAGCCCAAGATTGAATCGCATTCACCAACTCCCTCACCATTCCCTCTGGATCGACTTTCGGATCCGGTAACAATTTACCAGTATCGTCCAACTCCTCCGGAATGCCGCTAACCGCCGATGCGATAACCGGCAAACCCTTCGCCATCGCCTCCATCACGCAAATAGGCATCCCCTCCGCTTCCGAAGACAATATAAAAATATCGCTGGCCCCCAACCAATCGGGAATATCCCAACGCTGTCCGATTAACTTCACCCGATCTGCGACTCCCAGACGTTCTATCGTTGCCCGCAATTCCGGTTCAATGTTGTGGTGGGTGCCGGAACCGGCCCCCGCCCACACAAAGTAGAGTTTCGACCAAATAGCAGTTTTCTGAAGTTGCTCGATCGCCTCTAATTGATACTTATGACCCTTAATGGGAGTCAGTCGCGCCGCCGTAAAACACAACACCCCATCATCGGGAACCCCCACTTCCGCCCGCAACCGCTGGCGAACTAACGGATCTGGAGGTTGGAAATATTCCGCAGGTCGTCCGTAATGGATAACTTTTCCTTTGCCCTCCTCCAGTTCAAACGCCTTTTTCAAAAGATCGAGATTTTCCTGGGAAACCGCAACCACTTCTTTAGCTTTGCTGTAGTGGTACGACACGGCTTTAATGTAATCGATGCCGTCTCCCCGATAAAAGTTCTCAAAGGAAGCATCGGTGTAACCCAAGACGATAATATATGGTATGTTCATCGACAAAGCCACTTGTTTTGCCGCCCAATTTGCCATCGGCCAACCGTCGCTGAAAATAATCAAATCCGGTTTAACTTTGGAGAAAATCCCCTTAGCATCTCCGAGATTATAGAGAGTTCTGGTGAACTCCTTCATCGTTTCATGTTCCAGCCAAAAATGCCGAACCCCTAACAATTTTTGTTCCTCAATTAAGGGGTTATCGACATAACTTTGGACGCAGGTAACGTCGTAGCCGACTGTTGCTAAATAACAGAGAATTGCATGATTGTAAACTGCAACTCCACCCACTCCTGGGTCTTCTGTATAGAGTAAAAGGCGATCGCTCATAATCTTGTCTTATTACTTTACTATTAAAACGTTCGTAGTAATCGCTTGAGCGATAGATGTTCGTAGTAATCGCTTGAGCGATAGATGTTCGTAGTAATCGCTTTAGCGATAAAGATGTTCGTAGTAATCGCTTTAGCGATAAAGATGTTCGTAGTAATCGCTTTAGCGA
>CAZUCT010000059.1:0-28639 GCA_964619285.1 uncultured bacterium | reverse complement strand
AAAAGGTCGAAACCCGGTTTTTTGCCAACCGGGTTTCTCGGCACCCTATCTAAAAAGTCGAAACCCGGTTTTTTGCCAACCGGGTTTCTCGGCACCCTATCTAAAAAGTCGAAACCCGGTTTTTTGCCAACCGGGTTTCTCGGCACCCTAATAGGAATCAGATTTAGCGGAAAACTTCACCTATTTACCCGTCAAAACTTCCTCTGGCAAAACGCGATTTAACTTACCGCTGCGATACCCCTCCAAATCCAAAGTCACATAGACAAAACCGAACTCTTGAAATGCCTCCACCAACTCCGGCAAATCGACTCGCAAGACAAACTCCTTAATCTCCTCTGGGGGTAACTCAATTCTGGCGGTATCCTTTTCCGATCGCACCCGCAAATTCCTCCATCCCATCTCTCGCAGGAGTCTCTCCCCCCTGCCGACTCTCTGCAACTTCTCGACAGTAATCTCCTCCCCATAAGGAAACCTCGAACTCAAACAAGGCTGGGCCGGTTTATCCCACCAAGGCAAACCCAATTCCTTCGCCAACTGTCGCACTTCTACTTTAGTAATTCCTACCTCTGCCAAAGGCGATCGCGCCCCCCTTTCCTTGGCCGCTTGAATGCCCGGGCGATAGTCGCGCAAATCGTCCCCATTCACACCATCGACTACATAAGGATAACCCCTTTTTAACGCCAAAGGCTTTAAAGTATCGTGCAATTCGCTCTTACAAAAATAGCAGCGATTTACTGGATTGGAGGTATAATTAGGGTTGTTCATTTCCTGAGTATTTACCTCCTCGCGAGCGATACCAATAGTTGCCGCTTGGATGCGGGCATCTTCCAAATCTTCCGGTAATAAAGAAGGAGAAACAGCGGTGACAGCTAAGGCGCGATCGCCCAAAACATCGCAAGCAACTTTCGCGACTAAGGTACTATCAATTCCTCCCGAATAGGCAATTAAAGCCCTATCCATTTCCGCAAATAAATTTTTAAGTCGTTCCAGTTTTTCTGCTAACATAATCTCAGTAGTTCGTAGTAATCACTTTAGTGATTCGTTCGTAGCAATCACTTTAGTGATTCGTTCGTAGCAATCACTTTAGTGATTCGTTCGTAGCAATCACTTTAGTGATTGTTCGTAGTAATCACTTTAGTGATTCGTTCGTAGTAATCACTTCAGCGATTCGTTCGTAGCAATCGCGGAGCGCGATTCTAAATGTTAATAGTTAAATGATAACTCTTATTCTGGAAGAGTGCCGATCGCCCCTTCCGCCAATTCTAAAAATTGTTCTGCCCGAGAAATCTGTTCCTCGGCATCTTCAAAAGAAACTGCATTAAAATCGCCGTAATCTCCACTATTTCTTAAATCTTGCGCGTCTATCAAATATCTATGAAATTCCACGGGCACTCTATTAGTACGGGCCCGCTCTCGACCGAAGGCAGAAATAACCGCCGAATGTTTGGAAAAAGACATTCCTTCTCCTTCTAAAAAAGCTTCGGCAATATAAAACATCGTGTAATAAGCCCGAGATGCTGCAAAATCTGAATAGTTTTCGTTTAAGTAGGTAGGCAAAAATATTTACATAAAAAATTGCCCGTAGAACAGGCCTCTTGCCTGTTCGGTGTCTAATTAATTTTGCACTCCTACTTAACAACATTTTAGCAGCATCGAGACTTTGACGCGCTTTTAATAATAGTTGAAGTTGTTCGTCCGTCATAAGGTTACTCCTTCTTTACGAATGTTTCTTAATAAAGGGCCTTGACGGTTTAAAAAATGTTCTTTATCCACAAACAAACGGCTGATAACTTCATCATATTCTAAGGATAAATCGGCGACAATATGACTGGTTCTTTTAATTTCTTCTCCCACTCGAATCGGTCCAGTAAGAACTACCAAAACATCGATATCGGAACCGAAGACGGCATCCCCCCGGGCCTGGGAACCGAATAAAACGAGATTGACGAGGCGATCGCCATAAAGATTTTCCAATTGGGTTTTAAGTTGTGAGAGGATGGTTGGGATTTTTGGGTTCATGGCTGTTAAATAGTCGAGCTTTTGTTAAGCCAAGCTGGCCTTTAATGGGACAATTTCGGGCCTAAAAATGGACATCCGTTGGCCCTCAATGGGCGCTCCGGGCTTTTTTTGGGAAAGGTGGGCCGGGTAAATCCAGATTCCCTGCTTCTAAATGTGCCACAATATTTCTAGTCGTCAAGCAATCTGTAGCTATGGTTTGGAACCCCGGAGACCGTTTGTTCGGCGATCGCTGAGGTAGTAAAGTTAGCTATCTGCAGCCATCCCCATATCGTTCGGGTAGAAAATCACTTTGATGAAAAACCCCTTCCCTGTCTGGTGATGGAATATATAAAAGGACAAGATTTATGGCAGCGCATCCAAAGAGGTAAAAATCCCTTACCAGAAGCAGAGGCGACTCGCTACATAACAAAGCAATCTACTCGTTTTCCGACCGCCTCGCAATGACAGTAGGAGATTTATAGCGAGAAAAGCTCCGGTCAGGGCTTCATCACACACCAGAAACCGGGTTTCTGCGAGAAACCCGGTTTCTTAAGTCTCCGTGGAGGCAAGAGAGCGATCGCCTCCCCCCACACGGACCGCACGCCTGGGAACGTTTGCGAATTGCCGACTCTCTTCTAAAACGCGATCGCCACCAAAACCCCAATACCTAAACAAGGTAGAATTAAGAAACCCGGTTTTTTGAAAAAACCGGGTTTTTGGGCTAGCGATACGATATAATTAATTTCATTGTCGAACAATCAACACATTGAGGAAAACAAACAATGACAACAGAACGCTGGAATGACGAAAAATTGGACCGTTTGGCCGACATCGTGAGCGGCATGGCCGTTCACGTCCAAGGTCTGGGCGAGCAAATGCAAGGTTTGACCCAGAAACTAGACGAGACGGCTAACATTGCCAATAGTAACGCTCGTAGCATCCAAGGTCTGACTCAGAAACTAGAGGAAACGAACGATTTTACCAAGAGCAATGCCCGTGTCATTCAAGCTATGGCCGATGCTATAGCAGAAGCAGCAGAAGAACGACGAGAAAACCTCCGACTTATTACCGAACAAGAATCTTTTATTCGCGGTCTGCAAACGGAAAATAATCGTATGTGGGAGTATCTTACCGGACAGCAGAATCAAGACGATAATCCCGATACTCAAACAGAGTAAAATTAAGAAACCCGGTTTTTTGAAAAAACCGGGTTTCTGGGGTAGGGATTTTGTTGGTGCGCGGTGCGCGGTGCGCGCGCTACGGAGAATTTAGGGGGATAAATTCAAAACTCCCGACGGGAAAAAACGCCGATCGCGATCGCTAACAACACCACCACATACAACAAAGCATAAAGCGCATTCACCGCCAAAGTTCCCCCTGGAGGAATTTGACCGTAAATGGCATCGTTTTTAAAATCCAACCTCGCCAAATCTGGCAGCACCACATAAAGCGCCTTCATAAAATTTTCGATGCCGGCATTTTCCGTCAATTTTCCTAAATTCACCAAATCTCGACTTAAATTTCCCATCAAATAAACGCCAAAAGTCAATAAAGTAGCGAGGAGAGAGCTGGTAAAAACCCCAAAAGCAATCCCCACCGCCGTCAGCAAAGAAAATTCAAAAAAGAGAAAAACTGCAGTTATGGCAATGCTGCCCAGAGGATAGGAAATTTTGCTAAAACTGAGAATGGCAAAATAGATTATCGTCATCGCCCCTACTAAAACCGCGAGAACTGCAGATAAACCGATATGTTTGCCAAGGATTAATTCTGCCCGACTTAACGGTTTGGCAATGAGGATATAAACCGTTCGTTTTTCTAATTCTTTATTAACCAAACCAGTGCTAATAAAAACAGTCACCACTAACGCTAAAACAGAAATTCCCGCCAAACCCGTATCTAAAATAATTTGTCTTTCCGTTTGGGCGGCGAGTTCGGGAATTAAACGGACTGCCGCCGCCATTAATAAAGCAAATAAACCGATTAAATAAAGGACGCGATCGCGAATTACTTCCCAAAATACGTTAGTAGCGATCGTCCAAATTCTACCTAAACTCATTTTTAATTTCTCCCTAATATCAATTAACAATTAACAATTGAGTAGAACGCGGCTATTGCCTGTTAAGCATCTTGCCCGTTCATCCTCTCTGTTAAACACTCGGTCGGTTTAACGCTTTCCGTCGTACCGGTCCGCACTCTACTATATTAACTATTTGGGGTAGCTCTTGGCTAGTGTCTGCCTCGTTGGGCGTCTCCCCACTTTCAGGTGGGGAAACCTGCCGTTTAATTTGACAGCTTTTGCTTAGATAATAGCTCTCTTTTCCCAGAGTCGGTCCTTGCCAAATTAATTGTAACTCTATTTGATATCCAGAATTGCTAGCGATAATTGGCGTTTGCAAAAACCAGTATTTATTCTCCTTCGCTGGCGGCAATTGTTCCAGTGTTTGATGTTTCAAAGTTATTAATTTTAATTTCATTTTTTCCACTGAAGTTTCCAACTGGCGATCGCCGGTTTCAGCCCTCAATTTTTGTTCGATTAAATTTAAAATTGTTGCTCCCCTAGATTCCCCAAGAGAATTGGGTTTAATTTTTGTTATAAAAGCACTCTTGCTAACATCTTCTTCTAATAAACTAGGGTATTGTTTGCTCCATTCTTGAATTACAAAATGCAAACTCAACCAACAAGTTAATAATAAATTTATTAAGAACATAAAAGTAAAACTTTTACTCGTTAAAGGTGGAGATGGTTCTAATTTACCCCCATTTTTGAAAAAGACAGTTAATTCGGCAATGCATAAAGATAGTAAAGGCCACATAATAACGATAAAAGACTTTATTTCGTTATTAACGTTTTGGTATAAAAAAAAGCCAATCATGGCCCCGGTAATCCAAGGACTGAGAGTAAAATTACCGATCGCTAATTTTTTAGCAGTAAGGAAACCCACGCCAATAGTTAAAAACAACCAACTCAAACTGCCGAGAATCTCGCTCAGTTTGTTATCGCCATTTTCCCCAAAATTGACTAAGATAGAACCCAGCAAAAGCAGCAGAGCTACTAATAAAAAAGTTTGCCATTGCAGAGGTTTAGTAGGAATAATAACTGCTTCTATTTGTTTTAATCTTTCTCTCAAAAAATTCTTCATAATTCTTGGGCTTGAATCAACCAAATTAAGACAATAAAAAGATGACTGCAAAGATGGGCAGCGATCGCCATTATCGATTGGCGATTTTTTAAATCTTCCATATGCAAGTGAAGTTTGAAAGAATCTTTATCGGGCTTTTTTTCCCAGAAAAACTCTCCTAACTGCAATCCTATTAGTTTAAAAATTAAAGAAAGTAGAAAAATGATGAAAAGCGCGGTAATTTCTACCCAAGATAGCCCGGTTTGGTTGCCAAAAACAAGATAAATCATTACTCGATCTAGTAGAGACTCTGGCAAAAAACTAAAAATAGATAAAAAAACCGCCCAACCCGTGCAAGCAGACAACAAATTGATAAAAGCTGCATACTCAACAGCAGTTTTAGGAGGCATTTTTAGTTGGAATTTAAAAACCACAGCTTCGGTGGCGATCGCCACCAATAAAATTAAAATTTGAAAAATGACAATCTTAAGGGGGAGAATAGTTAAATCCATGTTTTGGGAATGGGGAATTGGGAATGGGGAATTGGGAATTAAGCAGATAACAGACTTTCCTGCCCGTTCTACCAACTAACAACTTAAAATCGGCAAAAAGGGGATATAATTGCTATTAAGATTACCCCTAATTTTCTTAAAACAAACATGAATAGAAACGGCATCGGTATTCGCACGGCCCAACAAATGTCAGAGCGCATCGTCGGTCAAATACACGTTTACGATGGCACTAGCAAAGGGAAATCCCAGGCCGCCCTGGGAGTAGTTTTGCGCTCCATCGGTCTCGGCATCCATTCCGACTACCCCACCCGAGTCCTATTGCTTCGCTTTCTCAAAGGGCCGGGACGCTCTTACGACGAAGACGCCGCCATCGAGGCCTTGCAAAAGGCTTTCCCCCATTTAATCGACCAAGTTAGAACCGGTCGGGCCGAATATTTTGGCCCCGATGAAGTCACTCGCTTCGACAAAATGGAAGCCCAACGAGGTTGGGACGTGGCCAAAGGAGCGATCGCCTCGGGCCTCTATTCCGTTGTCGTCCTGGACGAACTCAACCCAGTATTAGACCTGGAGCTATTGCCAGTGGATGAGGTGGTCCGTACTATCCAGAATAAACCAGAACATTTAGAAATTATCGCCACGGGCCGCGCCGCCCCCCAGGCATTATTGGATATTGCCGACTTGCATTCGGAAATGAAACCCCAGAAGCACTCCAGCGCCGAAGAATACGGCATTACCGGCATCGAGATTTATACTGGGGCGGGCAAGGGCAAATCTACCAGCGCTTTAGGCAAGGCCCTACAGGCCATCGGTCGCGGTATCAGCCAGGACCAATCCCATCGGGTTTTAATCGTACAATGGCTCAAAGGCGGCATGGGTTATACGGAAGATGCGGCCATCGCTGCCCTCCGGCAAAGCTATCCTCATTTGGTTGACCATCAACGTTGCGGTGGGGATGCTATTGTCTGGCGGGGGCAACAAAAAGAAATCGATTATGTGGAAGCGGAAAGAGGTTGGGAAATAGCGCGAGTGGCGATCGCTTCGGGTCTCTATAAAACTATTATTTTGGACGAACTAAATCCCACGGTAGATTTAGAATTGTTACCAGTAGAACCCATCGTCGAAGCCTTATTAAGAAAGCCGAAAGATACAGAAATAGTTATTACCGGACGCTGTTTAAATCCGCCGGCTTATTTCGATTTAGCAACAGTTCATTCCGAAGTTTTTTGTCACAAACATTATGCCAATCACGGTGTCGAATTAAAACGCGGCGTCGATTTTTAATTCTCCCTGTAGGGTGCTAAAAGCGCACCTTACAAAAAGAAAAAATACTAGACTCCAATTCCCCATTCCCCATTCCCCATTCCCCAAAAATTGGTTTTATTCAAAATTAGGATGCACCCCCCAAATACCCCCTTGGCGTAATCATCCAATCTTCGTAAAACTCAGTTGACTTATTGCCAATTAAAACCGCAGTCAACATATCCACTGGCACTTCCAACATTTTCTCCAAAGTAGTAAGAGTAATCTGCTCGTCGTCGCGATAAACAGAACGAGCGATCGCCACGGGAGTCTCTTTGGGGCGGTGTTGCAGAAAAATCTCTCGCGCTTTAACTAAATGTTCGATGCGTTTGTGGGAGCGAGGGTTGTAAAGCGCCACCACAAAATCGGCGATCGCTGCTGCCTCCAGACGCTTCTGGATGACTTCCCAAGGTGTCAGCAAATCGCTCAAACTTACGGTACAAAAATCGTGCATCAACGGAGCCCCAACCCTTGCCGCCGCCGCCTGCACCGCGCTCACCCCCGGAAAAACTTCCACCATCGGCACCCTGCCATCCCAACCGGTTTCCCGCAATATCTCCAACACCAACCCCGCCATGCCGTAAATGCCGCAGTCGCCAGAAGAAACTACCGCCACGCTTAACCCCCAATTGGCCAGAGCGATCGCCCTTTGGGCCCTCTGTCGTTCTTGAGTTATCGGCATCGCCTCTACAATTTGCCCCGGGCGAAGCAGTGGCGCGATTAAATCGATATAGAGAGAATAACCGATAACTGCATCGGCTAGATTAACCGCAGTTTGGGCGGCGGGCGTCATCTGTTCCAAAGTTCCAGGACCGGTGCCGACTAATAACAGTTTGCCGGTTCGTCCGGTAAATTCCGTCACCGCCACCGCGACGGCGACGGTGACGGCACCGGGTTCTGCGGGCGATCGGCGGATCTGTTTGGTAACGAGTAGGTTGGCAGCGGGGACAGGCGAGACGCCTGTCTTACGGGATTTAACGGGTTCCGAGGCCGCTAACATTGCCGCCGCTTCGGCAACGCTGGGAGTTCCGACGGCGGCGGCGACGACATTGGAAGGCGTCGGCACTTCCACCGATGCCAGCTCTTCGGCGGTAAAAGTTCGCAAAGGCAAATCCCCTTCTCGGCAAAACTCCAGCAAACCCGCTTCGTTCGCTTTGAGGTCGATAGTGGCGATGCCCGCTACGGACGCTTCTGCTAGATGGTTGGTTTGAAGTACGGTTTCGACAGCAGAGGCGATCGCTTTCTGGGACGTTCCCCGTTCGCAACCGACTCCCACCCAAAGCACTCGCGGATGCCATTGCACTTTGGGAAAATCGGACTCTGGCGAAAACTGCCGTTTGGTAAAACTAATCCAAATCCTGCCTTTTGGGGAAAACGTATCTTGGAGTTCGCCAAAGCGAAACGGATGCCCCGGAGGTAGATGTTGCTGCCAGAGAGTCGAACCGATTTCTTGAAAAACTTCTACTGGCAGACTTTTGGCGACGGCGGCGCTAACGCCAGTCCAATCTCCCGAACCGCGATGCCACCCGAAGGGAACGCCCAACAGGTCTACTGCGGGCAATCCCAAACTGGAGGAGGCGCCGGTAATAATAGGAGTGGCGTTGAGTTGGAGAGCGATCGCCTCTGCTAATTTATCGGCCCCGCCCCGATGTCCGCCGCACAAACTCACCACAAATTTCCCCGCCTCATCGACTACCATCACGGCGGGGTCGCGAGATTTATCCTCCAGCAAGGGCGCGATTAATCTCACTACCGCCCCAGTGGCGAGACAGAAAACTAAGGCCCTAGTGCTTTCCCACAAAGCCGGCAAGTTTTGTTTGAGGGAACCTTGGTAAATTTGGGTGGTAACTGTGAGGTTGTCGATCGCCTCCGCGCAACTTTGGGAGATCCAGATAGTCGCCCCAGAGGAAGTAGCAAAGGGTTTTAGGAGTTTGTAGGCCGTGGGAGTAGGGGCGATCGCTACTATTGGTTGAAATTCGTTCCAAGATAAAGTCATAGTTAGGTAATAGGTAATAGGTAATGAGTAATAGGTAACAGGTAATTTAGAAGGTCGAATTGCTAACTAATTCTCGAAGTCGGTGCCATTCTGGCAGCCATTCCCAGATATCTTCATTTGATTCCTCAATATTTTGTTTGACTTTTTCCCTAAAGACAATAGGAGATTTAAAGTCAAAAGACCGCAATTCTTTCTGCATTCCCCAGAGCAAATCTTTGCCGGAGAAAAAAGTCAAAAAGTTTTGAAATCTCTCTCCTTGCCGACAGTCGTCAAGAAGATTATCAAATATTTCTAACACGCCTGTTTCTGGTTCTTTCAAATTTTTTTGATAATCGCCAACCATCTTATTAATTTGACTCCGACAATTTTCAACTGTTTTTGTCGAAATTGGTCGAAATAAAAGATGCCGGGAAGTTTGGGAAATTCTTGTCGAATAGATGGGTCGCTCTTCAGCAATTTTTGAGCGTAGAAACGACCGAGAAATTGCAAGCTTTCTGCTTCGTTGCTGCCCGCTTTCCAATATTCATCGTTGAGAATTACTCGGACAGATTTACTATGGCCAGGTTTGACAAAATCCCGGTCTTTTTTAAATTCATCTGGCAGGGATTCATACCATCTTTTAGCTACTTTTTTTGTTGCTTCTATTTCTTCGTCTTCAAATAATACCTTTAACTCGATGCGGCAATTACCATTATTTTGATAGCGACCCGGAAGAAATCCCATCCAATCAAAATCTGCTACGGAGGCAATTTGTCTGGTTGCTAATGCTAGTGGGAGAGCGATCGCCTGCAATAAAGTAGTCTTTCCAGTGCCGTTATCTCCTAAGATTAAAAAACGATTGCTGACCTCTTCCAAAATTGGATTTGTAAATGAAACTTCCAAGTTTTCAAAGAGTTTAAAGTTTTGAATTGAAATAGATTCTACTTTCATGGATTTTTTCCTCGTTAAAAGACCTATAAATTTGAGCTAATAATCAGTTGTTGCAGTTCTGCCCATTCTGGCAGCCATTCCCAGACATTTTCTGGAGAGTTGCTTATGCCAATAAGAAATCGAAGCTTTTCCGCCCGCCTTCGCAATATAAAATATTTACAGGCATATCGAACCTCCAGATAAACGGTAAGTTTCGCTTTCGCCCATAATATCGCTGACAGCTCTAGAGTGGGTAGTAAAAATAAACTGACAGCTTTGACTAATTTTCGGCAATTTACTGACTAAAGATTGTGCTGCTGGCGGATGCAAATTGAGGTCGATTTCGTCAATCAATACCACCGAATAAGCAATTTGTTGTCTAACAAAAGCATAGAGAATTGGAAAAATTGATTGTTCTCCAGCGGACATTTCTTCGATGTCGTAAGTGCGGTTTCCAGCAGTAAGTAAAAAGTAGTAATCTTCGGGACTGGGGGAATCAGTTCCCGGCATGGGCTCTACTCCAGCAAATTTTCTAGCGGGAAATGTTTGTTGATAAAGTTTTTCTAATTCTGTCAAATAATCGACGCTATAATTCTTCGTTAACTGTGCAAATTTCCAGCCGTTTAGATATTTTCGCAAACCAGCTACACCTAATTCAAAGAAAACTCGACTGCTATTTTCAATTATTTCTTTATCGGTTTTATTTTTAGGGGAATTAGAACCTAGATTTCTCCATTGGTCAAACCAAAAAATCCCGGGAAGTTTAGAAAATTCTAAACGAATAGATGGGTCGGTTTTTAATAGTTCTTTGGCATAATAGCGTCCTAAAAATTGAAATCTTTCCGGCCCGGTTCCAGCAAGACACTTTTCGCCATCTAAGGTTAATCGAACTAATTTACTGTCACCTGGTTCGATTAATAAACTTTCGCCATTTCTCGCATCATGCCACTTTTTAAATATGGCGTGGGTTGCTTCGATTTCTTCCTCCTCAAACGAAATTTCCAGCTCGATATGGGGAGGCCCCCACCGCCAGTAACGACCTGGAAGAAATCCGATCCAATCAAAATTTTTGACTTCAGAAATTTGTCTGGTTGCTAATGCTAGTGGGAGAGCGATCGCCTGCAATAAAGTAGTCTTTCCAGTGCCGTTATCTCCTAAGATTAAAAAACGATGGCTGACCTCTTCCAAAATTGGATTTGTAAATGAAACTTCTAAGTTTTCAAATAGCTTGAAATTTTGAATTGAAATAGATTCTACTTTCATGGATTTTTTCCTCTAATTGTAAGGTGCGCATTGCTACTCTAACTGCAATGCGCCAGTTGCACCTTACTCAATTATGTGCTATGGTAACTTAAATTTGTATTTTCAAACTCAACTAAGATGGACAAAAAGTTCCTAATTGCATCTAACGCTATAGCCATATTTACCGGCCTTTTTCTTGGAATAGGAATTACTCAAAATATGGCGAATAAGGGCCAACACGGCTCTCACGGCGGCAGCGAAATGGCCCATCAAGGTCACGGCAACGATTACGGTCACGGTCACAAACAATTAGAAATTCCTGCGGGTCAACCGGTTCCAGAAGTTGATTTAATCGTGACTAAAGATTCTATGAAGGGGTGGAACTTGGAAATAAAAACTTCTAATTTTAAATTAGCCCCGGAAAATGTCAATCAAGGTGAAAGTTTTTCCGAAGGCCACGCCCATCTTTTTATTAATGGGGAAAAGGTGACGCGACTTTATGGCAATTGGTATTATCTCGACAATTTACAGCCGGGTACTAATGAAATTACTGTCACCCTGAATGCCAACAATCACGACGATTTAGCGCACAACGGTCAGATGATTGCCGATACAGAAATAATCGAAGTACCGACACCGTAAAATCACCGTAAAATCACCGTAAAATAATTTTAAGGGTGCGGCAAACGCACCCTTTATTAAAGTTATAAAATCCCCGATTTTACCATCTTGGATTTTTCAGCCAAGCGCGAATCTTATCCGGCCATAATTTCGGATTATCTTGAGGTCGATATTTGTTGTTAAACATGGAGATAAATAGAGTTTTTCCTCCTACTTTGGCGCTCATTAATAAATGAGTCAATAAGGCGATTGACATTATCAGCCAAGCGATTAAATGGAGGTAGTACCAAATATGGTTTAGTTCTCCTTGGGGCAACCAGTTTTCGTCCTGCATTTTCCCGGTAGCTGCGGATAAGATTAGGGCTAAAAGAATAGTTGTATTAACTACTCTTTGCAGGCGATACCACCAAACATTTTCACCTACTTTAAGATTCAGCTTGCTTAAATCTTCCGATTTAATTAAATACTTTTTGCCCAGTTTGAGGTTGACAATTAAAAACCCTAAAAACAACCAAAAAAGCAAAAAAGCAAAGGTGCCGTGGATGTCGATTAAAGCGCGGTTTTTGACCGTTAAAGAGAGTTGACCGAATCGGCCATCCCAACTGTCGTAAACTAAAAATCCGGTAATCAAAGAGGCAACTGCTAAAAAAGCATTGACTCCGTGAAATAACCGCAATACTAAAGGTTTATATGGTACGAATTTAGACATCTTCTTTATTAAGTAGTCGTGCAAAATTAATTAGACACCGAACAGACAAGATGTCTGTTCTACGGGGAAAATTTTCTGCAAATATTTTTGCCTACCTACTTAACGATTTAAAAAGTAAACGCAAACGCGCCTAAATATTGAGAATTTAGGCGCATTTATTAATTTAGCTAAAAGCTAATTAATCTCGGGAGCATCGAAATTAGAATTTTGGGCGACCGATTTTACTTCAACTAGAGGAGCGATCGCCGCTTGTAAAACTGGCGTTTTAATCACAGAATTGTTAGCTACGGTTAACAAAGGATTTGCCAAAATACCGGCTAAAGATGTTGCTATAACCGAGAGAACTAACCCAACTTGCAAGGGCCGCATTCCGGGAAGATTCCAGCGAATGGGGGGGTAATTCTTGACAACTTTTGACATTTCCTGGGGTTCTTTTACTACCATCATTTTAACTACGCGAATGTAGTAATAGATGGAAACGACGCTGGTAATTAAACCCAACAAAACTAAACCGTACAATCCCGCTTGCCAACCGGCCCAGAACAGATAAATTTTACCAAAAAATCCTGCCAGGGGCGGAATGCCTCCCAGGGAGAGCAAACACACGCTCAGTCCTAAAGTGAGTAGGGGGTCTTTTTGATACAAACCGGCATATTCGCTAATTTGGTCGGTACCGGTGCGCAGGGAGAAGAGGATAACGCAGGCGAAACCGCCGAGGTTCATAAATAGGTAAACCAACAGATAAAACATCGTGCTGGAGTAACCCGCTTGGGTGCCTGCGAGCAAACCGATGAGAACGAAACCGGCTTGACCGATGGAGGAGTATGCCAGCAGGCGTTTCATGCTGGTTTGGGCGAGGGCGACTACGTTACCTAAGACCATGCTGAGGACGGCGAGGGCGGTAAAGATAAAGTGCCACTGTTCGGAGACGAGGGGAAATACCGTGACTAACAGGCGGATGGCGAGGGCGAAACCGGCTGCTTTGGAACCGACGGAGAGGAAGGCGACCACTGGAGTCGGGGAGCCTTCGTAAACGTCGGGGGTCCATTGGTGGAAGGGTACGGCGGAGATTTTGAAGGCGATACCGGCGATCGCGAAGACTAGGGCGACGATTAAAGCGAGGGATTGACCTTGGGTCGCGAGGTTGGTGGCGATCGCTTCTAATTTGGTTTCTCCTCCAGACAGTCCGTACAATAGGGAAAGACCGTATAAAAAGACTGCGGAACTTGCGGCGCCGATTAAGAGATATTTTAAGGCCGCTTCGTTAGAACGGGGGTCGCGCTTGGCATAACCCGTTAATAGGTAGGAGGAGATACTGAGAGTTTCTAGAGCGACGAAGATGGTTATCAGTTCGTCCGCGCCGCAGAGGAACATTCCTCCAACGGTGGCGGTGAGTATAAGACTGATAAATTCTCCTAATGCCGTGCCTGTCTGTTCGATATAGGCGATCGACATCAGGATAGTTACTGTTGCCGAGAGGGCGACGATGCCCCTAAAGACGATGCTGAGGGCATCGGCGTTAAATGCACCTAAAAAACCGACGGTATTGGCGGCGTCCCATTGAAAATAGAGGGCCACAATCGCGACCAGCAGGCCGGCAATGGCCGCGTAGGGCGTCCATTGCCGGGAACTGCGCCCTCCGATGAGGTCTCCCATGAGAACTGTCAGGAGGGTAATAATGACAATGCCTTCCGGCAGGATAGTGCCCGCGTTTAGCTGGGCGGCAAGAGTTGAGAAATCCATAGATGGGTAGATTGGGACTCGTTCATAATCCTTTACACTGCCGATTGTACAGTGTCCCACGCCCGATTTCTAGTTTTTTTCTCGTTGGGCCACTTTTTGATGAGAATTTGGCCTTTTTTTGGGGCGTTGCTGGCCATCATCTGGCTTACCGTCGTTTCTTTTTCCGTTTTCCTTTCCTTTGAGGTGTCATACCACGCAAAAAATCTCCCAGATCGTTATTGCTTTCGGTGGCAATATAAAAATTATTTGGACCATAAGTCTTAGTAATTTCTCGCTCGTAATTTTGATGTTTTTGGGGTCGAGAACCTCCAGAAGCACAGACGCAAGCTTTTGGCGTGTAAGACAGTTTTAAATGTTGCTTAAAACTGTTATAGGTATTGATGAGTTGTTCCGTTGCCTTTCCCAAGTCGCCAATATTGTCTTTTAACTCTACAAAACAAACGATTCGTTCTTCTCCTCTGGCATAAAAAATGATGAGGTCGCAGATATTTTCTCCTTCTCTGTTTCCCCAGAGCAATTGACGGAATTTACAGCGAGGATTAGAGCGATCGTCGATGTTAAAAAATAGTATGGTTTCCCCTAGTTGCGGTTGGATTATTACTTGGGTTTTCCCTTCTCTAAAACTTGTTTGACCGGGGAGCAAACAAGGCATTAACATTAAAGTATCGAATAGCATTTTTGTACCTTAACCCTCCACAGTCAACAATTGCGAATAGAGTCGCATACCATCCTCAAAAACATCGTTAAAAGTATCCCAATCTATGGTTCCATCTTCGCGTAAAATGTTTTGAGTAGTTCCTTCGTTAAAGAAATAGACCGATACTAGCTCTTGGGAGATAAAAGCCTCAGAGCTTTCTAAGTAAAACAAGTTTTTAATTTTTTCTTTTTCCCTATGTTTTTCGGCTTTCATCGTATTAACTAATTGGTCAACTATGTAGGGACTGTGGGTGGTAATTAAAACGTTCAAGCCGGCATTAACTAACATCCCTAAAAATTCTACTATTTCTACTTGAACTGAGGGATGTAAATTTATTTCTGGTTCGTCGATTATTAGCAAGTCGTTGGGTTCGGCTAAATAACGCAAATAGAGAACTAAGGGAGCAAGTTCTTTTACCATTGAAGAAACTACGGGCATTTCTAGGGCGATATCTTCTTCTAGGGGTTGAAATAAGAGTCTTTTCTGTATGAAGGTTTCAAATTTTAACTTGCCTAGAAGAATTTCTGATTCTAAAAAATCGGCTAGTTTCAGATATTCGCCTATTTGAGGATTATTATTTATTTGTTCTTCTCGCCATACTAAATTTTCTTGGTAAGCGATCGCGATAGTTTTTAATAATTGTTTTACCGGTTCGATTAAGGCTATGCCGTTTAACAGGGATTCTGTGGTTTCCACGTTAGTTTCCCAAGCTCCACCGGGGGGAAAACCGATAAAAGTCGTTCTTTCCGTGGGGAAAAAATAGGTATTGGTAAAAAAGGCTTTATGGATTATCTGAAAAACTTCTTTACAGACAAATTCTTTGACCGATCGCCCTGGGAGTTTCTCCAGAAAGTTTCCTGAAGAGTAGAAATATAAATTTGCTTCTTTGGATTCTTTAAGGGCATTGAGTAAAGCTGTCTTGGTTTGGGGATTTAAAGAGATTTTTTTCTCGATAAAAGCTGCTTCTATTTTTTCGATTAATTTGGTTTTTGATTCTGCTAAATTGAGGCTAACTTGTAAATTTTTAAAGCTGAGATGACGACTATTCATAAAGTTACGCATCAATTTTGGAGCGAAACTGGCTACATCGTTGAGATAAATTTCGGCGTAATATTCGGCAAATTTAACTACATCTATTTTGGCGTTTCCCTCTTCCATTAGTTGCCGAATTGCATCATCTAAAGGGGGATATTTTTGTTGAGTTTTGCCTTCGATATATGCTTGGGCATATTCTCCCAAACCTCGGGCTCCCAGAATAGCCGAAATAGCGTAAGCAGTCCAGCTTTTTCCTTCCCCATTTTGCCCGATAAATACGGTTAAAGGTTTGAGGTCGATTTCGGCTTTTTTAATAACTCCTAAGTTGCAGATTTCTACTTTCATAAAAGTTGTCTCCTTCTGTGGATATGTTTGGTTTTAAGTAGGAGTGCAAAATTAATTAGATACCGAACAGACAAGATGTCTGTTCCACGGGGAAAATTTTCTGCAAATATTTTTGCCTACCTACTTAGTTTAGTAGGTTGGGTTGAGGAATGAAACCCAACCTACTAGAGAGGCGGTCAAGTTATCCGAGAACTCGGTTTTTCAAGGCTAATTCACCCGCCAGAAACCGGGTTTTTTGAAAAAACCCGGTTTCTTGACCGGCTCTCTAATTAATATTACCTCTACCTCTAACAACAGGCCGAATCATTTTCATCGTCAGAATAACGCCGACCATCGCCACCGTCAAAAATCCGATCCACAACGTAGAAGCAAGGGGATGCCGGGCAAAAGTCGCTGTTTGATAGAACATCACCGCTACCCAATAGGCCAAACCGGTCGTCCAGCCGGCAGAAAATAAGGTCCAACCCAAATTCGTCTCCCGGTAAACCGCTGCAGTGGCAGACACGCAGGGAAAGTAGAGCAGGATAAATAGCAAATAAGCAAAAGCCCCCGCTTTACCGTCAAACTGCCTCGCCATTTCCCCAAAAGTACCCATCCCTACTTCTTGTTCCGATGCCGCTACCTCTAACTCCCGTACATCGCCGATGTTCAGCCCCAGGGGATCTAGCAGCGCGCCGGGAACTTCCGCCAAATTTCCGGGGATGGTGGCGAAGGCGCTGCCGATACTTCCCCAGAAGTCGAGCCCGAGCTCGAAAGGACTGCTAGCAGCATCCGATGCTGCCATCGCTCTTTCCTCGGCCTTCTGACTGTAAATATTGTCCAGAGTCCCCACCATCACTTCTTTGGCAAAAATCCCCGTAAAGATGCCTACGGTAGCGGGCCAGTTTTCTTGCCGGATGCCCATGGGCGCGAAGGCGGGGGCGATCGCTCTTGCAGTGGCGCTCAATGCCGACTTGTCGCTATCTTGGTTGCCGAAGGAACCGTCGGTGCCGAGGGAATTTAACAAACCCAACACCATGACCATCAAAACGATCGCTTTTCCCGCCCTCAACAAAAACGCTTTCAACCGGTCCCAGGTTCGCAACAACACCCCCTTAAATTGGGGAATGTGATAGGGGGGCAGTTCCATAATTAAAGATGCCGACTTTCCTTGCAGCAAGGTGTTTTTCAAGACCAAACCGCTAAATACTGCGGCAGCGATGCCGATGATATACAAGCCGAAAACCACGTTCTGACCTGCCACTGGAAAGAAGGCGGCGGCAAAGAGGGCGTAAACTGGCAGTCGCGCCCCGCAAGACATGAACGGGTTCATTATTATGGTCATTATGCGATCGCGAGGATTTTCTAATGTCCGGGTTGCCATAATGGCGGGCACGTTGCAGCCAAAACCCAAAAGCATCGGCACGAAGGATTTTCCTGGCAGCCCCACGAACCGCATCAACCGATCCATGACGAAGGCCGCCCGCGCCATATAACCGGAGTCTTCCAAAAATGATAGGAACAAAAACATGAACCCGATAACCGGGATAAAGGTGGCAACGGTTTGGATGCCGCCGCCGGCACCGTCTGCCAGCAAGGCGATCGCCCATCCGGGCCAACGGAGATTTTCCAGCAATACTGCGAAACCGCCAGCAAAAATCGTGCCGGCGGCGATATCGAAGAAGTCGATAAAGGCGCCGCCAATATTGATGGTAAATAGGAACACCAGATACATCACCGTCAGAAAAATGGGAATCCCCAACCACCGGTTTAAGACGACTAAATCGATTTTGTCGGAAATGCTGGAACTGACTTCCCGGGTGCGATCGGTCGCGCCGAGAAGCAGTTGTCGGATAAAACTGTAGCGGCTGTCGGCAATAATAATATCGATATCTTCCTCTAAGGTTTGATGGATTTTTCGCCGCTGCTTTACTACTCGTTTGTCTAATTCGGTTGTTGGTAACTGCGGCAGGGCATCGTCTCGATATTCGAGCAGTTTAACTGCAGTCCAACGGGGATCGACATGGGTATCGCAACAGTATTCGATTACCCAGGGCATTAATGAGGCGATCGCTTCTTCGACGACGGCGGGGTAAATTACATAGCATTTCGGCACTGGCGGGCGTTCGAGAGATTCGGCGATCGCATCTCGCAGTTCGGTGGTTCCCAAATCTTGCACCGCCACTGCCTGCAATACCGGACATCCCAAACGTTGCGACAGCAGTTCGGGATTAATTTGGAGGCCCCCGCTTTCGGCCAGGTCCATCATGTTGAGAAAGGCGATCGCGGGCAATCCCATCTCTATCAGTTGGGTAGTTAGATATAAATTTCGTTCTAAGTTGGAAGCATCGATAACGTTAACGATTAAATCCGCTTCTCCCGATAGCAGATAATCCCGCGCTACCTTTTCGTCGAGGCCAGTTTCCGAGTCTTCAACATCCAGGGAATAGACTCCCGGGAGGTCGATAACTGCTATCTTTTGACCGTTATAGCTGTAGTAGCCTTCTTTGCGATCCACTGTCACCCCCGGCCAGTTACCGGTAGTCTGGTGAGAACCTGTTAGGTTATTGAATACTGTAGTTTTCCCGCAGTTGGGGTTGCCGATGAGAGCGATAGTTTGTTTTTTCATTTTCGGTCTTCCTTTTGATGACGTTCCGATCTGGTTTTCAGTAGATGCGTTTTCTATTACTTATTACCTATCTAAGACGTATTGCCGATCGCGCTAGCAGAAGCGCAAATTACGCGATCGCGACCTTCCCGTTTTGCCGCATACAAAGCAGCATCGGCGGCTTTCACCACAGCCTCCCCCGTCAGGCCGTGTTCTGGGAACGCCGCCACCCCGATGGAGAAACTCACAACCCCCAAAGACTGACCGCGATGCTGAATGTTGAGATGCTTCACCCCCTCTCGAATTTGTTCGGCGCGATACCGACATATATCCAAAGATGTCTCTGGCAGAATCAAAGTAATCTCCTCACCTCCATAACGACAAGCAATATCCGACTCGCGAATCTGCTTTTGCAAAAACAAGCCAATCTCTCGAAGTACGGTATCGCCTGCATCGTGACCGAAAGTATCGTTAAATTGCTTAAAACGATCTAAGTCTAGCATTAAAATACCCAAAGGCATACCGTTGCGTTGAGCGCGACGCAGCTCCCTCTCCAGGCAAGTTTCCATATAGCGTCGATTAAACAAATTAGTCAGGGGGTCTCGAATGCTTTGATGTTGCAAGCTCTCTCTTAGTTTCAAATTGGCTAAAGATAGCGCTACCTGTTTGGTAACAGTAGTTCCTAACTCTTGTTTTGACTGAGTTAATTTCGACCCTTCTGGGGAACTAAAATGCAGCAAACCGATAGTTTCTCCCTGGGCCACCATCGGAATGCAGCAATGCTGTGAGGGATGGGGGCGATTCACATTTTTACAAAGTGCCCCGCAGCGATCGTCTCCCACCGCATATAGCTGACCCAACCGCAGGGCCATGCAGTCACCGGGGGAGAAAAGCTTTTGGATGGAACTTCCTTTCCCCCAACTCGACATCTCTTCGAGAAAATTTTTCGATTCGCTAATGGCAAATACTCCCCCGGGAAGGTCGGGAAACAGTTGTTCCATATATAGGGAAACGATCGCGTAAGCTTGTTCCCGAGTATAGCAAGCTTGAAGGCGATCGCTCATTTCGTTGAGCCAGCGAATCTCTTTTAGAGTCTGTTGCAGTTGCGAGTTGGCCTGTTGCAGTCGTTCGTTGCTTTCTTGGAGTTCCTCAGTGCGCTCTTCTACTTGCGCCTCCACTCGATTTGTATAGCGCTGTAGGACTAGCAAATAGCTTGTCAAGATACTGGTTAAAGCTAAACCGCCCCCAAGCACCGACCAAGTTCGCCAATATTTGTGAGGGGCGAGGTAGTCTGATGTTGGCAGGAGTAACAATGAGAAGTAGGTATCGCTCCCTATTTTGATTTCCCGCGTACAAGGTTTGCCGCCGGTCTGGGTTTGCCTCAGTTTTCGGAAAGCTTTGCCGCCCGAAGAGTTTGAGGGCGGACTGAATTCCGAACAAAGCCATCCTCTGCCGGTTAGCTGGGGTTTTTTGTCTCCGACATCGATATAATTGTGAGTTTTGGGTTGATAAAATATTAGAGAGCGAACTTCGCCTTCTGGCGAGGTTTTGTAGATGTAAATATTGAACTCGTCTAAAGTTTGTCCCGGCAAAGCTCTTTCTACAATTACTTTGGTGGTTATGTCGCCAATAATACTAGAGCGAACAATACTTTCTTCTAAGGCAACTTTAAAGTTATCTGAATATTCGTGCAGTAGATTTTGGAGTCTTTCTCTCTCCCACTGCCAAACGACGATACTTGCTAAAACCGACAGGCAGATACCGCCGACAGCAGCTATTTTTGCCGACGCATTTCGTCTTGTTACAAATTTGGGGCGATCGCAATAGGAATAGTTGTGCATTAGCTGTTCTTTTTGGTATTTAAAACTTGCTTGTTTTCAGGCCCTAAATTCGAGCATCAAATAGTTTAGCATCCAATCCTGAAGCGATCCACTCTTCTGTAGCCTTAGGAGTTAATGCTTTACCGAACAAAAATCCTTGTCCGTATTCGCATTGTAACTGCTGAAGTTTCTCTAACTGGGCAGTTGTTTCTATTCCTTCAGCAACTAGCTCCAGATTCAAGTTATGAGCTAAAGTGACGATGGCTTTCACTATTTCCTCAGTTTCTTTTCCTTTACCCAGTAACCGAACAAAAGAGCGATCTATTTTTAAAACATCTATGGGAAAGCGGTGTAAATAACTCAAGCAAGAATAACCGGTGCCAAAGTCATCAATACTTAATTTAATTCCTCTTTTTTTGAGCTGGCATAAAGTAGCGATCGCTCCCTCGCCATCCAGAAAACTACTCTCCGTAATTTCCAGATTTAAACAGCTCGCATCTATTCCTGTTTCTCGGAGAATCTTATCTACTTTTTCCAGCAAATTTGGTTCTAAAAACTGCTTTGCCGAAAAATTAACCGCTACAGATATATCTAAGTTTTCCTTGGATATTCTAGTTGTTTTTCCTCTAAAATTATCGTGCCAGCTTCGCATTTGCCAACAAGCTTGGCGCAATACCCACTCGCCTAACTCGATAATCGCTCCTGTTTCTTCAGCCATGGGAATAAATTGACAAGGAGGAATGTTTCCTAAGATTGGATGCTGCCACCGAACTAAAGCTTCAAAACCAGCAAGAGAGCTATCTTTTAACCATACCAATGGTTGATATTCTAGCTGAAACTGTTCTTGGGCGATCGCCGTTTTTAATTCAGTTTCTAACTGCACTTTCCTCAAAACACTTTCCGGCATACTGTTATTAAAAAATACAGCTTTGTTGGCGTAAATAATCTTTCCGTGACAGTCGGCGATCGCGAGAATTGCTGCTTCTTTTAAAGCTAACTTTAAACTCGATAATTCTCTCAGAGTTTCTCGTAACTTTTTTTCGAGATAATTCCGTTCCGAAATTGCTAGTACATAAGCCTCTAAGAGGGTTGGCTTTTTTAATTTTGGCTTCCAATTTTTCACGATTTCTCTTCCTACGAATTGCCCTTGTTAAGTAGCGTTCTCCCCTCTGATGGCTGTAAAAATTCTGCCTTTGTGTTTTGTTGGGTTTCCCTTCGCGGAGCCCGACCTACAATTTATTAATTATTCCCAATTCCTCATTTCCAATTAAGCCACTGCTACCCCGATTGAATTAGGCTTTTTTTCCTTAGAAACTTGTTTAATGGGGAGGTCGATTTTAAACTCAGTTCCCTTACCAACTTCCGACCAACAGCGAAGAGTGCCACCATGTCCGTCAACGACAATTTTGTAAGCGATCGACATCCCCAAACCGGTGCCTTTACCCACGGGTTTTGTAGTAAAAAATGGGTCGAAAATTTTCTGTTGAATCTCAACGGGAATCCCCGGGCCGTTATCCGCAATTGTCACCGTCACATAATCGGAACGAACCGGACTCCCAGAAGCAGTGCCCAAAGATGTCTTAATTGCAATCCAACTGGGATTAGCTATTTTATCTTCGTGGGACCGTTGTTTGTCGTAGCTTTGTATGGCATCTATTGCATTAGCAACGATATTCATAAAAACCTGATTCAGTTGACCGGCGTTGCATTCTACTAAAGGCAAATCCTCGTATTCTTTAACAAGTTTAATGCCATAACTACCTGGTTTTGCTTGAAAGCGATTGTTTAAAATTAACAAGGTACTTTCAATCCCCTCGCGCAAATCAACCTCCTGCATTTCGGCTCGATCCAAACGAGAAAAATTCCGCATCGAGAGAACGATTTGGGAGATTCTATCTACTCCAATTTGCATCGAATTTAAAATTTTTGGCAGGTCTTCAGCTAAGAAATCTAAATCGATTTCTGAGATAAATTCTTCAATTTCGGCAGCGGGATGAGGATAATGTTTTTGATAAATTTCTATCAGTTTTAACAGGTCTTGAGTATATTCGCTAGCGCAGTCAATATTACCACAAACAAAGTTGACTGGATTGTTAATTTCGTGGGCGATACCCGCTACCATTTGACCGAGACTAGACATTTTTTCGCTGTGAACCAGCATCCCTTGAGTTTCCTGTAATTCTTTTAGAGCTTTTTGCAATTGTTGAGCTTTCATGGTACGTTCTTCTACTAATTCCTCCACCTGTTGAGTATAGCGCCCCGATACTAACAAATAGGTTGCCAGCAGACTCGTTAAAATAAAACCGCCGAGGAAAGTTCCCCAGCTTTGCCAATATTTATAAGGTGCCAAATATGCCGGGGTTGGCAGTAATAATAAAGACCATTGGCGTTCGCCCGCCGAGAGCGATCGCTTGCAAGGTTCCCCCGTTGTCTGAGTTTGTCTGAGTTGGCGAAAAGCTCTACCTGTCGAAGAGCTCGAAGGAACGCTAAATTCCGGACAAAGCCATCCCCTTCCAGAAAGTTTTGGTTGCGCGATCGAGTCGCTAATGAGAGTATGGGTGTTAAATTCGTACAATGCTAGGGGTTGAGATTTACCTTCTGGTGTCTCCTCGTATAGGTAAATATTGAGGTCGTTTAGCATTTGCCCGGGCAAAGTTACCTCCAGCAGTTCTGCCGCCGAGAAATTATCCCCTGTAAAATCTCGGTTGCGATCTATTTGTTGTTGTAGGGCGCTTCTCAAATTCTCCGTACTTTCTTGCAACTGGATGGCGAGGGTTTCTCGTTCTCGCTGCCACACCGCGATCGCCGCCACCGCAGACAAACAAAGGCCTAAAGCCACTGCCACCTTTGCCGGCGTAGAAGCCTTTTTCTTAGGGCTTTTAGAGGCAGACTGACAAAAACTGCCTCTCTTTTCCTCCCAAGACCTTGCCATCTTATCCGATTCTTTTCTCATTTTTGTTCTCAAGCTTATTAATATTTATTCTCAATATCTTAGCAATGTCATTTAGCCAGTTTTGCAGATTTTAGAATTTTTTCATAATTTTTAACATTTTCCTGGCCACTTCAAACGCAAGGTAAATGGCCCGAGATTAAAGGAAAGTCAGTTTTTCTTTTTTTTCAATTCTGACAGCTACCCGCCTAAAACCCCATCAAACAATTGTATTGAGGATAACTATTAAAAATTTTACTTTTTGGCCAGCTTATTGATTATTAATTTCATTAATTAGATCGGAACCATCGGCCAGGCAGCTTAATTCATACTATTTATCTGCTTTATGGTTTTACTTTTAAGCAAAATAAAAATCATACCGCAGGGCGATGGTGGAGCGATCGCTTTTTTTATCTGATAAGATAGGGTTTTAGAACTTTCAATCATCAATAATTACTAAAAACTATGAACGAGTCTTTTGCCAAACACAACCAAAAAGATAACCTTCGGGGAATTACGAATATTTTTATAACTGGTTATAAGTCTCTGGAGTCGGAGTGTAATATAGAAGTGCGTCCGCTGACGATTCTTGCCGGTGCCAATAGTTCGGGAAAATCGAGCGTTATTCAACCTTTATTGTTGTTGAAACAAACTTTGGAGGCTACTTACGATTCTGGCGCTTTGAAGTTAGACGGACCTAACGTTAAGTTTACTTCTGCCAGTCAATTTTTTTCTCGGAAATTAATCATTGGCAAAAAACCGAAGACGAACGGTTAATAGAGTTAGGTCAAGCCATGGCAACTCTGGGGCTAACTTCAAAAGTTGTAGCGCAAAAATTGAACGATATAGAAATAGAATTACTTGTCAGTAACTTGCCAGGAAAATGCGAACAACCCGCCACCCCAGAAACCCGGTTTTTCCAACAATACCTTCGCCAAAATAAAAAAATACCATTCGTAGGTTGGGCTCCTGTGAAACGGAACCCAACAAATACGTCGGGTTCCACAGAGGTCCGCACGACCTACAAGAAAATGGCGAAGGTATTGTCCAAAAAACCGGGTTTCTTAATCTCAGGGTTAGGCATTCGAGGAATTTGTAGGGGCAACAGCATTCGGGCGGTAAGTGTCGATAAAAAGCATAAATGTTTCTGTCCGAATGCAATGCCGGTGGCCCCCACGTTTAATCTGATGTTTTTTGGCGTTGTTGGCGGACGAACAAAAATGGTTAGCAACCAAACTTCGTCACCCACCAGAAACCGGGTTTTTCCAAAAAACCCGGTTTCTCAAAACCCCCTGTCGCAAAAACCCGGTTTCTTTGACAATACCTTCGCCAAAATTATAAGTAGGACGCACCAGACGCACCATTCGGGGAGACGCACAGAGGCGAAGGTATTGATTAAGAAACCCGGTTTTTTGCCAACCGGGTTTCTGGTGTCCGCTAAAACCGACATCCGATCGACACGGACACCTAAGAAACCGGGTTTTTCGCAAAAACCCGGTTTCTGCTGGGGCCAAAAGCGCGTTGGCGAAGCGCAAGCGGCATGCAACATCGCTCAAAAAATGGCGAAGGTATTGTTCAAAAAACCGGGTTTCTTAATCTCTGAATGCGCCCTTCCTCCTTGGTGGTGCGGTTTTTTTAGAGCGATCGCCTATCCTTGCACTTGTTCTTGAAGTTTGTTGAGGAAACGACCAAATTTCCATTCGTCCCAACTCTTCTCAAACATAGTCTCAGACACTTTCCGAGAGCTAGACGAGTTTAAGTTTGAGTAGTAAGCATACTCAACGTCTGAATACGCCGGCCTCCAGATAATTGCCCGATCGGTCAGCAAGATGCCGTCTTTAGCATTGTGATTTCCGCTGGTATCTATTAAAGCCAGAATTTTTTCTCCCGGATCGAGATAGCCATACATAGAGACGGCATTAGAAAGCTTGTCCAGAGGAATGCCAGGAGCTAGATAGACATCTTCGCGTTCGTACTCTTTAGGCAGATTTTTTTGAATGAAAGCAACCACGGGAGCGTCACTCGGCTCGGTTAACATATAAGCACGAGATTCTAGCTCTTTCAACATATCGTGCCGTGACTTTTTGCCTTTGAGAAAAGACCACACAACAAGGCCAGTAAGGCCAGCAATGAAAGCCACACCGCCAGTCATAACACCTAATCCACCTAGAGCCGAGATGGTGGTAGTAATCGCTGCCGCTCCCGATAGAGAACCTGCGACACCCAAAGCACCGGCACCAGTCCAAACAGCAAGGGCTACAGTTGCACTGGTTAAAACTCCCAGTGCCCCTGCAATTCCCAAGTTTACATAGTCTTCTCCGTCCATTTGGGTTAGCAAAGCCACCGACAGCAGTCCGGCAGCACCAATTAAAGCAGCACCACCAGTTACTACTACCAAGCCACCCAACATTCCCAAACCGCCGGCAGCAACAGAGCCGCCCCCTAAAGCAGCTAAAGTTGCAGTGGTAGCCGCACCGCCGCTTAAGCTACTGATAGCAATACCCGTTCCCGCTTCTGCTCCCAAGGCGCTGAGAGCGCTTGTTGTTGTTGGCACTAATGCGGCAGCAGCAGCCCCTGCTACATCTGACCCTTTCTCTTCAATAACTAGCCCGACAAGTGCAAGAGAGGCCCATTGATACCTTGGAGGAATGTCAGCTTTTACGATAAGCCATTCCATCAATTTAGCCGCTATAAGTTTTGCATACTCGGCAAAATCTTTTTCCTCTGCCTTTTCCTCCGCTTCGCTCAAATCGCTGTGGAATTTAGCTACTGCATACTGGACAATTTCCCTCTCAGCTTGTTCGTTTGACTCGCCCTTAACAGCTAGACTGTGAGCCAGATGGTAGATATGTTTTTCCTTGTCCGTGAGTTTGTTGCTTTTCTCGATCGCTTCCTGAAGAGGATCCTTTTGCGAGCCGCTTTTTTCGCCCAAAACACGGGCTACTAAATAAAGCGTTTTACTGGTTTCTGCAATCTCAGAATTTTCTATAAATTCATCTAGGGATTCTAAGGTTTTTTCTTCTCCTTCAGAAATTTTGCTGCCATCGCGAACTTTCTTCCAAACCGATAAATAGTCATCCCTTGTTTGACCGCTCAGTTTTTGATTAATCAACTGAACGATGATAAAGTCCACGGTAACTGCCTTAGATTTAGCGCTGGCCGTTAAGTAAAGTTGCTTCAGTTGTTGGGGTAGATTAGAACCCGCAACAATAGCATTCAAATCTGTTAATGCTGCAAAATCTGGAACTGGTTCGCCAGCGCGAACGTACTCGTAAGTTCCTTTGATACGTTTTTTCCTTTCTTCGTCTAACTCCGATCTTGCCAAGGCATCCGCGATCGCCTCTTCTATTCCTTTCAAACGAGAATTGTTACTGGCGATCGAATACCGTTTGCGAATGCTTTCATCCAACTTGGAAGACTCTACTACATAATCCAGCAAGTCTAACGCCGCTAAATCTCGAACAAATTTACCATCTTCCAAAGATTGGTAAATGGCGTTGCAACGGTCTTTCGTCAGTTTACCCTTGATGAAGTTAGTTAGATTGATTTCCCCGTCAATACTGTCACCAGTTGTTCCGTTGGTGTCGTAAAGAGTTTGACAAATTAAAGTCACGTCGTTTCCTTCAAAACCGACTCCTTTAACTGTGAAGCGAGAGTTTTCTCTCAGTCGCCTGGGAAGATTAACCTCAATAGTATCGCCCGATCGCAAAGTTATAGCTTGACTCCCACCCCATCGGGCATTCTCAACAGGCACGAAAATTTGATACTTTTCTTCAAACTTACCATTTGTCGTACTCGCACTAGCACTCTTAGTCGTCCCCGGCAACAGTTCCATCGCCGCTAAAGAGACAACGCCAGCAGCAGATAACTTCATAAAACGCCTGCGATTTAGCTGGGAAATATCCCCATCGCTCATTTCAGTATTAGACATAATTTCTCCATAGTTAGCGGTTGATTTTCCATCTGTTATTGGGGCGTTGCTTCCTTTGGTCCAATTCTTAACTCATACCCGTACTCGTATCAAAAAATCTCTATCGCAAATGAGGCCAAAGACTGCCACCCGCTTTTACAAAAATAAGATGCACCTCATTATTTTAGTCGCTTAGGTGCAAAAAAACTTTGTTTCAAACTAACTAAAACTTTTGTAATTTAGACTACAAACTCGCCCAGTTATGCCAATTTCTCCTCAAAAAGTCAAACCAGAAACCGGGGCAAACCATTCTGACATCAAATATGCTGCTTTTTTAGCCGATATAACCCCAGAATGCTTTCCCCCTACAAATCAATTTTAATTTAACAACACTCAAATTGTTAATCAAATTAACTCCCTTTAACCCAAACCCTTACTAACAGAAACCACGCAAATATTCTCGTAAGGAAAAATTCCCCCGCAATTCATCGCCAAAGACTTAAAAACCTCCCACCTCACCGAATTATAAGAACTATTTAAAACACCAATACTGAAATCAAACAAACTCCCATAACAAGCAAAATAAAAAGGGTCGATGTAATTCCAATACTCATCATAATCCCAAGGTTCCCTTCCTATCTCCCGATCTAACTCCTCCAGAAAAGTATCGATAAAAAAATATTCCAACTGTCGCCAAAGCAGCAATCTTATCGGTTTCCATAACTCTAACTCCTGCTTTTCTATCAATTCCTTTTCCAAAGTAACCCCTAATTGCCCCCCTAAATCGTTTATCGGTTCGTATTCTAAAGTTTTAAAAGCCGTAGCTATATTTTTACATAAAATTATCTGAGGTTCGTTTTTGCCTAAAAGGTTGTAAGTGGCACCGATCGCCCTCCTCGCCTTCTCCCTATCTAACGGTTCCGTATTTAAAGCGATCGCCCTCCATTTATCTTTATATATTGGCAACAACGCCTCTTGTTCTGGAGTGAGTATTTCTATCATAGTTTTGGGAATAGGGAATAGGGAATGGGGAATAGGGAATGGGGAATGGGGAATGGGGAATGGGGAATAGGGAATGGGGAATAGGGAATGGGGAATGGGGAATGGGGAATGGGGAATAGGGAATGGGGAATAGGGAATGGGGAATGGGGAATGGGGAATGGGGAAT
>CAZUCT010000058.1:6231-28711 GCA_964619285.1 uncultured bacterium | reverse complement strand
ATAGAAAATGGCTAATCGCTAATCGCTAATCGCTAATCGCTAATTGCGTTCTAGAACCATGCAATTAGCAATTAGCAATTAGCAAAAAGCGTTGAATTGTAGGTTTTCCTCAAAATTGAGATGCACCCGGTTGAGTTGTCTGGTATTTTATCTATTTAATTATTACAAATGACAAGCAAAACAAGGCACATCGTCATCCTCGTCATCCAAAACCGACTCTAAAACTTCCGCCAAAGACTGCTTTTTCTCCGCCGCTTTTTTCTCCTCCCGCGCCATTGCTTTTTCGTGTTCTGCGATTATGCCTTCCTTGCGTTCTAATAACTCCAATAAACTCTCCCCATGAATCCAAGTATATTTTCTGCCATCCTTATGTTCTTGTTCGTATTTAACAGCTTCGGCAAATAAATTTGGGTGTTCTTCTGCTAACATTACCCATTCATATTTGCGCTGAAAAAAACAGAAAAAACAACCCGAACGACTGCGCCACCGATAATATTTCGGCAAACCTATCCCGCTTTCTTCTAATAACTGAATAATATCTGCTTTTACCATTCCTAGTTCTTTAAAAGGAAAAACCGGTCTAATATTAGGTTTAGTAGAAACATAACCCTCGCGATTTTCATCGGCCCGAATGCCGACATAATTAATCGCATCATCATCGCCGATAAACTTTTCCAAAGGTTTAATTTTCATTTGTGCGGTACACCAGCGCGTTTTGGGGGAAGGAAGCAACCCGCCGTGAATGGCCAACCAGTGGTCGAAACCGCGATCGCCCTCCAGATAGTGAATGTTTATCCCCAAACGAGCTTTAATGCGGTCCAAATATTCGTAAGTTTCGGGCAATTCTTTGTGAGTATCGCAAAAGAAATATTCCATCTGGGGCACTTCTTGATGGAGCAAAATTGCCAAAGCGGTGCTATCCTTACCGCCAGATAAACCGAGAATATGTCTAACTTCTTTTTGAGTCATCTTTCATAAGTGTTAGTTGAATTTGTAGGGTGCGCAACGCGCACCTTAGAACTTGCGTAGTAATAAGGTACCGACTTGTTGGGTTGCGTTTCACGGAGCCCGACCTACGATTTTCCTTCATCTAGCTAGTAGGGTGCGCAACGCGCACCTTACTGAATTTGTAGGGTGCGCATTGCGCACCTTACGCTTTAACTGCTGTTAGTAGTAATCGCTTTAGCGATATAAGTTCATCGGGCATCGCTTTAGCGATTACTACAAACTATACTAACTAAATGTTGGGTTGCGGTTCGCTCCACCCAACCTACTGCTAAAATTGTATCATTAAATTAGGGGCAAAAATGGCCCTCAACCGTCGAATTAATTGACGTTATTTTTTAGCGCTGACTTCCGTTATTTTTCCCGGCCCACCAGCCTCAAACGTTAATTTTTCGTAAAAAGTGGCCATTTTTGCCGAAAACACCGGTTGTTCGCTTACCTTATTTTGCCACACCCACTTCCGTTATTTGAAAAAAATTGACGGCTTTTTTTACTAAAATTCATACTTTTTTTATGAATTGTGGTAAAAAATTAAAGTATTATTATAGTAAGTTTTTAATGGTTTTTGCAATATTAATTACCAAGCTAACTTTATCGCGCATCAACAATCTATATATTAAATTAGCTTGCATTATCCGCTGCTAACTAACTTTCTTGAAAAAACTCGACAATCCACTTTTGGGCAAGAGTATAATTTCTCACTCGCGTTCCAGAGGCAGTCAACACCGGTTCGGCAAAATCATCGCCACTCCACTGCTGCAGCCACTCGCGAGCAGTGGGGGCCGATACTCCGAACCAGGCTCGAACGTCGGAAGGGATTATGGCAAAAGGGTTTTCGGCTTTATCGATAACTCTTGCTTGCAGGCGGGTAAGGACTTGTTGTTGTTGGCGCGGTAGGGACTGCCAAGATGGCTCCCCCGGAGTAGTTCCTCGATAGAGAGATTTTGCCTTGGCTTGCAATTCGTCAGCAGCGCGGGCCATTGTTTCTACAAAGTAGAGCAGCCAAGGGGTATGGTCTGGATCGTGGCGACCGTCGTAGAAGTTTACCGGCAAACCCATCTGGAGGTTTTGGTAGTAGCGATCGCGATCGGCGTTAAAATATTCATCGAAGGAGAAAAATCCCCGCATCCGATAGCTAGACCGCCACAGTTCTGCAGTCGCCAACAGCCGGCCAGTGCGACCGTTGCCGTCGTCGAAGGGGTGAATGCTGAGAAAGCGATGGGTTAAGATGGCGGCGCGGATGGGAGTTGGCAGGGCGATCGCTTCTGGTGAAGACAACCAGCGCACCAGTTGTTCCATCAATACGGGAACGTCTGCCGGTTCCGGTGGGGCATAATCGATTCTGCGAGTGAGAGTATCTACGACGGGACATTCCACGATGCGATATTTGCTGCGACTGCCCCTGCGTCCGCGATCGCGCACGATAACGATACTATGTAATTCTCGAACAAACGCTTCTGATATAGGGCTTTCGTTTTCGGCAAATTCCTCCACTCGGTCGAGGGCCCGCCAGTAATTGCGGACTTCCTGTTCTGCTTTGGTGCCTTGGCGATCGCCCGCCGCGATCGCTTTGCGAACCCCTGCCTCGTCTAAAGGATTACCTTCTATTTGCGTAGAATTGCGGGTGCTTCTTTGGCGGGCATCGTGGCGCAAGCGTAGGGCGGTATCGGGTGGTAAGGGTAACACCTCGATGACGGCGCGGGCTCCTTCAATTATGCCTAATTGTCGCGCCAGGTCGTTAGTGTATTGAAAGCGAGGGGCAAAGTTCATGGTTGGGTTTTTTCAGTTAGTGTTAGTTGGGGGTGGGGCGATCGGTATCTGATTCAAGCCGCTTCACTGTTTTAATGCTATTACCAACCACTTTTTTAATAATAACTTTCTGGGTTGCCCCTAGTTTCAAGTCGTTCTTGTTTTCGCTAACTTCCTCCGTTGACGGGCAATCAGAGCCCTCTATTTGATAAGTAATGATTTTCCTCTTCTTAGTTTTTTTACCTTTTTTTATCTCTTTTGTTCCGCCGATTTCAATAACCTCGGCATCCACTATTTTTCCTTTTGAAAATCTTGATTCCTGCGGGTCGTTAGTCTTTTTTTTTGGTGGTGAAGAGCGAGCGGTCTCTAATGTTACTTCGATATCATCCAATGGAGTTGGAAGTACGGGACGTTTTGTGTATTCATTGACCTTATCACCTTTAAGCGTCTTACTCTCTTCGGGTTTAGCATTGAGAATGTAACCCTTTTTAATCTCTCGCTCAATCTCCATATACCGAGTCGCTGCTTCTGTGTTTTGAGGTCCCGACCAACTTAACATTTTCAGCAGCATATCTATTCGACGAATATCTTTGAACTCCCCTGTTTGTTGGAGTTTTTCTAACATATATGTTTCAAACAACTCGTGGTAATCTGGTTTTTCTTCAAGAGTTTCTCCTGTTTCCCAGTTGTTACCATTAAATAGAGTTGTATATCGTTGGGGGCGATCGCTCACAAACAACTTACTCTCTATTTTCACAGCCCCCATTCCCAAAGGTTTACCCATACCGAGTTTGAGACGGTAAGCATCATCTTGAGCGATATCGAGTACCCACATTAACGCACCTAATTCAACAGGGGTTAGGTTTTCAAAGTGGATATCGAATTTAAAAGTTACTTCCTTATTTACTGGTTTTATTTTCGTTATTTGAGACTGTATGTTTTCATCTTCAGGGGTGGGATGTTTAAAATTGGGATTGTTATCCTTATGCCAATAAAGTTTATGACCGCGAATAACTGTTTCTCCTTTATTTGCATAGTGTAAAAGTTCTTTAGGATCGGCACTTTTTTGAACTAAATAGTGCGGAAAGTAGCCTGGCTTTGGCCCTGATAAAATTTTGGGTGTCAACGGTTCTTTTTCATACCAGATACCATTTTGAGCCGTTTGGAATAAAGCATCTGTAATAAACACCCTGCCTGCTCTTTCCTTCTGAAAATCTTTTGGCAATTTTTCCTCTTCCGATTCCTGTTTAACCCAACCAAAAATTGCATCGGCTATGTCTATAAAGTCTAGTTTCCTGAGTTCTTTAGGAATAAAATCTACTACAGTTGTTGCATGACCATCGTCATTAGGGGAATAAGGAATACGAAAATTGGGACTTTGACCAAAAAAGCCCAAAACATTTTGACTGTTGGCTTCAGGAGGAAGATAAAATGCAGGTCTATTCTGCTTCAACATTCCATCTTCTTTCGTAAACGGCGGCTCTTTTTGAAAGTCAGTTAAAGCATTTAAGTAATCTTTAATAACTCTCTCTTCAATTCTATATTTAGTTGGGGTAGAGTCCTCTTCAAAAACAAGACAATGATTCCGACGCGGTGAAGGCTCATCGGCTTGTTTCATATTACCGCTGGTAACTAGCACACCTTTGTTTGAAGAAGGTTGTAGAGCGTTAACTTTTGGAGTAAAAAAACGGTTGCTGTCTTGATAAAAATTATTAACACAGCTAGCATCAACATATTGAGGTTTATAGCATTTGTCATTAAACTTTTTAAAATCTGGTAAATTTACATCATTTTCTTTAACCCAAACAAAGGTTTTTCCCTGAACCTTTTTTGCTGGATGAATGTACCATCCTTGACTATCTTTTTTTAAATAGCCAGCCTCAATCTTGCTAGGACGAACGTACTTTTTATACTCGTCACCCCAAGATTCTTTTTTCGGGTTTGATGCTACCGCCCGGAAAAATAAGCGTTGTTGCCCAGAGACTCGATCTATTTTACTAAAGCTGACAATTTCTACTAAAGTCCGCAACATTCCCCGCAAACTACTCCCAGGAATAACAGGTAAACCATCAGCAGAATAGCTAAAGAAAGGAGCCAAAATGCCTTTTCTCTTTTCCTCCCACTCTTTTTTTTCCTCTTTTGTCATATTTTTAGGAGGTTCTGAGTATTCTTGGAAATTCTCAAGACTCATTGCGCAGCGGGTATAAAGGGGAGATGAAGTTGTTAAAGTGCATTCAATTTTGCCAGTGTTACGATTGCTAAAATATCGGTCATTTTCCCGTAGTTTACCATCGCACTGCACTTGAGCCTCAACCACTCGGTCGGGCAACTCTACAAAATTGTAGGGAGCGATCGCTCTTTTATCTTCTGGAACGTTTCTAATCTGTTTGGGATAATTCATGTTATTTGTCTCCTTTAATAAAATGGCACTTACTTCTAAATTGTCATTGCGAGGGGGAGTGGATAAGAGTTAACTTCTTGGTTTAGTCGTTATGCCCCCCGTGGCAATCTTGATAACTTTATGAGATTGCTACTCTGCGAGAAGGCTTCGCCTACGGCTGGTTTGACGGTTTCCTCAAAAACTTAACGGGTTTTCCTGCCGCCTCGCAATGACAAAATAATGATTTTTGCTCAATCCTTTTGAGTATCTTGTTTTAATTCTACGAGACGACTGAGAGAAATTTTAGCAACTCCAGAACCATCAGAATCATCATCATCAGAATCATCATAATCGATATAATGATGAACCACCAACCGCACTGGACGGTATAATTCTTCTTTTTTCTTAAACTTAATTCCCGTCAAAGGAACGGCGTGTTTTAATCCTTCAGAACCATCTAGCATTAAAGTAAACCCTTTTTTTTCTTCACCCTTTGGTTTAGTTCCCCAAAGAATGTGATGCTCTTCAATCAGTTCTAAAACATCATCGTTACCTGGAATTTTAAAACATTTCAACTCACCTCCAGGAATTTCTTTAGGGTCTTCTTGTGGTTGCCACGAGTCTAAATGTTGAATAACTCTTGCTTTCCAACCATTAGCAGTTCCCCACAATAAAACCTCTCCCTTTTCTCCAAAAATTCGACATTGCTGAAGGGTTTTTAATCTGAGTTCCGGTAACTTTTCATCGGGAAAAGCCTCGTTTGATGTAGTTAGTTTATCGCCATCGAGCTTTCCCCAAATTACTCCATCTTCAGCATGGGCTAATAGATAATTTAGTTTGTAATTGTTAGCTTGCTCTTTTAACCAATTGAGACTTTTATCAAGAGTATTGGTGCTAATTTCTTGACACAATCCTTTAATCATTTTTTAACCTCCTCAACAAAATCTCCTACAAAACCTTCTAACCTTTCGGCATCGCTTATTTCTAATTTATCTTCACCTTGGGATATAGCCCATTCTTGTTTTTCCTCCCGAGAATTTAAGTTCATTGTTGCCTCTACTCCTTTCAATCTTCCCCTACCAATACTGCTTTGTCCTCCCACTGGTAAATCGCTAGTCCACAAATCTTTTAACAATAATAAAAGTAAACCTATCTCATAATTCTCTGGTTGGCGCAATTCTAATTTTAAAGTCACCTGAGTTTTCTCGGTTCCAAAAAGAGGTTGCTCGTCGAATAAAGCGCCGTAGTATGCGCCCCCAGTAAAACGGTCTATAGCAATTCTATTTTGGACCAATTCATTAGCATTATCAACGACGGTTTCCTCAACAATTAAACGACTGGCATTGGGATTTTCCTCATCATTTCCTGACCCAAAAAGCTGGTTAATTATTCCTTCGTTGCCTGTCAAAGTATTAACAATTCGCTCGGCCCGATGGCGCAAAACTCCCGCCAAACTCGTACCGGATAAAACGTTATTATTCTCATATTCATCCTCATCCTCGTCGTTTTCTTTTGGTTTGATTCGTCTCGATTTTAAATGCACCGCATCTGGAGCAGCTTCAGTGGAAAATTGACCGGAACTAATCAGCAAAGAACCTGCTAACTTAAAAGTAGCATTCATTATAAAACGGCGGCGATTATCTTCTATTATTTCTGGGTTGTCAAATAATGTTATGTTAAAAACTTTACCCGTTTGAGGTTCTTTGGCGTTGGGGTTTTCTTCGCCGCGATCGCACTTCAACCAAGCCATTCTCTCATCGGGTTTTGTTAAATCAAACTGCCAAATTTTCCACTCGCCAACTTTGCAGCGCCCGAACCCGCGACGTTTTCTGGTTCCCATTCCAATCTCGCCTTCTTCTAACCCTTCTAAAGCTATTTTTAGAGCTTGCAAAAGCTTTTTTTTATGCTCTTTATTTTTATTTTCATCCTTTTCATTTTCTTCGGTTAGTAACTCAAAAGTTAGAGGAAATTCTGTTCCCGCTGCTAACAATTCTAAATCGTATTTTGCTTTATCCTCAGTTACCCCAGTCATACTATTAATTTTAACCCCATCTCTTAGTTCGACGTGGGGCACATTTACACTAATAGAATCGTTAATAATTAGAGGACTTTGGTCGCCATCTTCGTCCCGGCGAGTTCCCCCAAATAATTTAGTAGCTAAACTGTTTTTTCGTTCGCTTTTTCCATAACCATTTTCGTACTCGTGGACGTAATTTCTCAAAGCACCGGCGATGGATGCACCTGTTAGTAAAGCATGGGAACTTATGCTGTCTCGAAGCAGCATAAAATCTGTCGGGCCTTCTGCATCGCCACTGCCGAAACAAGTGGGAGTTTCTAATAGTAACGTCCCTTTAATAATAATCCGTTCGGTAATTGTGCGCTGGTTGCGGCTAGATAAACGTTCGTTAGTCATTTTTTTCCTGTTTCTCCTGTTTCTCCTTAACTGCTTTTTTAGCGATCGCCATAATTAATCGCAAAGTGTATTCTAATCTCAACTCATCGTTTAATTTTACTGTTTTGTCTGCAACCGTCACAGGTTTTATTTTGGTTCCTATCCAATCTTTTTCCCTATTTAACAACCCCCTAATTTTTTCGTCTAGTTTTGTACTTTTATATTGCTCCTTAGCTTTTGAGGGAAGTTTTTCTAATAAGCTTTCGAGTAGTTGGGGGCTGACTGGACTGCTATCTAAACATTGTCGCGCTACCAGCCTTAACCTAGAAAGTTGGCTGTTACTTATGGAGTCTAATTTATTAATTTTTTCCCGACTTAAGCTATCTAAAAGTAACTTTTCTAGCTTTTGTCGCAATATTCTTTCTGCCATTTTTTCCGCTAGAGAGAGCGAACTCTCATACTTTAAAGAAGGTTGACTAGACAGTGCTTCATCTTCGGGTAACTCAACTGTAAGTTCTTGGCTATTATCCCATTTAACAGCCCAATTAATAGCAATTCTCCCAAAGCCATCAACCCGTCTTTCCCCAATTCCTTTCTCTTCTAATTCCTCAATTTTACTAGCAGCAATCTTAACGTTTTCAAAGACAAAAACGCTTCCAGCAGCTAAAGCGGGAACTTGCGGCAAAGGCAATCCCCACTTGCGATTAAATCCTCCGATTAAAGCGCTAGTGGCATAAACTCGATGGGGCAAAGGCAATTTATTTTCTCTGTCGAGAATGCGGTCGATTTCCTGTTTAACTAAATTTGAATCGGCTATAACTTGACCGCTAATATCATCCCTAATAATTGCATCGCTGAGAAGGGTAACTATTAAATTATCTCCCTCCCGCTCTTCAGGTTTTGTGTCTATTTCATGCCAAGAATCATCGAACTCAATATTTTTAATTTTAACGCGCCCGTAGCCCGCACTTTGAGAACCACCCAACCATAAATCGGGTTTTTCTTTTTCTTTTTCTTCTTCTTCTTCTTTCAACTTCTCTATATTCAACAATTTCTCAAAATGTGCTTTATCGCTATCCTGATAAATAACGATCGCTTGAAAAGTCTGTCCCGCATCTAAAGCTTCATAACGAAATATTTCTCCTTCCTCTTTAGTGGCTTTACCTTTTTTACGGTTCCTCTTGTTGTGAATATTAATTCGTCGCTTTTCTTTGTAAAGTATTTTTTTTGTAACAGATTTCACCCAAAAATAATCGCCGACTGCTTTGGGAGACTCTGGGGCGATATCCTCATCTTCCTCATCCTCGTCTTCTTCGTCCTCGTCACTTTCTCTCAGACTAAAGTCATAAACTGGAATTGAATTTCTTTTATCGTTAAATTCATCATCCTTATCCCTAAACCAAGAACGAGGAACGGGCAAAGTTCGCTTGTCGTTTTGACTGAATAAATAAGCATTCAAATAGCAGGTTTTGTCGGCATCAAAAAACAAACGTTGAACTTCGGGATTAGTTGGGTCGAGTTCCCGAATGCCGTTTTGTCTCATGTAGCGACCTATCAATGCGCCCCGGAGTGCGCTGCCGGGAATGTAAGAATAAGAAACGTCGCTGTTAGGATCGCCCTGAAAAGACGTTACTAAAACTGGTTGTTCGGTTTTGAGAGTAATCTTAATCGCTTTCATGCCGTCTCCTTAGCTTTGCCAAAATGACTTAAATAATCTTCGGTGACGTCGTCGCCCTTTTCGTTACACAGGGCACATCGCACATAGCCCCGCCCCCGGTTGCGCCCGCTGCCCAAGCGTCGAAGGGCTAACGCCCCAACTGTCAAAAGGGACAGCATCTCCTCTTTAGAAATGGAGGCCCCATCAATTTCTACTTGGTTAGGGTCCAAGTGCAACTTGGCCGAAAACTCTAGTTCGCGAGTAACCACCCGGAAGGAACGCAAACTTCCGGGGTCCGGGGTTCCGTTGGGATTCATGGCCGTTTGGCGGCGTATTGCAGTCAGAGACTCCAGCACCTCCGTTTTGGTTAAGGTTTCATCCTTAATCTGATAGGCCACGGCCTCTCTAAGGTCGTCTGGTAAAACGGCATCTCCTACCCGAAGGGCCCCTATTGTGTCTAAACCGCTGCCAGAAATCCCAAATAGGGCACAAGCTACTTTTTGCCAATACTGCCTGAGGTTGTTATCGTCAAATGGGGCGATTATGTTGTCGCACTCCTCGCTCAACAGTCCTTTGAGGGTCCGTCCCCGCAGAAAGGGGAATCCATAAGGGCCGTGTTCTACCTCTTGGTCGACTAAACCTGCCACTCCGTCTCCTCGCCCAAAGGTTGCATCACTCAGTAGCTTGATTTTCAGTCGATACAGTTCCATTTTTTTCTTCTTCTAATAAAAGGCAAAATTCCATTGCTTCAATGGCATCGAAGTAACCACAAATTCCGTTTAACCAACCATCTTTTGCTAACTGACTACTGGCGATGCTGCTTGGGGAAAACGAAGGTAGTTTAGTCGGTTTGTAGTTCTGCAAAAATTCCTCTACCGCATCATCTCCTTCTCGTAAAACTTCCCGTAAGGCCAAAACCTTATTTTTGCGTCCCTTCCAATCTTTACCAATGACAAATTCTTTGATCGCTGGAGTAAAACTCTCCCAGTTTTGCCATTCCTTTTTATAGGGTTGCAGGCGAATAGGACGCATGGTTAAACTGCCAGATGAAACTTGGTATTCCCGCTTGCGAATTTCAGAAATCGAACCGCTTAAGCCGCTACTTGCGATGTGCCAGTCTAGGGCAGAAAAACCTTCTGGTTCTTGTTTATCCCGCCCTTTGACAAACCGCTTTGCTTCTTTGCACAAAGCTTCGCTGAGTTCGTAGGCCCTGGCAAAAGGATAATGAACTTTAACAACGCTAATTCCCGCACAAGCTTTGATAGGTTTTCCGTCTGGCATTTTTGGTTTTTCTAGTTCCCGAAGATAAATAGCTGCTAGTTCCAATCCCAAACGTCCGTCGCAGATAAAAGTAATATCGTCGCCCCCATAAACTAGAGGACGAAAAGGTAAACAATTATCTTGAATTTCAAACTCGCCTAATTTGCCCGTTACTTTTCTGGTGGTACTATCGTTTTCTGTTACCTCTAGAACTGAATTAACTAATACTTTAATAACCTCTTTCAAGGCTTGTTTGCCCGCATTATCTACGCTGTTAGAAAGTTCGCGCATCGCTTCAATATAAGCGCGATTTGCTAAACTAGGATTGTCTTTATGCTCTTCCGATCGCTTTTTTCCATGCTCTCGAAAGCGCTTGCCCATACTATTTCCATCGGCATGAACTACGGCGACATAGCTGTTTTCTTCTCTCGATCGCCCCAGTTTGTCTCCGCTTAAAGGAAACTGATATTCTTGAAATTTTTTCCAAACATCGCTACCTTCCCCCAATACCTCGTTAATCATGTCTTCGAGGTCGTTATTGGCATCACTAACTGCTTTAAGTTTTGCTCCTATTTCTCTGGATATTAGATAAGGATCGTCATCTTTTGGCATTCCGTATGGACGGCGATCGCTCCTATCTACAGCTACTAATTGACTTGAGTTGCAAAATGCAGTTACCCCCAAGCCTAGAAGTGGGGCAGAAGGTATGCGTTTGTACTTCTGCTGTTCTAGCTCGTTTTTCATTAATCCGCTAATTACCTTGTGCAGTTTATGACTGTCCCAATCAAACTTTTTACGAGCAACAATTAGATTAATTCCTGGGGCTTCTACCAAAATTTTTCTGCTTAATTTTTGGGTAAACTCAATAGATGTTTTCCAAGATTGAAAAAGCACAACTGCATTACCACCGCCGGCGTAAATAATTTCAACTTCAGCACCTTCCTCAATGGCTTTTTGTTGAGAGAGATTAGCAAGCACGGGAATGGTTGTCATCCCTCCTAAAATCTCTTTCACCCAAGGAAATGTTGCTTGTTTAACTAAGTAGGAAGCCCCTATGTTTTCCCGAAGTTTGTTGCTGCCAAAAATGTATGGTTGGATTCCTGCGGTGTCGAGAACGACAACGGTGTATTTTTTCATCGTGCCTCCTTATCTACGTCCTTAATCCATTGCTTTATTTGCGCAGATAAATTCATTAAATCCTCGCGTCCAAATACTTTTAATCTGTGGTCTTTTTCCGAGCTTTCTGCGTCTGGATTGAATACGTTAGTTATTTCTGTTTCTAGTTCATCTACATTCTTTGAATTAGCACAGCATACTAAAGCAACTCTCGCTTCAGAACCTCCTAGTTGCTGGGATCTAATGTAAGCTTCAAACAATTTGGATTTGCTCATACTTTTTGTATCATCCGTTGTACAAGAAATAGCAAAAAGTTGATAGCCTCGCATAAAGGCAACATCAAATTCAAACTGGTTTTTTTTAGCAAAAAAGTCAATTGAAGTAGCGCATTCGTGAATATAAAGCTCTTTTGAAATATCTATTACTTGCTGTAAAACATAATGTTCTAGCCATTCACCATCTAGCCATTTCCAAACGTGCTTCTTTTTCTGAAATTCACCCTTTTCTTTAATAATTTTAAGGGATATTTGTTTTCCTTCTCTATGTAAAAGCTTTAGAACCTCTTGAATAGCAGAAGATTGCTCAAGCATTTCTACATTTAGAATATCTAACTTTTTAAGTTCTTTTTCATCTTTGAATCTTCCATCTTTTTTAAAAACTTCATCGCACCATTTTCTCCATTCTGTAGAGTCTTTTCCTTCCTGGAAAAGTTTAGCGAGTGCTTGAGCTGCCCCAACTAATTTGGGTTCATAAGTAGCCTTAGATTTATCAAACTTCCACCCATGCAACCCGAAAATAGTCTGTAGGTCAACTTTAAGCATTTCGGGTGTAATTTTATAGGAATCGCGTCTTCCATTCTCGCGATCGAAACACATTTCTAAACGGCGGGCATCGAGATAACTAAACACAACATTCTGGCGTTTTGTGTATTGTGTTTTGTCTTTCTCCTCTTGGTAAAATAATGCTCTGTAAGAGTGAACCGACATGGCTTTTGTGCCGCCGGTGTAATTTAGCCCTATCTTGTCGTCATCTTCTAATTCAATATGTTCTAGTGTGTCAGAAATTGCTTTTTTAATCTCAAAAGCGTCTGACTCATTATCACCAATAGAAAGTTGCTGAACATCTACGTCTGCTAGCTCTGAGTCTAAAATGTCTTTCAAATGTTTCGCTGCTTCCGAGCTTGAAGTTCCACTCGTGTGAACCAGATATAAAGCTCTTTCCCCCTCGTTTTTAAGTAGCAATTTAGCAGCTACATAATTAGGTAAAGGATTTTCCCCCACTAATAAAAATAGATGTTTGACCTTGTATTTATCTTCAATTTCCACCGTTTTACCTCCGTCGTTCTAGAGAACATTTTTTTGGGCTTTATTTGTTGGCTATAACTATAGCCCACTTCCCCGCCGTGCTGGTTAGCTTGGATCGGACTCGCGCAAAATAAGGTATCTTTGTCATTGCCGACGGGAGAACAACCTCAAGGATCGAATTTTCGTTCCCGTAAGTCCCGACTGTATTTAGACTGTATCAGATAGGTTGCCAGATAATTTCTCTTTGGGGAAAAAATTTTATAATTTATTTATTTTTAGGACTTACGCAACAAGACGCACTTCTGTCATTGCGGGCTATGGCGTTTGCGAAGCAGTCCGTCGGGATAGCCATCTCAAACGTCGAGTTTTCCTTATTAATGCCTAAGTCCCGATTTTGTTACTACTCGCAGTTAAACTTTTAGTTTTACTAATAATCGTACTCAATACTTCTTTATATGGGGGTTGCGCAAAAAAACCTTTTCCTGTCATGGCCCACGGGAGAGCAATCTGTCCAAATTTCATCCCTAATGGGCCAGCCCTGTTTGCCGGGCCCCGGCCATGATGATTTTAGCGATGGCCAGCTTTGAGAGCTAAAAAAAGTTTGTCAAAGGGGTTGACAGTTCCAAAATTATCGGTTAGGATAAAACCATTGCAGAACCTTGAAAAATGAATAAGCGCTAGTTTCAATGCCATTTCTTCTACGTTAGAAGTGGTTACAGCGCTATTTTCCATCTTTGCACGACCCCCCACCTACACCCTACGGCGAATCGCTGAAACCCTTGGTTTTTCGTTGGAGGGTGTCAGTGCTATGCCCAGACTGGGTTTGAGGGTCGTCTGAAAGTCCAAAAGTTGATGGCCCACCTCCGAAAAATCGTAGGGTGTCGATGGCCATATCTCAAAGCCTTGCTGTGTAAGGGTTTGAAAACGTAGGACTTGCATTCACCATTTCCCCGCAAGGGGATTGAAACTATAGCTTTTCCATTCTTCCCAGGAAGGTGCGATTTTCCCTTGCATTCACCATTTCCCCGCAAGGGGATTGAAACCGACTGGCGCGAAGAAATCTTCAAACTTAAAGACCTCGCTTGCATTCACCATTTCCCCGCAAGGGGATTGAAACACTCAGTTCTTCCTCTTATGCCCCAGTATAGGGCGTGCTGTACCTGCCTGCGGAGCAGGTACAGCACGCCCTATACTTGCATTCACCATTTCCCCGCAAGGGGATTGAAACTTTTTGTTGCGATAGATTACGTACTGTGCTGGCCCTTCTTGCATTCACCATTTCCCCGCAAGGGGATTGAAACTGGGAGTGCAAAAAAGGTTTATTTACCTTTTTTGCACTCCTTGCATTCACCATTTCCCCGCAAGGGGATTGAAACAAGTTGTAACCCAGTGCAAACCATTCTTCTAGCTTGACTTGCATTCACCATTTCCCCGCAAGGGGATTGAAACGTATGGAGGCTTGATTCCACTCTCCAGTATGCTGCATCCCCTTGCATTCACCATTTCCCCGCAAGGGGATTGAAACCTCGTAGGAAACCATAATTTTTATACCTCGCTCCTCATTCCTTGCATTCACCATTTCCCCGCAAGGGGATTGAAACTCTCCGAACTCTCCTGTCTTCCGGTTCCCGGAATTATAGGACTTGCATTCACCATTTCCCCGCAAGGGGATTGAAACATCTTCTATCCATTTCGGTATAATCAGAAAATGATTCTTGCTTGCATTCACCATTTCCCCGCAAGGGGATTGAAACTAAATAACTGTTTCTCCAGTTTCATTGAAAAAAATCTAACTTGCATTCACCATTTCCCCGCAAGGGGATTGAAACATTAATCATTAAATAATAAACTTCTTCTTCTGTTTTTTCTTGCATTCACCATTTCCCCGCAAGGGGATTGAAACAAAGCACAGAAGAGAAAAGCGAAAACGAATATTTATCTTGCATTCACCATTTCCCCGCAAGGGGATTGAAACACTTCCCCCGTGTGGGGGTCTTGCACAGGGACGTACTTGCATTCACCATTTCCCCGCAAGGGGATTGAAACCTTCATGTCCTTTCAATTCGGCTATTTGATTGCCCTGTCTTGCATTCACCATTTCCCCGCAAGGGGATTGAAACGAATACTTCCTTCGGGAGCTAGCCTTGGCTTATTATTGTCTTGCATTCACCATTTCCCCGCAAGGGGATTGAAACCCTGCTTTATACGAAAGGTCTTCCACTTCTTTGAGCCCTTGCATTCACCATTTCCCCGCAAGGGGATTGAAACTTTCACCAGTTTGATCACACTTCAGTGTGACCAATATTTCACCTGTTAGGGTATCTTGCATTCACCATTTCCCCGCAAGGGGATTGAAACTCGATTGCTATAATCAATTTTTTGGGGATTTATTTTATTTTCCTTGCATTCACCATTTCCCCGCAAGGGGATTGAAACCTCAAGCTTTCTGTATTTAAGCTTTCTTTGGAATCATCCTTGCATTCACCATTTCCCCGCAAGGGGATTGAAACGTTTACAACTTGCATTGTAAACTTGATGTAAAATAGAATTCTTGCATTCACCATTTCCCCGCAAGGGGATTGAAACATGTCTCTATGCAAGCCTTTTAAAATTGCATATTCAATCTTGCATTCACCATTTCCCCGCAAGGGGATTGAAACAAGATAGCGCCATCACAATAGTTAAGATTTTCATTTTGGACTTGCATTCACCATTTCCCCGCAAGGGGATTGAAACCATTTGAATAGTGGGGCGGAAAATGGTCTTTTTATGACCTTGCATTCACCATTTCCCCGCAAGGGGATTGAAACGTCCGTCTACCGAGATATCATAACCGGCCACAAAAAAAGTGCTTGCATTCACCATTTCCCCGCAAGGGGATTGAAACACTTGGCAACGACCCCACTCTTTAGTTGGGATAACAAACTTGCATTCACCATTTCCCCGCAAGGGGATTGAAACAGTATCCACACGGCGGATGTGTACGCCGTGTATATTTCTTGCATTCACCATTTCCCCGCAAGGGGATTGAAACCTTAAACCAGCAAAACATCGATGGTTTAAGCTTGAAGCTTGCATTCACCATTTCCCCGCAAGGGGATTGAAACTTATATGTAGACTGGCTATATTCATATATCCTATCTTTAACTTGCATTCACCATTTCCCCGCAAGGGGATTGAAACGCTTTACAATTGGAGGATTAATATCTGGTTGCTGAGAATGCCTTGCATTCACCATTTCCCCGCAAGGGGATTGAAACAATTAGTCGGACAGATTGACCTCCACCGCGCCCGTTGCCGTCGTCGAAGGGGTGAATGCTGAGAAAGCGATGGGTTAAGATGGCGGCGCGGATGGGAGTTGGCAGGGCGATCGCTCAATCTGGAGGAGCATCAATAACCAGTTCCTTAAACAGAGAAACAGATATAATGACAGTAGGCACGAGAAGTTGCGCCTCGCTAAAATCGCGATCGCCAGTAATTAAAAAGGCGGCGTTGGTGGCGAGGGCACAAGCTAGAAATTTCGCATCCTTTCTATCTCTGGGAAAATCTATTTCCACAGAAACGTCAACTGGGTTAGCCGACTCCTCAATAATATCGAACCACTTTTGTTTTTTTTCCGCAGTTAAATTGAGTTTGCGACGGCTTAAAACCTCCTTATATTCTGCTAAAATTTCTTCCGAAACGACCCATTCATATTTGTCATTATTGACAACAAAGAATATGACTTCTTCTGGCTTTTTTCCAACTAAGGCAGCCGAAACTAAAACATTGGTATCGATAACAATTTTCATTCACCCCTCCGGTAAGCGTCAATTTCTGCGGCAATGTCTTCCTCAGTTAAAGGATTATCTGCCTGTAATTCTTGAGTTTCTCGGCATAACTCTCGAAATTTTTCTGCTAGTTTTGCTCTGGGATTATCTTGAGAGCGATCGCTTTTTAGTTGGCGGGCCTCGCGAGCTTTTTCTTCTAACATTTTCAGAGCTGGTTCTCCACTAACAATGGTAACTGGTTCGCTGGACTTGCGCTTTTTGAGCAACTGCAAAGCTGCCGTTATGACATCATTGGGGCTTTGATATTCACCGCTATTTAGTTCCTCTTGGATTAGTTTTTCCTGTTCTGGGCTGAGTGTAATTTGCATTATTTAATCTCCTTTTTTTGATTTTAGATTGGGCGATCGCTCGCTTTTCTCCCCCAAAAGGCGTTCGCGCAGCGTTGCGGATGCAACATCGCTCTTTTTTAAACAGAAGAAATTGCCGCCTTCACGCCACCAATTTCCTCCCGAATAGACTCGTTAATTGCATCCACCAACAACAAGCGATCGTTAATAGATAACTCCCTAATAACTTTCCTTAACTCTCCCTCTGACGGCATATTTTCTCTCCCTTGAGGCAGTTTTCCCTCCTTCAAACTCTCTAACAAATCGTTACGAAGTGCCTCTAAAAAACCGCAGTCGTTACCAATATCCGCTGCCTCATCCTCATCTACATCCTCAATTTCCTCCAGACGTTTTTGGTAAGCTTCGATTTGAAAATCGATCGCCTCAATAATAAATTGCGTTGCTTTATAAGATAGTTTCATTGTCAATTTCCTTTCTTTGCTAATCAAACCAATTGTACCCCCAACCAAAATAACCGCGACTTCCTAGCTTAAGTTATCTTTATGGAAAGATCCTCCTACTTCTCTAAGAGCTGCTTTGTATTCCTCCATCGGCATAGCATAACTAGGAGTCCATAACCAGTGGTTATCGTAATCGTTAATGGGCGTTAGTGCCGAAGGAATTTCAGTACCCCTTTCTAATTTCCACCAATTTTTACCCCCTCTGGGAACTGCAAATGTCGAAATACCTCCTCCCAAACCGCTGTTATACTCAAACTTCCCCGTCCAGTTCGTAAGTTACAATATCCTTACTCCGAACGTTATCCATACGCGGAGAATTAGCATTCCCCTGTCGATATAAATCGATTGGTGTGGTTGCCATTGAGCGTTTCATATAACCGTGCTTTAGACAGCATAGCACGAATTTAATAAAATAACAGCGAATCGCTTTTCTCCCCCAAAAGGCGTTCGCGCAGCGTTGCGGATGCAACATCGCTCTTTTTTAAACAGAAGAAATTGCCGCCTTCACGCCACCAATTTCCTCCCGAATAGACTCGTTAATTGCATCCACCAACAACAAGCGATCGTTAATAGATAACTCCCTAATAACTTTCCTTAACTCTCCCTCTGACGGCATATTTTCTCTCCCTTGAGGCAGTTTTCCCTCCTTCAAACTCTCTAACAAATCGTTACGAAGTGCCTCTAAAAAACCGCAGTCGTTACCAATATCCGCTGCCTCATCCTCATCTACATCCTCAATTTCCTCCAGACGTTTTTGGTAAGCTTCGATTTGAAAATCGATCGCCTCAATAATAAATTGCGTTGCTTTATAAGATAGTTTCATTGTCAATTTCCTTTCTTTGCTAATCAAACCAATTGTACCCCCAACCAAAATAACCGCGACTTCCTAGCTTAAGTTATCTTTATGGAAAGATCCTCCTACTTCTCTAAGAGCTGCTTTGTATTCCTCCATCGGCATAGCATAACTAGGAGTCCATAACCAGTGGTTATCGTAATCGTTAATGGGCGTTAGTGCCGAAGGAATTTCAGTACCCCTTTCTAATTTCCACCAATTTTTACCCCCTCTGGGAACTGCAAATGTCGAAATACCTCCTCCCAAACCGCTGTTATACTCAAACTTCCCCGTCCAGTTCGTAAGTTACAATATCCTTACTCCGAACGTTATCCATACGCGGAGAATTAGCATTCCCCTGTCGATATAAATCGATTGGTGTGGTTGCCATTGAGCGTTTCATATAACCGTGCTTTAGACAGCATAGCACGAATTTAATAAAATAACAGCGAATCGCTTTTCTCCCCCAAAAGGCGATCGCGCAGGGTTGCGGATGCAACATCGCTCTTTTTTAACAGCAAATGCTAATTGTTAATTGTTAATTGTTAATTGTCCCCCAACACCTCCTCCGTCAACCGCGCCACCAACGCCCGCTGCAACCGCAAATTATCCCTTACCCCCGGTTTATTCAAAATCTCCGCCACCAACTCCTCAACCTCCCCCTCCAACTTCGCGTCCGTCCACACCATCTGATGCGTCTCCCTCCCATCCGGGCGGGCAACGGTAATTCGTCGCGCCGCTACCCCCACACCTTCGCTGCTGGCAACTTCCCCTTGCAACGCCTCCAAATTCTCAAACCGCCGCGCGATATCGCTCAATTTTACCTCGAAACCAGTGGCATCCTCATCCGTCCAAGACTGAGAAGGTTTGTCGGCAACTACCATTACCAGCGCTTCCAACCACTCTTTATCGGTTTTCGTCTCCTCCACCGCCGCTAACAAAAAACGCTTCAACGTCGGTTCCACGCATTCTAACTCCCTCGCCCGCAACTGTAAATCTTGCCGCAACTTCGCCTCGCTGTCGCGAACCCCGAAGGCCGCCACCAACAATTCCTGACAGCGGTTCAAGAGGCGATCGTAGGCCGTCTGGATTTCGTGGAGCGATCGCACCAACTTCTCCTTATACATCAAGGCCGTACTCCCGTCGTCCGTCTCCCGACTCCCCCCTATCGCCCCAAACCCGCACGCCTCGGGCAAACTGGCAAATAATAACTCGTCGGGTTCCCGCGCTTTTTGCAACACCCGCAACACCGCCGCCCCTTCCGGGCTCAAAGTTTTGGTTTTTTTGGTATAAATTGGCAGTTTTTTAACCAACTTAAATAACGGTTTGACCGTGGTTAATAAAGTTGTATTTCTCACCTTCCCTTCCGGGTCTTCCTGGCGCTTGCCTAAAATCGCTTCTAATTCTGTAAAAACTTGCGATCGCATCCCCAAAACCTCAAAATGCTTCGCCGCAAACCTGGCCGGTTCCTTCACCAATAACTCGAAATGTTCCGGCCCCAAAACCGGAATAAAACTCCCATCCTTATAAACTCCCACCTCCTCGCGACGATACAATAAAACCGCCGCCAATAACACCGGAATTACTCCCCCTTTCACCCCATAAGGCGGTAATTGCAATTGCAAATAAAGGGAATCAAAAGATTTTAATTCCGCCGTCGCCTCCAAACAAAAATCATCCATCGCCTCCCAAACTTTCCGCGCTCCGCTATTAATTGGCGGCGGCATAAATTGCCATTTACCTTCAACCTTGCGATGAATTTCTGTTACCTTTAAAACCGAATAATACATACTCGTTGCCGGTCCGTATCCCCGCAATCCCAATTTGTCTTTATCCGCCCCTTCTAACATCGCTTCTATTAATTCCTTTCTCGCCTTACTTCCTTGGTTCGTTAAAATCCGACGGTTGATTAATTCGTTCCAGATAATTAAACCTTTTTCGTAGATGCGATCGCACAATACCGACAGCTTCTCGTTAAACTCTTTTACCCGCTCGATTTTCTCCTTTTTACCATCAATAAAACAGATATTCTCCGGGTCGGAAACAGCAAAACATTGATGCAAACTTTCAGCCAACAAACGACGAGCTAAATTCAACCGATAAGCTACTTCTTTCCGCGCCACCCCATCGGTTTGTAATTGGGGGGCGCTAGTTTGAATTTGCTGCAAGGCCACAAATTCTAATACCCTCATTCTCAAGACATCTAATTTAGTTCCCACCAACAAAACTAAAGGTTTTAAATCTGCCGTTTTTGCCGGAACTTTTGGGGGCGCTTTTTCGTCCAACCAATAACAAATTAAACCGTCGGCATCGCTACTTTCACAACCTAAATTAGTTAAGCTGCTGGAACTGTCTAAATATCGGCGTTCAAAATATCGAAGAGTCCCCGTTTGATAGCTGTGGCGCTGAACTACTAACGGTTTTAAAGGGTACATCGCCGCCAATAAATTAGTAATTGGTTCCCTTTCTGCCTCGATGCGTCCGGCAACTTCGGCATCGACGTTAAATTCCGAACCCTCCCAAAGTCGCAACTCGTCTAAGACTTTAAAATGAGTAATAATTCGACGTTTTAAGAGTTTGTTAATTACTTTTTCCCAACGTTTTAACTCTTCTGTTTCTGAAGGCAAATCGCACAGGGCCAGTTTGACTAATTCCCTAGTTGCTCTCAGTTCTCCAGTAGTAGTTACTAGGTTAAAAATGCCGATAGTTTTTAAGACTTTAATGCTGTCGGTATCGAGGTTTTTGGCATCGTCGATTAGGGTCTGAATTTCTAACCATCTTTGGAGGCGATCGCTCCTGCCAAAACCGAGGGCGCTTGCTTCCATAAAATAATCGTAAACTCTATCTAATTTTAAGGTGACTGGGGAAGTTTTAACGGTAGTTTCTTCTAAAAAGTTTTTCAAAGAAAAGGGTTCGGAACTGGTTAAGAAGTTAAAGAGCGATCGCCTATCTTGACCGTAACGAATGCACAAATTTGGCAAGACTAAAGCGGCGATGGGATGCAAGGGATAAACCCCGGCGATCGCCTCCACGGTCAACTCTTCGCTGGCAACTAAATTAGTCAATTTTTCCAACCACAAACCAGCTTGAATTTTAATTTGAGCTTCTAATTTTCGAGCCCGAGATTTATCGATTACTTCTGCGATTAATTTCATCATTTCTCCTGTAGAATCAATAAAAGGAATATCTTCAAAGCGACCTTGAATTTTTGCCCATTCGTTCCGTTGAACTGCGGCCAATCTTTGACCGTATTCGGCGAAAGATTGATGCAAAATACCAACTACATAAATAGGAGCGTTATGCTCCACTGGCAGTTCTGCCAATTCTTGTAATAAATATAAATCTTCTGCCCCTTGGTTGTAAGCGGCAAATTCGAGGTTTTTTCCTAACTCGTCAATTACCAGAAAAATACCGGTTTGGGCAGTACGAGCAACGAGGCGAACTAAGTAAGGAATTTCGGTAGTTTTGAGAATTTTTCCTTCGGCAATTTCCCTTTCCAACTTTGCCAAACCGAGAGCGATCGCCGGTTTCTCTGCCTTATCCTCCCAGAAGATATCGGCCCCCCTCGCCAAAGCGCGAACGATAGTATTAGCGATGGGTTCTCTTTTAGCGGTAGCGACGGCGCGAAACCAACCGGTTTGGGGTATATGTTTTTGGAGGAGATAATATTCGGAACTGCCTTTACCCAAAGCAGTCTCGACAATTTTTAAACTTTGTTGTCGGGGGGGATGACTGGTGGGGGCGCTGAGACAGCAGAGAAATTGAGCGAAGGCAGATTTACCGGTACCGTAAACGCTGGTTAAAGTCCAAGCGCGGTTAGATGTTCCTTGGGCGAAACCGCTTAAGATTCTGTTGAGGGCATCGAGGGATCTTGCTGTTAATATATAACCGGTTAATGCTTCTATTTTATCTAGGTCTCTCTCTAAATTGAGCGATCGGCAGTAGCGACGGTTGAGACTGAAATATTCTGATAGGCGTTGGTTCATTTGTTAATTGTTAATTGTCAATTGTCAATGGCTAATGGCTAATTGTTAATTGTTATAACATATTCGTGGTCGAAACCCGGTTTTTTACCAACCGGGTTTCTGCTGGTGGTCGAAACCCGGTTTTTTACCAACCGGGTTTCTGCTGGTGGTCGAAACCCGGTTTTTTACCAACCGGGTTTCTG
>CAZUCT010000058.1:0-6131 GCA_964619285.1 uncultured bacterium | reverse complement strand
GAAACCCGGTTTTTTACCAACCGGGTTTCTGCTGGTGGTCGAAACCCGGTTTTTTGCCAACCGGGTTTCTGCTGGTGGTCGAAACCCGGTTTTTTGCCAACCGGGTTTCTGCTGGTGGTCGAAACCCGGTTTTTTACCAACCGGGTTTCTGCTGGTGGTCGAAACCCGGTTTCTGGCTCAATTGTTAACTGTTATAACATATTCTTTAATTAAAGGTTGCACCGCAAAGAGGGATAATTTTTCGTCGGCGACACTTTCGATAAAACTGCGTTTTTTTAAAGACTGGATCGCTTTGAAAAAGTCGATGTCGGATAGTGCCAACTCGGCGGGTTTGGAGGAGACGTCGGCGGCGTTTTGGTTGCCTAACCAGTGGATGACTGTTTTCTCCGGTGGCGATAACCTTTGATAATATGCTTGCAGTCTGGGTTCTAAGTCTCCCAGAAAGAGGGAGGGATAGGATAAGAAGCGATCGACGCTGCGTTTAAAGAAGTCTCGGATGGTGGGGGCGATGATGTTTAACCAGGAGGGGTTGCCGCTGCACAGTTGGAGGAGTTCGGGCCATTTATCTTCGTCGGTTAAACCTTTGTCGGCGAGGATGTCGGCGGCGGAGTTGCCGATGCCGGCGAGTTGGAGGGTGCGAGTGGGGCGGTTTTCTTCTTCGAGGTTGGCAATTTCTGTGGGTTGTTCCCAACTGAGGAGGAGGAGGCAACTGTTGTGGGGCGTTGGCGAAGCCTTGCGGACGCAACATCGGGCTATTTGTTGCCAGAGTTTGCGGTAATTTTGATTCTGTGGGGGGTAGCTGCCGGCAAGTTCTCCGCTGGTAAAGAGTTCTTGGAAGTCGTCGAGGACGATGAGGGCGGGATGGGAACGGAGATAGTCTGTTAGGGAGGGTTGTTCGGTTTCTCTATTTTGGGAGAAAAACTGTATTAAGTTTGTTTGTAGAGTTTTTGGGGCGAGGGTATCGCTACAGTTGCGCCAAAGGATGTAATGGAAGTTATCTTTAATTTGTTCTACGAGTTCTCTGGCGAGGGCGGTTTTACCGCTGCCGGGCAGACCGAAGATGGTGACGATGCGGATGTTGTCTTGGAGTATCCACTGTTTGAGGGTTATTAGTTCTGCGGTGCGGTTGTGGAGGGTTTCGCATTCGGGGGCTTCGGTTAGGTCGTGGCGTTTTTGCGGTTCGTCGGTTGTTCTATTTGTTGTTGCTTTGGGGTGGGGGCAGTGTTCTTTGCAGAAGTTAATGTTACTCTCTGAAACAAAATTACTTTGTCCGAAATTAACTAAACTTGAAAAGTTAGAAATTTGATGTCGTTCCATCGCAGCACGAAAGTTAGATTGCCTAATTTTTTCTCCCAATTCCTCCGACATCAACTGCCATAATTCTCTAGCAACCTTTCTGACATGGTTGTAATCGCGATTGGCAGTTTTAGCAATATCCGGGTATCTTTGGCCCTGCCAGGTTCCTTCAAGGATGGCCCTTTGGAGGGAGTAAAGATTTTGTCCAGTTTTGGCCAATACGAGATTTTCGGTCCATTTTAGGGCTTCTTCGAGGTCCATAGGTCAAGGTGGGCCAGAGTTGGGCCAAGGGTTTTTTTAAAAATATCATACAATTGGGCTATTTTCCCACAAAATCTTCTTTTTTGTGACTAAAGGTGGGTTAAAAAAAAGTTTCCTATTTCCCACTAAATCCTCTTGTGTATAGGTTGCGCGGAGAAAATTAACGTGACAAGATAAGAAGGGTAGAGCAAATCTAATACTCACCAAAATCGGAACTAATCGATCGCTAGGAGATTACAGACCTAGCCGCAGCTATTTGTTTTTTGAGTGGGTTTATTCAATTTTCAAGGAGGAGATGAAATGCTCGATTTTGTTCGCGATCTGTTTTCAGATGTAATAATTGGGGAAGCTGTTAGTAAGCTTGACCTATTTTTAGTTGCTGCTTTCTTCTTTTGTATTTGGGTGGCTTTTAATCTTGGGAAAGCCAACCGAGGGTAAACATAAGCGGTCTATAGGTTTACCGTAACGTTATAACTTCGGCAGAGAAAAGTATAAAAATAGTTCTTGACTTTGATACTGCCCGCATAAAAAACGTGTGTATAACTATTGTCTATTTTTACCAAGGAAATAGAAGAAAAGTCAGAAGTAATAGAACGGGTTACAGAACAAGAAATGGTCAGTTATCAAGCAGCGAAGATTTTCGTCCCAGGCATGAATACTCTACATACAACAATTTTGCTTTGTATGTTCCTAATAGGTATTTCAGCGGGGGAAGCTACAAGGGAGAAGTCAAAACTTACTGCGGCAATGAATTTCTTGGGAACACAAAAAGCTTTCAGTTTACAGTGCGTTGAAGTCCTCATGCGTTACGCTCGCGAACTACAAGGGGGAGCTATTGTTACGGCATCTCCAGGAAGGGTAAGGATCCGTAGTAGTTGAAGGAGTCGTTGCATATTCTGGCCTTAGCGATCGCTCTCTTGTCTCCCAGAAAGCGATCGCTCCACCAACAACCCATCCGTTACATCCGCTTCATAATCTGTTGCTAACTAAACTCTAGGAACTCACCACTAAATCGTTTGCGACGGTCATTCGTTACTACGGACGGGCGATCGCTCCCCCAACAACCCATCCGCACTCGTCCCGTAGAACGGGCATCTTGCCTGTTCCCGCTGCTAACCTAACTTTCGGAACCCACTACTAAATCTATACGACTAAAGTCGTTACTACGAACGGGCGATCGCTCCTCCAACAACCCATCCGCACTCGTCCCGTAGAACGGGCATCTTGCCTGTTCCCGCTGCTAACCTAACTTTCGGAACCCACTACTAAATCTATACGACTAAAGTCGTTACTACGAACGGGCGATCGCTCCTCCAACAACCCATCCGCACTCGTCCCGTAGAACGGGCATCTTGCCTGTTCCCGCTGCTAACCTAACTTTCGGAACCCACCACTACATCTATACAACCAAACAGGCAAGATGCCTGTTCTACCAAGATGCCTGTTCTACGTCGTTACTACGAACGGGCGATCGCTTTTCTCTTCTGGAGATGTTGGAAGAGCGATCGCTCCCAAAAACTTATCTAATTTCCAGATAAAGTTTTTTACCTAACTCTCGGGCATACCTTTCCAGAATAGAAATGCTAACATCAGAGCTATTATTTTCTATTTGGAAAATAGTTGACTGATTCCAGTTCAACCGACGAGCTAACTCTTCTATTGTCATCCCAGTTTCTTCCCTTGCCCGTGCGAGAATGACTCCAATTTTAAAACTAGCATACCCAGACTCAAACCCTTCGGCAAATTCTGGATCGGTTTCTTTGCGCTTCTCAATATATTGTTTGACATCACTCATCGTTTTGCCTCCTACTTAAATAATCTTGTTTTCGCCTTTCGGCTAACTCAATTTCTCTAACTGGTGTTTTCTGTGTTTTTTTGGCAAATCCATTAGTTAAAATAATTAACTGTTCGTTGTCAAAAAAACCTAAAAAACGAAAAATATCGTTGCTAAATCCAACTCTTACTTCCCAAATATCCTTAGTATTCACTAATTTTTTTAAATACTTACTTGGGACAGAATCGAGTTCCTCAATTAAGCGTAACACCCAAAGCACTTTTTGAGCTTGTTTCCCCGAGAGAGAATCGATAAAATCTTCCACGGGGCAACGTTCAGAATCAGTTTTGTAAAAGAGAATTTCTCTCATAAATGGAATTTCAAAAACTAGAGATTGTCGTCAATTTTTCCAGCAACAAAGAAGGATTATTGCGCTTAAATTCTTCGGCAAAAGCCTTACCTTCAGCCCGACGGCGATCGATTTCTTCTTGGTTATCGTAATAATAAGCGATCGCCGCATAAACTGATGCCAAAGATAGATCGCAATCAAGAGCAATTTTTTCTAAAGACTCTCCCTGATGCAGATATGCCACTGCAACATCTTCTACAGCAATGCGAGTCCCAGCAATACATGGCTTGCCAAAACGAATCTCAGGAGAAACGGTAATATGTCGAGAGGGAAGAGCTTCGACCTCAATAGCGATCGCATAACTCCTGTCTGGTTCCAGTTCCAAGGGAGTATCCGGTCGTAAAACTTCACCGTCAAATACAGCAGTTACAATTTTGTTCATAATTCGACAATAGAAATCATCTCTTTTAGCTTAACAGTAGCAAGCGCTCGTTGTCAAGAAAAGTTCAAAAAAGAGCGATCGCTCCTCCAACAACCCATCCGCACTCGTCCGCTTCAACATCCGCTGCTAACCTAACTTTCGGAACCCACCACTAATTTTATACGAGTCAACAGGCAAGATGCCTGTTCTACGTCCCTACTACAGGCAGGATGCCTTGCGGATGCAACATCGCCCCTCAAAAACTCATCTGAATGTAATTACCAATAATCTTTTTTAATTCTAGTGGAGACTCAAGAGCGATATTGCATCCGCAACGCTATTTTAAACAACAATCAAATCAGCGGAATATAAGCAATTTGGTCTCGATATTCCTCCTCCAAAGATGCCCCGGCAATAGCAATCAAATCTTCAATAACCCGACCGATATTTGCCGACGGACGCAATACCAAAATTCCCGGTACATGACGACCCTCAGCTAAAAGTTCGGCAAGATGAACCGGCATAGAACTGCGGTTGTTGGTAACGAGAATAAAACCGTTATCCTCAATCCAACGCAAGATTTCGGGGTCTTTTGTACCCTTGGGCGGCACGTTTTCATCCCCAATTGCCACAACAACTAAATCTGGCTGCCACTCCAAAAGTTGTTCTCGATATAAAGGAGGCAAATTTTCATCAAGCAAATATTTAATTACCATTATTTAGACACCTCCTCGACTTGGGTTAGACGTTCCAACTTCCACCTCAGAACCTTCGCCACAAAAGGTGGAGGATCGCGGTCAAATTCAGCTCGAGCTTTATTCGTATAGTCCAACCAATTCTCTAAATATTTTCCTACCGTATCGCGATCGCGCAAATAATACAAAATTGTCCCATAAACTTGCTCCAAACTAACAGTATGAAATAGTTCGGCAATCTCTTCTGCAGTCTTACCGCCAACAACGTATTCGTAAAGAATATGCTCGATGCCGATCCGCGTTCCTTTAACTCGAATATCCTCCGGTGTCAGAAACTCAAAATAATCTTCTAATTGTTGCATTTGTTACTCCTTTATCTTCTGGATTATTTGCCATAATAGCATAAAGGCGAAAAAAACTTTCGGAAAGTAATAGCGATGTTGCATCCGCGTTGCGGATGCAACATCGCCCCACCAACAACCCATCCGCACTCGTCCCGTAGAACGGGCATCTTGCCTGTTCCCGCTGCTAACCTAACTTTCGGAACCCACCACTACATCTATACAACCAAACAGGCAAGATGCCTGTTCTACCAAGATGCCTGTTCTACGTCGTTACTACGAACGGGCGATCGCTCTTTTTTTAATCAATGCTTGACAAAAACCCTCTGTCTCTGCTACTCTTATGACATTAACCAAAAATCAATAATTGGAGATGAAACTCTATTTAGATACTAGCGTATTGAACAGAGTATTTGACGACCAATCTCAACCCAGAATCTACTTAGAATCGGTGTCTGGGAGTAGATTATTTCATCACCTGCGACGATAAAATAATTAAAAGATACCGTGGGACTGTTAGCGTTCAAAATCCCACAGAATTTGTTAATAATGTTATTAATTCTTAAAAGGAGGATTAAAATGAGCAAAAAGTTAGTAGTACCGCAAATGGATTCCATCAGAACCGAAGGTGTCCAAGTAATTATAGAACGCTTAGGAATTGCCAAAGCAGCATTCTTCTGCCGAGAAACTATGTCGCAGCCGATGGATTATTTAGAGTTAAAAGAAAAAATGTTTGGAGAAAAAACGGCCCGGGAAATTTACGAGGAAATTAAAAAGAATCGGTAGGTAAAATGCATAGCGATGTTGCATCCGCAACGCGGAGCGAACGCCACCAGCCCCGACTTGACAAAATCTCAATTATCTTTTACCATCTACTCAAGGAGGTAATTGCTAGTATTAATATCCCTGGCAATTTCCGGCAATAATGGAGAAAAAAACGGCAATTCTTGAAAATTTTAATCTAGTAGTTTATAATCAGCCGTGGGAGGTGATG
>CAZUCT010000057.1:7082-29178 GCA_964619285.1 uncultured bacterium | reverse complement strand
TAGAACAGACATCTTGTCTGTTCGGTGTCTAATTAATTTTGCACTCCTACTTATGAACGAATATATCTTTCCCTTCAGCATCGGACTGAATAAAAGCAAATCCGCGATCGTCTTTCCATTTTTTGAGAGTTCCTTTATATTTTTGCATGGCATTTAGTGCATAAGTACCTGCGCAAAATTAATTACATACGGAACAGGCAGGATGCCTGTTCTACGGGGGAATAAGAAATAATTTTATGTAAATATTTTTGCCTACCTACATACAATTCTTTAAACTTTGGGGGCAGCGGGCTCTTGCTCAAACTCTACAATTGCAAATGTCTTATATTTAAAAATCGATCTAAGTGGTGAATTTTATAAACATATATTTGCGTTTTATCCTCAGAATCAGTTAAGATTTCTGGTTCGATTTTCGTAAACTTTGTCGGAGTTTTTTTAGATGTTTTCTTAGTATCAAATAAAAGATACTTGCGTTCAAACTCAACTTTTATGTCGTAAAATTCTTCTATAATATTCAAAATGTATCCCACAAATAATGCTGAGTTTCTATATTTGATGATGCATTCTTGCTCCTTCGGCTTTTTGGACTTTAGTTCGCAAAAAAAGACATAATTTACACCTTTTATTTGAGTAAAAATAATGCCATCGCACGCTTTATTAATTTTTTCGGCAGATGGGTTTAAATAATTAGAAATCCGCTTTCCTGGAACGTCAAGCTTAAAGGCAACTGTATTAGAATAATCAAAGCCTCTAAGTTTAACTTCTTTTAAAGTCGCCCCAGGGTCATTTTCTTCTAGCACTAATTGAGCCTCGCCAGACCTGGGCTGCTGGATATTTATGAGGATGCTAGGATCGGGGTAAATAAGGTCTCGTATCCTCTCAAAAATCATAAGCGGAGTCTAACTCAACAGTTGCTTCGTCAAAAAAGTTATTCATCTCAATTATTTCGCGATCGAAGGTTCCCACTTCAATGCCAATGTCCGTAATCTCAGCAAGAGTTAAAGTATGCTTTTCAGCAATGTAAACTTTAACTCTATTTTTATCCAAAATATCTAAATCGGTGTAATTGTACTTGCCCATTAGCTCTTCTTTGCTGGCAAAACTATTGTTTAAAACCATCAAATTATTAAGCTCTTTAATCAAATAATCGCTATGGGTTGTCATTAATAACTTAACCCCGCATTTAATCAACCTAGAAAACAGCTTTGCTAACTTTCGCTGGTTGGCAGGATGGAGGTTAAGTTCTGGTTCGTCAATTATTAAAATATCTCCCTCCTTTGCCAGATGTTTGATGTAAAAATTCATGTTAAGTAAGGACTTAACAGTAGAGGATGCCGCATGAAAAGGTATTTCTGTAGCGGTTTCCCCATTTTTAAACTCAAAGAATATAGAATCATTTTCTAGCTGGTACTCGCCGCCAACAATTTCTTTAAAAATAGATAAAATTTCGGGATGCTTCTCCAGCAGTTGCCCTTTTTTCTTTTTTAAATCGTCTAAATCTCTAACAAAATTTATTTCGTCTTGAATTGGGCGGGAATATCTCGATAAGCTGTCGTGTAACATTTCCCAAAAATCAAGGGGATTGAAGTTACCCTTTTTATTTTGTAGTTTTTCAACTATGATATTTTTATTTAGATCCAGTTCTTTATAAAACAATGCCACTCCGGTACGTTCGGAAGTAATAATAAATGAATCTGGAAAATAAGACCCCGCCAAAGCTTCTGCTAATTCTCTGTTTACAATATGTTCGACCATTTCTTTTGGTGGAGCAGATTTATCTTCTACAAGCAACGTTATTTCTAAAATATCGCTTCCCTTTTCTTTGATAAGCTTCATAATATCTTTGTCGCTTGAAGTAGAAAATGTGGAAGAAATAGGTTGGGAATAATCCTGTCGATATCCATCTAAAATTACTTGAAACGATGTTTCTTTAAAGCTATCTTCTCCTACACCAAAAACATTAGGAAGAAATTCAGAATATGAATTAGCTACTTCACCAAGAGCATCGAGAAATTTTTGCTTATATAAAGCTAGATTAATTTTTATCACTCCGTCTTGAAATAGAGTTTCAATTTCTTTCTCTAAGTCCAGATCGATATTTGACTTCCAAGCTTCCAGAAAGCCGTAGATTGCATAATTAACATAAGTTTTACCGGTGTTGTTTTGACCGCAAATTATGGTCAAGTCTCCTAGTTCGATAGTTGCTTCTTTTAAATAACCAAGGTTAGATAGATTAAATTTCATAGAACCTCCAGTAGGAGCTAGTTTTTTGTCTTAACCAATTTAACCTTCCAATTTAACACGCCCCTTCAATTAATGCAATACTTTGACCAAAAAAATTTTCTCGGGCCCGCTAGAGAGTCGGTCAAGCATTCTCAAAAAACTGGGTTTTTTCGTATCTGGAGAAACCCGGTTTTTTATCTGGAGAAACCCGGTTTTTTCAAAAAATCGGGTTTCTCGATCGGTTCTAAACCGAAGCAAAATCCTCCGCCCCCAAAACATTTACTGGCACTCCTATTAAATCTGCCAAAGTTTCATCGCTACTGGCAACCGATCGGGATCGCCCTATCGCCTAACGAATCTATCCTTAAATCTTCGTAAACTAAACCTCCTCCTAACAAAATAATATCTTCCCCATCCTCAGCAAATTCATTATCGTATCCCTGCCTTTTTTCCTTTGCAAAATAAAGCGATCGCCACCGCTACCGCCAGTCAAAATATCCTCGCCAAAATCGCCGCTAATAACATCGCTCCCATCGCTTCCCAATAAAGTATCGTTTTCTTGCCCTCCAAAAAGAAGATCGTCGCCCTCTCCCCCATCTAAAAAATCCTCGCCTCGATTGCCAAATAGGCGATCGCTTCCCACTCCTCCAAATAAGCGATCGCTACTTTCACCGCCCGCTATAACCAGGTTTTGACTCCAGACAAAAACATCCCGATTATTATTAATATTTCCCTCAACTAAATTAGTAGCAAAAGAATCAAAAGCGACAACCTCCCCAGAAGCAGAAATCGCGGGATTAAAAGAAGTCAAATTCCCCCCCAACCCCTGAGAATTTACCGAAATTCTAGCGGTGGTGCCATTTAGCAAATCCCGCAGAAAAATATCGTTAGTGCCGTTACTATCCCCCGGCACCAGCAACGGATCGAAAGAGTCAAACGCTACAAAGCGTCCGTCTCCAGAAATCGCCGGTTTGAAGGAACTTCTAGTCGCCTCGTTCCCAAAAGCATCTACCGATACCCGAGTAGTTGTACCAGGCTGCAAGTCGCGTGCGAATATATCTCTCGCGCCGTTAGTATTTTTATATTAAATTAGTCGCGCTGGAGTCGAAGGCGATCCAGCGTCCGCCTGCAGATATAGAAGGAGTTATCGAACTGGAGTTTCCAGAAGTCTGCGGAAACGAGACTGACAATGCCCGTTTCCCTGTCGCGCACAAAAATATTTCTAGTATTGTTAGTATCTCTCTCAACGAGATTAGCGGCAAAAGAGTCGAAGGCGATAAAGCTACCGTCGGCGGAAATGACGGGATTGAAGGAACTTAGATTTGCTGTATTGCCGAGGGAGTTTATAGATATCTGAGTAGTAGTCTCCTTTAGCGCGTCGCGTAGAAAAATATCTCTGGCATTGTTAGTGTCTCCCGCAACTAAGTTAGTAGCATCGGACTCGAAGACGATAAAGCGACACAGATGTGGATAAGCTGACGTGGGGCAGGTATCTAGGAGAGTAAGTATGCCAATAAATAGCTTGGGCAAAGATCTAGTCTAAGTAAAGGAAACGTGTCGGAGTGCGCGGCGTTATAATAAATATTAACACGATAGGTAATACCCTAAAGAATAAGCGTCTTGAAATAGCAGACCTCCTAAGCAAGAGATGAAAGACAAAATCGCCGGATACTATGAAAACAGAAAGCTCTTAAAAATTTTCCTAGACCAGGAGCAGTGTGAGTATGAAAGTCTCACGCACGGCGCGTGAATGAGAGGTGAGGGGCCGAAATGCGCCCATCGACTCTACCTAACGAATGACCATTGTTAATGTTCGTAGTAACGAATGACCGTCGTAAAAAGAATCGCGCTTTGCGATTACTACGAACTGCACCAGTTCGTAGTAACGAATGACCGTCGTAAAAAGAATCGCGCTCTGCGATTACTACGAACTGGTCTGGTCTTTCATAAACTGAGCGATCGCCGTCCCAACGCTAAAGCGCGATCGTTTTTTATCGGTGACTTTATCTACCATACAGCGTCTCGTTAAAGATTGTATCGCTTTCCAATAGACGGAATGAGAGAGGGGAAAGTCTGGGGGTTTGGGAACTATCTCCACTGGGGCGGGTTGGGTTGCCAACCAGGCGAGGACGATTTTCTCCGACTCGGATAAGCGTTGGTAACTTGCTAGCAAAACCGGTTCTATATCTCCTAAAAAGACGGTGGGGCAAGATAGAAATTCGGCCACGCTGCCGTTAAATAGGTCTTGGATGGTGGCAGCGATTATTTTTAACCAGGAGGGGTTGCCGCTGTAGAGGTCGATTAATTCTTTCCATCGGTTTTCGTCGGTTAATCCTCTGGATGCCAGGATTTCCAGCGCCCCGTCTCCGATACCCCCAAGTTGCAAGACGCGACATTGGGGGTTTTCTATGTCTGGGGTGCTAATTTGTGCAGGTTTTTCCCGACTGAGGAGGAGGAGGCAACTGTTGTGAGATGATTCTGCGATGTCTTGAAGGAGTTCGCCGTAGTTTTGGTAGTCGGGGCGGTAAGTTCCCGCCAGTTCGCCGCTGGTAAAGGTTGTTTGGAGGTCGTCGAGGACGATGAGGTTGCGGCGGGATCGTAGTTTATCGACGATTGAGGCGGCGGGTTGTTCTGGGGATAAGAATTGGATGAGGTTGGTTTTGAGGGATTTGAGGGTTGGGAATTTGCGGTGACTGCGCCAGAGGAGGCGATCGCATTTATCTTTGATTTCTTCGACGAGTTGTCGGGCGAGGGCGGTTTTGCCGATGCCGGGCAATCCCGCGAGGACGATTATACGGCTGTTTTCTTCGAGTATCCACTCTTGGAGAAGGGTTAGTTCTCGATCGCGGTTGTAGAGGCGATCGGTTTTTAGCGGCGCGTCGGTTAGATCGTGAGGTTTTTCTGGTTGGGTGGTGGAGAGTTTTTTTGCCGCTTTTGGATAGAGGCTATTTTCGTGACAGATATTAATGTTATTGCCAATTTGTATGCCTTCATTAAAATAAGAAAATGCCGCTTTTTCTAAAATAAATCGAACGTTAGATTTTTTAACATCTTCCTCAAAAACATCCGACAGAAGTTGCCATAATTGCCAAGCTTGCTTTCTAACGTGATGCTTGCTGGAATGGTTATCATTTCCTATTTCCTCATAAGTTTGGCGCTGCCAGGTGCCTTCTAAAATGGCCATCTGCAAAGAATCGAGATGCTTGCCCGTCTTGGCAAATACTTGGTCGTCGGTCCACTTTAAGGCTTCTTGAATGTCCATAGATTTTAGATGGGGTTTGAGTTGGGCCAAGTTTGTCATTCTAGATTATCATACTTTTTGCTCTTTTTGGGGATAATCTCCTTTTTTTTCCTATTTAATGGGGATAAATCTAGTTTTAAAAGTTCCTATAAAATGCTCTCTTCTATAGGTAGGCATCTGGAAGTTGATGTGGAATAATAATAATCGTTAGAGCAAAAGTTAATTAGGGAACATCTAACATGATTAAGTTCTTTTCTAACAATCCCTTGAACGGCTCAGACATCGGCTCGTCCAGCGCGCCTGTCTTTGTCGATCTGGATGGGGATAGAGACTTAGATGCTGTAGTTGGTAGCAGCGACGGCACTATGAACTATTTTAGAAACACGGGCAATCGAAAAAGACCCAAGTTCAAACTAATAACAGGCAACCAAAATCCTTTTTATACCGTAGATGTAGGTTCTAATAGCAAGCCTGCATTCACGGATATAGACAACGACGGGGATTTAGATGCTTTCGTCGGCAATTACGACGGCACTATTAATTTCTTCGAGAATATCGGCAACAAAAAAAGAGCGATATTTGTGGAATTAACGGGCAATCCTCTATCTACCTTAGATGTGGGCTATAATAGCGCTCCTGCCTTTGTTGATGCAGACGGAGATGGAGATTTAGATGTTTTCGTCGGCAATAGCGAGGGCACTATCAGCTACTTGAAGAATACGGGCAACAGGAAAAAACCTAAGTTCCGAGAGCAAACAGGCCGTCGAAATCCCTTGAGCCATGTAGATGTAGGTCGCGACAGCACGATCGCTTTTGCCGATATAGATCGAGATAAAGACCTTGACGCTTTAGTAGGAGACGACGACGGCGTTATTCGACTATACGAGAATATTGGGAATAAAAAACGTCCCGACTTTTCCCGAACCATCGGCTCTGCCAACCCCCTGTTCGCGGTAGATGTTGGCGATGATAGCACTCCGGCATTAGTAGATATAGATGGGGACAAAGATTTAGATGTCTTCAGTGGCGGGAGTACCGGAACGATTGGCTTCTTGGAGAACGCAGGGAACCGAAAGCAGGCTAACTTTAAAACCAACCCTTTATATAACGAAGACGTAGGCTCGTCAAGTACCCCTGCCTTGGTAGATATAGACGGCGATCGGGATTTAGATGTTTTTGTCGGCGATAGCGGTGGCGGCATTCGATTATTTGAAAATGTTGGCAACCGGAAGCGTCCCAGTTTTAGTGTAGCAACTTCCTGGCGCAATCCCTTATGGGTGGATGTAGGTAGTGACGCGACTCCCTCTTTTGTGGATATAGATAAGGATGGAGATTTAGACGCTTTTAGCGGTAACAGCGATGGCATTATCCAGTTCTTCGAAAACATCGGCAACAAAAAGAATCCCCGTTTTTCTTTTTCCAAGAGTTCCGAAAATCCGTTTCAAGGCTTGGATGCGGGGGATGGAAGTAGCCCGACATTTGTCGATGCAGACGGGGACGGAGATTTTGATGCGTTTAGCGGTAACAGCGAGGGCAAGATTATCTTTTTCAGGAATATCGGTAACAAAAAGCGTCCGGAATTTGCTGAAATAGGTGGTTCTCCCAATCCTTTTAACGGCGTTGATGTGGGTTCGTGGAGCAAAATATCTTTTGTAGATGCAGACGGCGATCGCGATTTGGACGCGTTTATTGGCAACAGCGACGGCATCATTCACTTATTCGAGAGGAGTGGTAACAAGAAAAAACCAAAATTCTCATTCCGCAGCGGTCGCAAAAACCCCTTTGATGGTTGGGATTTTGGCAGTTACAGCGTTCCGGCTTTTGGCGACCTGGATGGAGATGGGGATGCGGATGCTTTAGTCGGGGAAAGGGATGGCAATATCAATTTCTATGAAAACATGGCACCGCGACCGAAGCGTAAGAAGCGAAGCATACAAAGGCGAAGCGCTAGCGACTTCCTAACTGGAGAAGGGGATGCTGACGAGACAACGGACTCATTGTTAAACCCAGGTGGAGAAGTGGATAGCGCGAATGCGGAGGAGCTGCTTATCGAGTCGCTACCAGTTGGCGGACAGGGTTCTAGTCTGTTACCGGAACCACCGGGCGCGTTAGATGTTGCTCTAGCTGCTGAGGAATTGGAAGGAGTGGGGGATTTATTTAATCCCTCTGACGATGGGATTTCCTTGTTTTAGCTTCCGTTAGAGTTAGGAAATCCGGTTTTTAAATCGGTTTCCTGGGTGGGGCGAAGGCGTTGCCTTGCATCCGCAAGGCAACGCCTTCGCCCCACCAACAATCCATCCGCTACATCCGCTACAACATCCGCTGCTAACCTAGCCCTCGGAACCCACCACTAAATCTATACGACTAAAGTCGTTACTACGAACGAGCGATCGCATTGTTAATTACAATTATCCAGAAGGTACTCATCGTAATCCAGAGGAACAAAAGAATAACCAAAAGGGGAACAGCGAGAAGGAACGACCTTAGCCAGATCGATTCTCGACTCCTTGCGATCGCCATTAGGTAAAAAATGTATTTCCCCCGTAGCGCCATAAGAACTAAAATTCTCATCTGCCAAAGCATTTTGCACGGCTATTCGTTTAGTCAATTCTTGTTGTTTTGGGAGAGCTTCCAAAGCAGTAATTAAAACCCTAGTAGCATCGTAAGCCAAAGCAGTGCGCCAACTTACAGAACCTCCCCATAAATTCTCTGCTTCTTTAGGAAAAGTTGGATTGGGACTATTAAAACTAATCCAAGGAGTAGCTATGACCAAATTATTAGCCGCTTCTGCGGCCCCAAACTTTAAAGTATATTCGTTATAAACGCTATCGGCAGCGATGATGGGGAAATTATATTCGCCATTGGCTTTTACTACTTCTATTGCCTCAGCCCTAGTGGAACTATTCGGAAATAGAGCTAGAGCATTAACTTCTTGTCTATCGGCAAATTCTAAAGCATTAGAAGCGTTAAAAGAAGTCCGAGAAAAATCAAACTTCTCATCATTATCTTTAAAAACAGTACCGCCTCCAGCGCTCAAATTATTAGTAAATTGGTTTCGGATAGACTCGCTGTAAGCGCTGTTGGGATTGTGAAAGATTGCTACCTTCGGCAAATCAGAATATTGATTGATAAGATAACTAGCAAGAGCTTGAGCGGTTGCGGTATCCGAAGGTACGGTACGAAAGAAAAATTTATTTCGGTCGGAAAGTAAAGCATAGGTGCTGGTGGGAGAGACTGCTACTAATTGGTTTTCTTCGTAAACCGGAGCTGTTTCTAGGGTAATGTCGCTAGAAAAGTGACCGACAACCCCCAAGACTTGACCGATGCGGGCTAAATCTTCTGCTTTGCGAACGGCCTTTTGAGGCTCGTTAGCATCATCGGCGATAATTACGATCAGACCTTTGCCGTTTATTTTAGCATCGCTTTTATTGATAGCATCTTGCGCCTGGGCGACACCTCGAAGAATTTCCATCCCCGAGTTGAGAGCTTGGGTATCCCCGAGTATGGGCGCGACAACAGCAATGGTGTAAGCATCGGCGTTTTGGACTGCCAGTTTGGCGTTATTGAGGTAAATTAAGCTTTCCGGATCGTTGCCTTGCTGGAGGCGGGCGCTTTCTAAAAATTCGATCGCGGCAATATAATTTCTTTCGGCAAAAGCTTTAACTGCTTGTTGTTTGGCTTCCAAGGCCGAACCAGGAATCAGAATTTCTTCCCCACAACTCAAATCGTCCTCAAAATTGACCGGACAAATAGTATGTCCTTCTGGCAGGATCGCCAGTAAAACTCCTATTACTGCCAGCATTACCAGGGAGTTTCTTTGTTGAGTGCCTTCTTGGGATTTTGGAGTTTTGGGAGATTTTTTCTTGAGTCCGGGAAACTTGACGCGACGGGGGAGAGATGGTAGCGAGATTGCATCCGCAACGCTTCGCGATCGCTCCTCTTGCGGTGGAGCATCTTCCTTTACTTCCTGTTCTGTGTCGTCTGCATCGGCGGGCGGTGAAGGCTGTTCTGCTTGCAATTGAGCTAGAATTTCTAAAATCTCTTCGGTAGTTTGAGGGCGCGACTGGGGCAAACAAGCCATCATGTCGTCGAGCAACTCTGCCAAGTCTTTGGATAGATTTGGTCGGCGGTTTCGCCAGATCGCCCTGCCAGTTTGGGGGTCGCGGGGCAAGTCTTGGGGATGTTCTCCGATCAGTAAATAAACTATAGTGCGAGCGATACTAAAAAAATCTGATTGTCGCATCGCTTTACCCTCGTATTGTTCCGGGGCCGTGTAACCTCGGGAAATAATATTAGTAACATCTTTACCTTCTACTTCTCTCAAGTAAGTTTCGATAATTTCCCGACAGGCACCAAAGTCAATCAAAGCTAGTTGGCCCCATTTTTCTGCTTGAGCTTGGGCTGTTGGGATGCCTTCTCCTTTCTCTAGGGCTACTTCTGCTTCGGCAGATTTGGGCAATGAATCTGGCAGACTAGACTCAGCAGATTTCTCGGTAGCGATCGCCTTCTCTCCCACTTTCGGGTTATCTTTCACCTCCGGCAGGGAACTGCGGAGGATAATATTATTCGGTTTCAAGTCCCGGTGGATGCAATGAAACTGATGGAGCTGGCCGACAATTTGTACCAGTTGAGTTAACCAGGCGATCGCTCTTGCTTCCTCAATAGGTTCGTTATTATTTTGTTTGAGCCAATTCTCCAAATTAGTGCCCGCAATTTTCTCCATTACTAGACACTGTTGGCGTTCGTTAGCATCCTCCGAAAGGCAGAAATATCCCTGGGGTTCCACCTCGGGGAGTCCGGGCCCCTTTAGCTGAGTTAAGACTTGGGCTTCCTCGGCAAATAAGGAGATAGCTTTCTCCAGATGTTCGTTATCTAGGACGCTCGGGGTTTTTAAAACCTTCATAATTTTTGGCTTACCGCCATCGGTCACTTGCCAAGTTTGACCGAAGCCACAGTCACTCAGCAATTGAATGACTCGGTAGCGATCGTGCAATAACTCTCCTGGAATAATCATATTAAATTTTTTTTAAACCTAAATAAATTATAAAGATTTGTTTTTTGTTTTAGGAACAACTGAATTGTCCCGGGATGCAGTCGTATATTATTACATCCCATCCGAAGCATCAAAAAATCATACTCATAATCATACTCGTGACGAATACTCAAAAAAGTTTTCGCTAAAGACAAAAGCCATGCCGTACAGGACTTGGGAAGGCGAAAAACTGCCATTATTTTTTTTTTGAGTAAAACTACTCAGCCATGCTATTATAAGAGCCGGATTGCCCTCAAACTAAATAAGCGAACAACTCAGGTCCAAAAGTTGTCCCGAGAAAACCAGAAACGATGGCAAGGCCCAGATTGCAAACTAAAGAAAAACTTTTATTGTCAAACCAAAAAATACTTCCCCAATAGCATCATACGACGAATAATACTCTTATTCATACTTGGAAAAAAGGGAATACCGGATTAGCAATTGGAGCGGGTTCCCGAACAGTAAAAGAAAAATAAAAAATTGTATGATTCCTAACTCGATCGCTTAACAAATAAATAACAGAATCCAAATTTTCCCAAAAACATTAACGGAGGAAAAAAATGCCAGTACCGCTAAAACCAATCACAGATCCAGCTTACGATATCTTGCGCTCGGAGCGCCAACCTTTAGGCTCGATCTTTGCTCCAGACAGCGTAGCCGTAATTGGAGCAACAGATAGAGAGGGTAGCGTCGGTAGGACCATCCTGTGGAACCTATTGAGCAATCCTTTTGGAGGAACAATTTTTCCGGTCAACCCCAAACGTAACAACGTCTTGGGAATACCGGCCTATCCCAGTATCAAAGAAATACCCCAAACGGTGGAGCTAGCAATAATTGTCATTCCCGCCAAAGCAGTCCCAGATACAATCCAGGAGTGCGTGGATGCAGGAGTCAAAAGCGCGATCGTAATTTCGGCAGGGTTTAAAGAAATAGGACCGGAGGGCATAGAATTAGAGCAGCGGCTCCTAGAAATAGCCAAAGGCAAAATGCGCATCATCGGTCCGAACTGTCTGGGAGTAATGAACCCCCATACGGGACTAAATGCCACCTTTGCAACCAAAATGGCTCGTCCTGGCAATTTAGGTTTTATCAGTCAAAGCGGCGCTTTTTGTACTGCAGTTTTGGACTGGAGTTTAACGGAAAACGTCGGTTTCAGCGCCTTTGTTTCCATCGGTTCCATGCTCGATGTCAATTGGGGCGATTTAATCTACTATCTCGGGGACGACCCCAATACAAAGAGCATCGTTATCTATATGGAATCCATCGGCGATGCCCGCTCGTTTTTGTCTGCAGCTCGGGAGGTTGCCCTAACCAAACCGATAATTGTCATCAAAGCGGGTCAAACCGAAGCCGCCGCCAAAGCCGCCGCTTCTCACACTGGTTCTCTGACGGGAAGCGACGACGTTCTCAATGCCGCATTTCGTCGCTGCGGGGTATTGCGGGTTAATCGCATTTCCGAACTATTCGATATTGCAGAGGTCATGGCAAAACAACCCCAGTTGCCCAAGGGACCGCGATTGAGCATTATCACCAATGCCGGGGGACCGGGGGTAATCGCCACCGATGCCCTGATTTCCTCGGGAGGCGAACTGGCAGTGCTGTCAGAAGAAACTAAAGCCGAATTAGATAAGTTTCTGCCTCCCCACTGGAGTCATGGCAATCCGATCGATATTCTGGGAGATGCGGAACCGGAGCGTTATGCTAAAACCTTAGAAATTGCGGTGAAAGATCCCAACAGCGACGGCTTGTTAGTCATTCTCACTCCTCAAGCGATGACCGATCCGACGGCAACAGCAGAACAGTTGAAAGAGTGCGCCCAGAATGCGAAAAAACCTGTAATTGCGAGTTGGATGGGAGGAGATGAAGTAACCGCAGGGGAAATTATTCTGAATAAAGCAAGTATTTCTACATATCGCTATCCCGATGCTGGGGCGCGACTGTTTAATTTCTTGTGGAAGTACAACTACAACCTCCAGGGAATTTATGAAACGCCGGTGCTGCCTAGCGATAAGAAAACCATAGGCGATCGCGTTAACGTTACCAAGACGATTAAAGCAGCCCGCAAAGCTAACCGCACTATCCTCTCGGAATTTGAATCGAAACAAATTCTAGCAGCTTACGGCATTCCCATTGTCAAAACGGTAACAGCTAAAAGCAAAGCAGAAGCGGTGGAGGCTGCAAATTCTATGGGTTATCCGGTGGTACTCAAACTCTATTCAGAAACTATTACCCATAAAACCGATGTGGGTGGCGTGCAATTAAATCTCAAAGATGCCGAAGCGGTAGAATGGGCCTATAGCGCGATTGAAGATGCCGTTAGTCGTAAAGCCAGTCTGGAGGATTTCTTGGGAGTAACCGTTCAGCCGATGTTAAACCTCAACGACGGTTACGAACTAATTATCGGCAGCAGCATCGATCCCCAGTTCGGACCGATACTATTATTTGGCTTGGGAGGACAGTTAGTGGAAGTATTTAAAGATAGGGCTTTGGCTTTGCCGCCTCTGAATACGACTCTAGCGCGACGGATGATGGAACAAACTAAAATCTATGAAGCCCTCAAAGGAGTTCGGGGCCGGACGGCGGTAGATTTAGAAGAGTTGGAAAAACTGATGGTGCGCTTTAGCTACTTAATAGTAGAGCAACCTTGGATTAAAGAAATAGATATTAATCCCCTGCTCGCTTCTTCCGAACGACTGATAGCTCTGGACGCTCGGGTTCTTCTTCACGAACCGGAAATCTCTCAAGAACAATTACCCGAACCGGCCATTCGTCCCTATCCGGTGCAATATGTGAAAACTTGGACCCTCAGCAACAATGTCGAAGTTACCATTCGCCCCATCCGCCCCGAAGACGAACCAGCGATCGTCGAGTTTCACAAAACGCTCTCGGAGGAAAGCGTCTATTTGCGTTACTTTAATATGATGAAATTGAGCCGGCGCATCGCTCACGAACGCTTAACCCGGGTTTGCTTCATCGATTACGATCGCGAGATGACTTTAGTGGCGGACTATATTAACCCTGACACTGGGAAACACGAAATCTTAGGTGCCGGCAGTTTGAGCAAACTGCATGGGGTAAACGAAGCGGAATTTGCGATGCTCGTCAGCGATGCCTACCAGCGACAGGGATTGGGAACCGAAATCCTGCGACGACTGATACAAGTCGGTCGCAACGAGAAACTCGATCGCATTAAGGGAGAAACCCTCCCAGAAAATGCTGCCATGCAGCGAGTTTGCGAAAAAGTTGGCTTCCAGATAGAACGGGCCGGCGACTTTGTGAAGTTGGCTCTCGCACTCGGATAATTGGAAATAGGCCATAGAAAATAGGGAATTGGGAATTGCTCGTTCCCCGTTCCCCGTTCCCTTTTTTCTTTCCTAAAATTAAAAATTAAAAATACATTTTTATTTTCTGCGTCCTACTCATACTCATAGTCATACTCATCAAAAATAGTGAAAAAGAATATGAGCATAACACATAAAAATAAATTAATCAAGGGTCTGCGCGGTATCAAAACTATAGTGGCATTACGAACAAACCAAGCTGAAACTTGCGTAAAACTAAGGAGATATTCTGTTATAAGCTCTAAGCAAAGAAGCCGGCAGGCAGTTTTTGAAAAAAAAATCAACAACCGTGATAACTCGGAGGAGCTTTATGGGTAAACTACTGCTTAAGTCTCCTTAAGTTATACAAAAACACGAAAATATGAGTTCTGAAACAAGGCTAGAAACCAGGACAGCCAAACTACCAACAAATCTCAACTTTCTGCGCCCCCTGGGCACTTACAAAACCGAGATTTTCGATGAAGCTGCCGCCGAGATTCCGGCCTACGACCCCAGAAGCAAAAGGCTTTTTGTCGTAAAGGCTACAGAAGCCCAGGTGGACGTACTGGACATCAGCAATCCTACAAACCCGACATTAGATTTTACCATAGACGTGTCGTCCCACGGAGGAGGTGCCAATAGCGTGGCAGTCAACCAAAACGGGGTAGTAGCCGTAGCAGTAGAAGCCGAAGTAAAACAAAGAGGGGGCTCGGTTGTATTCTTTAATCGCAACGGAAACTTTTTAAGCAAAGTTAACGTCGGCTCCCTGCCAGATATGCTGACCTTCACCCCCGACGGTAACAAAGTATTAGTAGCCCACGAAGGAGAACCCACGGATAACTACCGAAGCGATCCCCGGGGAACGGTCGATATTATTGACATTTCCGGTGGAGCGCGAAATGTAACTCAGCAAGACGTTACCACCGCCCATTTCGCCGATTTTAACCCCCGCAAAGAGGAACTAATAGCCAAAGGAGTTCGTATCTTCGGTCCTGGAGCTAACGTTCCCCGGGACTTAGAACCGGAATATATAGCAGTATCCCCCGATGGAACCACTGCCTTCGCAACCTTGCAAGAAAATAACGCTTTTGCGGTCATCGATATAGAAGCGGGGCAAATTGCGGATATCCTGCCTCTGGGTTACAAAGACCACAGTCGGGGACCGGCAACTCTGAGTCAGTTTAATTTCCGCCCCGGGCAACTGCCGACATTAGGAACCACAGAAGCAGGTCAAGAAATCAAACTCGGCGGTTTATCCGGTTTGTGGTTTGAAGGAATAGACGAGGAAACGGGCAACCTCAAATTTGTCACCGTACCCGATCGCGGTCCCAACGGCGCGCCGACGGACGTTGACGAAGACGGCGACGAGGAACGCCCCTTCGTCTTGCCAGACTATCAAGCAAGGGTTATCCGCTTCGAACTCGACGAAGAAAGCGGCAGGATAGTCAACCTCAGCGAAACTTTGCTAACCCAGCAAAACGGTACGACTCCCATTACGGGACTGCCCAACATCGAAGGCATAGACGAAGTACCAGTAGATTTAAACGGCAACGTTTTAACTTATGACCCCTTGGGTGCCGATTTAGAGGGAATAGTCATAAATCCCAACGACGGAAGTTTCTGGATGGTCGATGAATATCGTCCGTCTATTTATAACTTCGATGCCGACGGCATATTGATAAATCGGTTCGTTCCAGCGGGAACTGCAGAACTGGCGGGACAGGAAGAAGGCACTTTTGGTGCGGAAACTTTGCCCGCCGAATATGCTAACAGGCGACCGAATCGCGGTTTTGAGGCCGTGGCCCTGGATACCGATAGGGAGATTCTTTACAGTTTCATCCAAACGCCCCTGGCAAATCCCGATCGCGATGCCTCCGACAATTCCAACGTTATCCGCATCCTGGGCATCGACCCCGAAGATGGAACGCCGGTAGCAGAATACGTTTATTTGCTGGAAGGTACGACCTTTGGCGAGAGTAAAGTAGATAAAATTGGCGATGCGGTGTACGCCGGAGATGGCAAATTCTTAGTTAGCGAACGAGACTCCTCCACCAGCGAGACAGCTAAGAAATTTATCTTTGAGATAGACCTCAAGGGTGCCACTAACCTTCTAGACAGCGACGCCCCCAACATACCGAGAAATTTGACCCTCGAAGGACTAAGCGCCAGCGACTTAATACAACGGGGGATTCAACCGGTGGATAAAATGAAAATTACCAACCTGCCTTCCATCGGTTATTTGGCGGGGGACAAACCGGAAGGTCTGGGGCTGTTACCGGACGGACGCATTGCCGTTATCAACGATAACGATTTCGGTTTGCTAGATGAGGCAATTCCGGTGGATGGTACGGTACCGCTAAATCCAAATCCAGTGCCGATAGTTCTGGGCCTTATCGACTTTGCTCCGGGCAACACCCTGGATGCTAGCAACGAAGACGGTGGCATTAACCTCCGAAACTGGCCGGTGTTTGGGATGTATCAACCGGATGCTATAGAGTCTTTTGCGATCGACGGAAAAACTTATTATATTACTGCCAACGAAGGGGATGCGCGGGATTACGGTGGTTTTAGCGAAGAAGCGCGGGTGGGGGATCTAGAAATAGAATTGGATTCGGACGTTTTCGGCAATACGGCGCAACTCAAGGCCGAGGATGCCCTGGGTCGCTTGACGATTACCAACACCAAAGGAGATCTGGACGGCGACGGCGATTTCGATCGGTTATACGCTTTCGGCGGACGGTCTTTCTCTATCTGGGACGAGTTTGGTAACTTAGTCTATGACAGCGGGGACGATTTTGAGAAAAAGACCGCCGAACTGTTCCCAGAGCAGTTTAACTCCAATAACGACGACAACGATAGTTTTGATTCCCGCAGCGATGACAAGGGACCGGAACCCGAGGGAGTCGCGATTGGCGTAGTAGATGACATTACTTACGCTTTTATCGGTTTGGAACGGATCGGCGGGATCATGGTTTATAACGTTACCAATCCCAAAAAGCCGAAATTCGTGCAATATTTCAACAACCGCGACTTCGAGGGCAATGCAGAGGAGGGAACTGCGGGGGATTTGGGACCGGAAGGGTTGAAATTCATTCCGGCGGAAGATAGCCCCAACGGTCAGGCATTGTTGGTAGTAGCGAACGAAGTTAGCGGCAGCACGACGATTTATCAAGTCAGCAACACCCGTGGACTTCGAGGAACCAACGGACCCGATACCATCCAAGGCAGCAGCGATAACGACCGGGTTAGCGGTCGAGGTGGGGACGATAGTATTAGCGGTGCGGGAGGTAACGATACTTTAATCGGCGGTGCGGGCAACGACAGTATGAACGGCAACCAGGGTAACGATCGCTTATTAGGCGGTGGCGGCGACGATCGCCTCAATGGCGGTTGGGGCAACGATACCGTTATCGGCGGCAGCGGCGACGACACGGTTATCGGAGACCGTGGTAACGATCGCCTTTTAGGCAACGACGGCAACGACGTTTTAGACGGTCGCACCGGTCGCGATTTCTTGAACGGCGGTCCTGGCAACGATACTCTGACTGGCGGTGTCAGTAAGGATACGTTTATCTTTGCCTCCAATCGCGAGTATAATTTTGATGATTTTGGGATAGATCGGATTACCGATTTCACACCGGGGGAAGACCGCATCCTTCTGGATGTAACCACGTTCCCTGCTTTAACCAATCGACGTGGAGGCAATATTGCGGAGGCAGATTTTGCCGTAGTGCGGAGTAACGATGCCGCCCGGAGTAGCGATGCGGCGATCGTTTATAATTCTGCCACCGGACGGTTGCTGTACAATTCTAACGGCAGCGATCCGGGTTTTGGCGTTGGCGGTCAATTGGCGATTATCGGTCGCGGGCTCGATTTGACTGCAGAAGATTTCTCGGTTAGAGTCTAGTAAGTTAAATCGCTAAAGCGATTACTACAAACGTTCGTTGTAATCGCTTTAGCGATTTTTATAAATTTATTTCACGCAAATTAAGAGTTAATGTCACTCATAACAGTCAAACAACTATTCACTTATCCCATCAAAGGACTAACCCCCCAAGAAACGGATCGCCTGTCTCTAACAAAAGGACGCGGGATTAAAGGCGATCGCGCTTTGGCCCTGATGTTTTTGGACGAAGGCAACTCGCCGCCCCCAGAGATAGTGCCTTGGATGCCGAAAAAACATTTTGCAGTCCAAAACGATTGGCCCGGACTGGCAGGGTTGGACTGCAATTACGATCCGCAGAGTCAGTTATTAACGGTTTGGCAGCAAGGGGTTGAGTTGTTAACTGCCGAGATCGACTCTCAGATAGGGCGCGATCGCGTTAGTGCCTTTTTCACGGGATATTTAGCGAACCTCGAACCGACGGAAGGCGCCCGACATCCCCAAAAAGCGCCTTTGCGGTTGGTGGGAGATGGTAGCGGCGAGACTCGCTATCCAGACAGACAACCGGTACATATTTCTTTGTTGAGTCAGGCAACTTTAGACGAGTTGAGCGAAGTGGCGGGGGAAGCGGTAAACGTGCGGCGGTTTCGTCCTAATATCGTTTTAGAGGGAATGGCCCCTTGGGAAGAGTTTAAGTTAGTGGGGAAACAATTTAAGTTAGGAACTGCCAAAATAGATATTAGCGCGAGGATCGGTCGGTGTATTAATATAGAAGTGAATCCAGAAACGGGCGATCGGGATTTGTCATTATTATCTATTTTGCGAGACAAATTCGGTCACGCCCAGACGGGAGTTTTAGCAACTGTCGATACTGATGGTGTCGTGGCAGTGGGGGATGGAATGGAAGTTATTTAAAGTAGTGGGACAGACACTCTTAGAGGGAGCATCCCATATTTGTAATTTTTACCCCTCGATAATTTCATGACTCACACTCATACTCTTGACGAGTACTCAAACAAAAAGCGGTTTTTTTGAGTGTGAGTCATGAGTATGAGAAAATAAATATGCAAAATTGAGATGCTCCCCTCTTAGATAGTTTGCCTGTCAAAACTTGACATATAGCAATCCTATTTCAGTTGTGTCTAAAAATCTGATGCTTTTTGGGAATTGGGAATGGGAAATAGTTTCAGACGTTAGCTTGCTTTGGGGTGCGCTTTACGCGCATCTTATTTATTAGTTAGAGTCGTTAAAATTTGGTGTAGATTGGTAAGCGATTGAGCAGAAAAAATAGCAGTTGTAACTTGAATAAACTAGAGCGCTATAAGCAATTAAAATCTGCCGTAAAACCTATCATCTTTCTGAGGTTTTCTCTTTAAGTAAGCAGAACAATCCTGGGAACAACAGCGACAATCAGCTTTAGGGCAGATTAAATAGCCACACTTCTCGCAGGTTTCATGTTGACCGAAAATTAGAGGAGTATATCCGCATTTTCCTTTGTTCTCGATAAAGCCGCCGCAGTAAGCTAGTAAAGTTTTGTACTTATCTTGCTTTGACTTTTTACCTTTGAGTAACCCTTCTCCATCAAACTTGAAAATTGTAAATGTTCTTAAATCTGTTGTCTTTCTATGCTCCCATAAAGTTTCTAGCGTCTTACACAAACTGTGAATTGCATTCAAAGGATCGTAAAGTTTTAGAGGATTGACTTTCTCATTATTTGGATACAAAATTTCTAAATATTTTAAAGGATTGTAGTCGAAGTTATCTTGAGAAAGCATCGTTAAGAAATGTCTCAGAATAGATAAAAATAAATAAGGCAAAGATATTTTTCTAACGGGAATACTAATCAAGTCATCCACAAATTTTGTTTGCCATTGAGGAAGATTATTTAGCCATTGATTAGGTAATTTTCGACGAGCTGCAATAAATAAAGGTAGAGGATTTTTACCAGCAATTACTCGTACTTCTTCCCATCTTGGTAGTTCTTCAACCCGTAACTTCTGAAATTTTTCTATAACTCGGTGTTGTTTTTCGTAAAAGCGATCCTCGTAATCAAACAGCCAATGCTGTAAAAATTGAGCTTGGTTATCTAAGTATTTATAAAAATTTACTTTAAGCAAATCGCTGTTAAAAATACTGGATAACCTGTTGAGTTTTTCATAATCAAAATATCCTAGAATTTGAGGATTTTTGTTATCGCCATACAGTTCCATAGAACTCAACTTTATTTTATTATAAGGAGATTGAACGCCCACAATTTTTACATCTTCGCCCCGACTATTTTTAAATCTGGGAACGCAAAAGGTAGAATTAACTTCTGAATTTACAGCTTTACGAGCGTTCTTTACATCAAGTAACTCTCCAGAATCTAGTCTGATATCTGCTTTTATCCATGCATTACTTTTTCCTGTTACCTGGTGAATAGAGAGGTCTTTTACTGCATAACCTAATTGTTGATAAAAGCTCATAGCAACTTTTTCTGCATGACGAGCAGACATCATTTTTGCCATTTCATATTCTCTATTCTTAGAGCTTTCTTTACCAATCCACTTTTCTATCAAAGCTATTTCATTTTGGCTGAAGCTATCTAATTTTAAAGATAGACCTGTTATCGCCTTAGCATAAGGGTAATCAGAATCCTCGAACTCGGAGAGAATTTCAAAAAACTTGCGATACTTATTTATTACAACTTCTTTTTTGAATTTTACAGGAGCTAGTTCCCAAAGAAAACCTTCGTACTCTAAATTTTCTCGAAGATATGGTATTTCGCTCCAATAATTTAAAAATTTTGACTCGCTGCTTTTTCTTAATCGGTCGATAATTTCATTCCATATTTCTTGTTTTAAAGGGTCATCTATTAAGTGTAAGTATTTTCTCAAAAAGCTATTGTAACTAGATAAGTGGCGATCGTTTAATAAAACTAACTGCCGCAACTCTGACGATCTTAACAGTAACCCCTCTGCTTCTTTTATTAATTCATTAACTGCATAAGCATTTAGATGCTTGATTTTTTTGATGACGAAATCTAAAGACTCCTCTAGAGAAAGAGCATCTACATATTTTCTAAAAAACTTTTTAAAAATATTTGGATTATTACTTTGTACATATTTTTCTATAACATCCCAGTTATCAGTCTGACAATCAATCTTTTGCACCAAAACAGCTTTCTTTTTATTCAAATCTAGATCGTGTTGAATTCCAAATTCCACAATCTCGTCCAAAGCTAAATCATCTTCTGAAAAAATAATCGGGTCGGGATAAACTTCGCAATCTATATATCTTTTACCCTTATTCGCATTAACGACAACACCAAAAAATGTTGCTAACTTGACGTTAACAGCTTGTGGTTTTCCCTTTTTACCTGGTACTGTTTCAAATATTAGATCGATACCTTTTCCTTGGTTTTTGTCTTCCTCTAACCAATCTTGTAAATCCTTTGACACATCGTTACAATGAACAAAAATGTCTGTTCCATATTTTTCGTATTCTTCAGGAGTAATAAACCCGTAGTCATTCATTTTTCCAGCTTTGCTGTTAAAACCTCCAAACCACTTAATTTTACCTCTTACCATGACAGATTCTCCTTTATTACTCAGTTTAATAATTAATTTATTAAAACTTATAATGCTTTTAATAAAGCATTATAAATCGATTGCGATGTTTCCTACTTCTAAGACTCCTCATGCAACTTCTGTTTGTACTCTTGAATAATTTCTGTTAACTCTTTACTTTGATTTTGATGCTGCCTCAAACAATCGAGAAAAGAATTAATTATGACTTTAAATTCTTTCATCCCTGCTTGTTGTTCTTGAACTAATTCGATTAACATTTTTTGCGCTAATTGCATCTCTTTCATCGTATCGATTAAATCTGAAATTGATTTACTATTAGCGCTAACAAATTTCTGATTGAGATTGCGATCTTCCACTAAAGTCGAACCCAAAGCAGCGATCGCTTTACTATTAGATTCGATTAAATGTCGATAAATCTTGCCATCAATTTCCATCTTGTCAGTTAGAGCCGATATCGCTTTACCGTTCGACTCCATCAACAGTCTCGTTTCCAGAATTTCTTGTGCTAACTTATCCTTGGCTTGCATATTTTTATCACTTTTACCCAATAAATCGTAGCCGACGAAATGTCTGTCGGTCTTTTGTATTTTAGCTCTAATTGGTCCCTTGACATTTTTGAGCTTTTGTGGTAGCAAAACAAAATTTAGCTAGAAAGTCGGTCAAGTATTGTCAGAAACCCGGTAATTCCTGCAAAACCGGGTTTCTTGACCGACGGGTATCTGAGTATTAATACCAAGATTAAAGTTAAAATAAGTCCATTTACCAAAAGAAAACCGACCCAATTTGTGGCAACCTAAACAGTAACAGCATTTCGCTACATAAAGACAA
>CAZUCT010000057.1:0-6982 GCA_964619285.1 uncultured bacterium | reverse complement strand
AAACCAAAAACCAAAAACCAAAAACCAAAAACCAAAAACCAAAAACCAAAAACCAAAAACCATGCAAACCCTAGCCAAACCAACCGCAACCCCATCCACCCAACCCAACCTGGACACCACCATCCACAGGCGGAAAACCCGTCCCGTCCGAGTCGGGGACATCACCATCGGCGGCGGCCATCCCGTGGTCGTTCAATCGATGATTAACGAAGACACCCTGGACATCGAAGGTTCCGTGGCCGGCATTCGTCGCCTCCACGAAATCGGTTGCGAAATCGTCCGCGTCACCGTCCCCAGCATGGCCCACGCCAAAGCCCTCGCAGACATCAAACAAAAACTGGCCGCCACCTACAAACCGGTCCCCCTCGTAGCCGACGTCCACCATAACGGCATGAAAATCGCCCTGGAAGTGGCCAAGCACGTCGATAAAGTACGAATAAATCCGGGGTTGTACGTCTTTGAAAAACCCAAAGCAGATAGAGGCGAATACACCCAGGCCGAATTTGACGACATCGGCGACAAAATCCGCCAAACCCTCGAACCCCTAGTAGTCTCCCTTCGAGACCAAAACAAGGCCATGCGCATCGGAGTCAACCACGGTTCCCTGGCCGAAAGGATGTTATTTACCTACGGGGACACTCCCGAAGGCATGGTCGAGTCGGCCATAGAATTTCTCAAAATTTGCGAATCCCTGGACTACCGCAACCTGGTAATCTCCCTCAAAGCATCCCGAGTTCCCGTGATGCTGGCGGCCTATCGCCTCATGGTCAAGCGGATGGACGAACTGGGGATGGACTACCCCTTGCATTTGGGAGTCACCGAAGCGGGGGATGGGGAATACGGGCGGATTAAATCTACGGCGGGTATCGGTACTCTCTTGGCCGAAGGCATCGGCGATACCATTCGCGTCTCCCTCACCGAGGCCCCAGAAAAAGAAATTCCCGTTTGCTACAGCATTCTTCAGGCTTTGGGCCTGCGGAAAACAATGGTGGAATATGTGGCCTGTCCTTCCTGCGGTCGGACTTTGTTCAATCTCGAAGATGTCCTCCACGAAGTTCGGGAGGCCACCAAACATTTGACCGGTTTGGACATCGCGGTTATGGGTTGCATCGTCAACGGGCCGGGGGAAATGGCCGATGCCGATTATGGTTATGTGGGCAAGCAACCCGGCTATATTTCCTTGTATCGCGGGCGGGAAGAAATTAAAAAAGTCCCTGAAGATCGGGGCGTGGAAGAGCTAATTAACCTGATTAAGGCAGACGATCGCTGGGTTGACCCCTAGAGGAGCGATCGAGAAACTCGGTTTTTTGAAAAAACCGGGTTTCTGAAATACCGAAAAATCTGGTTTCTTGGCCGACTTTCTAGAACCCTGGGTTTACCCCTAGTTCTTAACCTAATGGCTATAATGGAACTGAGGAATTGAAGAAATCCGACCTCCGGACTTGGAAAGGATAGAGATGTTAAATTTAATATGTCTGTCTAAAATAATAATTAGGGGAGCTTGAGGAGATGTCTGGGTGCATAATTTCATTGAAAAGGCATGAATTTAGACACAAACATCGATTTTTTGAGTCGAGAAATTCATCCCACTAGAAGCCAATTCCTTTATTGCCTTGATGCTAAATTGAGTTTAGCGCAGATGTAGTTTTTATTGTTGTAAATTTTTTAGAAAACAGATGGTTATAGCAAAACGCGGGCTAGTTCTCGGCGCGACTGCAGTGATGCTGACTGGTGTCACTGTTATGGGCGCTGGCATTCATCTTTCCAGCCAAGCTTCTTTTACCAATAACGATCCTAAAGAACTCATCGATCGAGTTTGGCAGGTTATTGATAAAAAATATGTAGATGGTACTTTCAATCAAGTTGATTGGCAGGCAGTTCGCAACGAGTATCTAGATCGAACTTACACCAGCAACGAGCAAGCTTATGATGCTATCCGAGAAATGCTCGAACAGCTAAACGATCCTTACACTCGCTTCATGGATCCCGAAGAGTACAAAAATCTCCAGATAGATACTTCTGGGGAGTTGACCGGTGTGGGTATCCAGATTACTCAAGACCGAGAAACCGATAAGCTGACGGTAGTTGCCCCTATCGAAGATACTCCGGCTTTTAATGCGGGAGTTTTGGCCCAGGATATTATTATCAAAATTGACGGTCAAAGTACCGAGGGGATGGATATTAACCAGGCGGTAAAGTTAATTCGCGGTCCTATTGGTTCTGAGGTTATTCTAACTATCCAACGGGGAAGCAGAACTCTTGATTTTCCGATAACCAGAGATAGGATCGAAATTCATCCAGTGAAGGCTTCTCTCCAGCAAGGCCCTTCGGGAAATGTGGGTTATATCCGCTTGAACCAATTTAGCGCTAACGCCGCCGAGGAAATGCGAGACGCAATTCAAGATTTCGAGCAGCAGAATGTTTCTGGTTATATTCTGGATCTGCGTTCCAATCCGGGTGGCTTGCTCTACGCTAGTATCGAAATTGCTAGGATGTGGCTTTCGGAGGGCGATATTGTTTCTACGGTAAATCGCATTGGCGTAACGGATATCCAGAAGGCTAACCAACGAGCTATTACTGATAAGGCTTTGGTGGTTTTGGTGGATGGAGGTTCGGCAAGCGCTAGCGAGATTCTCTCGGGTGCTTTGCAGGATAATAAACGGGCGATGCTGGTGGGAACTAAGACTTTTGGTAAGGGTTTGGTTCAGTCGGTACAAAGCGTGGGCAACGGTGCGGGTTTGGCGGTTACGATCGCTAAATACTTTACTCCCAGCGGTCGCGATATCAATCACGAAGGCATTGTTCCAGATGTGGAAATTAACCTCACTGAGGAACAAATAGAAGCTTTGCGCGACGATCGCTCTTTAGTCGGCACTATTTCAGATCCTCAGTATGCTAAGGCGATGGAGGTTTTAACTCAAGAAATTGTTGCCCGCCAAAATCAAAAGGCTCAAGGTAATTAATAGACTTCTTGCAGAAGTCAGGCAAAAGGCAAGAGGCAAAAGGCAAAAGTAGATTAAATTGTTGATTTAAGCTCTTGAATTGATTTAATTATTACTTTTGCAAGAGGTCTAATAATTAATAATTAATAATTACCCTTTCTTGTTTTTAAGAAGGGGTAATTTTTAGTTATTTGGTAATGGACTTTGATTATTGCGGTTTGCATTTTCCGGCTCTAATCAATCCTACGCGACGGGCGATCGCCTCGTTCCTCGAATCTAACGGACCCCACTTCTGGACGATGGTGGGGTCTTCTTTTTCTGCGACTTTCTCTTGGGGAACGATTTCGCAAGTTCCAGCCGGTCGTTTGACGATGTAAAATTTGTCCATGTCCGAAATTAACCTAAAAACAACAATTATATAAAAATTATAAATGCGAAAAATAGATATGTAGGGGCAAAGCATTCGGGCGGCAATTGTGGTAACAGAGCGTTAATTTTTATGTTCGAATGCTTTGCCCCGGCCCCGCTTGCCAAACAGAGAAACGCTATATAGCAATCCTAAGTGAGTTAAGAACTGGGCGCGGACCAGAAACCGGGTTTTTTCAAAAAACCCGGTTTCTCAGATATCGGGATGACCAGAGAAATGCTATAACAACCATCCTACTGTATTTTCTTAACATATTCTTTAATAACTGGTTGAAGGGTAAAACAACACCTTCCTTTATCTGTAACTTTTTCAATTAAACCGCGTTTTCTTAAAGATTGAATTATTGTCAAAAAATCATCTTCAGACCTCAAGTCGGGCGGTTTGCTGGATATCTCTGCGCCGTTATCTTGACTTGCCAACCACAACATTACTAATTTTTCTGACTCGGATAGACGTTGAAAGTGTTCTTTTAAAATGGGTTCTAAGTCTCCTAAAAATTGGGCTGGATAGGCTAAAAATTGGGCGACGCTGCCGTTAAATAAATCTTGAATTGTTGAGGAAATTATGTTTAACCATAGAGGGTTGCCGCTGTAGCGGTTTATCAGTTCTAACCATCTATTTTCGTCGGTTAATTGTTGGGCTTTTAAGATTTCTTTGGCGGCGTTTCCCAAGCTTTTAAGTTGGAGGGCGTGGCAGGGGCGGTTTGCTTTTTCTAGGGTAACAATTTCTCTGGGTTTTTCCCAACTGAGGAGTAGGAAACAACTATTATGAGAAGCTTGACCTATTTCTGTTAATAATTGACCGTAATTTTGGTATTCTGAGAGGTAAGTGCCGGCTAATTCGCCTGTGGTAAATGTTTGTTGGAGGTCGTCGAGAATGATGAGGGAACGATGGGAACGCAAACAGTCAGTTATAGATGGCGATTTAGTTTTTTGGGTTTCGCCGAAAAATTCTTTTAAGTTGGTTTTGAGGGAGTTTAGGGTCGGAAATTGGCGATGACTCCGCCAGAGGACGCGCTGGAAATTGTCTTTTATTTCTTCGACGAGCTGTCTGGCGAGGGCGGTTTTGCCGGTGCCGGATAAACCGATAATTGTGACGATGGGGCTATTTTCTTCGAGTATCCATTGTTTGAGTTTGTTTAGTTCTTGGGTGCGGTGGTAAAAAGAATTATATTTGGGGGCATCGGTTAGGTCGTGGAGTTTTTCCGGTTTGTTAGCGGTGGTGGTGGGCGATCGGTTTTTTGTTGTTTTGGGATGGGGGTAATGTTCTCTACAGAAGTTGACTTCACCCACAATTTGCACGGAGTCAGAAAAATTTGATATGTAGGAAAATGCTGTTCGTTCTAAGATAGATCTAAAGTTAGACTGCTTAACATCTTCTCCCAATTCTTCGGACATTAATTGCCATAATTGCCTTGCCACTTGTTTGATGCGATGGTGAGTGCGATTGCAAGTTTTACCAATTTCGGGATATTTTTTCCCCTGCCAGGTTCCTTCAACGACGGCTTTTTGGAGGTAGTCGAGATGATGTCCGGTTTTCTCGAAGACGAGGCGATCGGTCCATTGGAGGACTTCTTCAATGTCCATCATGTCAAAGTGGGTCATAGTCGGTCTGGGGTTTTATTGGACTATGTTACACCATTTTAACCTGTTTGTCACTAAATTATGCTTTTTTACGCTTTTGGGGGAAGAGAAAAAATTTTCTATTTTACACTAAATTAGCCTGTTGTAGAGTTGACAGATAAAATTGGAGGTGGGATGATGGTAAGAATAGCAAATTTAATATCAGTTAAAAAGACAGCTAATAGTTAGGGTGCCCGAAATAGTATTGAGTAAAGTTCTATTAAGTTTTGATTGGCAGTCAAAAACAAAAAGCAAATTAGGGAGAAAATAGGAATGGAACCTCAAGATAAAGCAACAAAATCGCCAGAAGAGAAACCCTCCTTTTGGGAAAAACCCTTTACTAAATCCTACCTGGAAGGAATGGGACAAATTATGGGTAAGGTCACGGTATGGGCCTTCATTGTTTTAGTCCCAATTATTCTTCTGATTATTTCCGGTGCAATCGATATCGACGGAGGAGACCCGTGGTGGTGGAGCTTGTTAGCGGGAGGAGGCACCGCCGCTGTATTAGCAGTAGTAACAGAAACTCCTGTATCAGTAGCAGTAGTTGTCGGTTTCTTGGTTTGGTGGCTCTGGAATAAATTATTTTAGTTTGAAAGGTAAAATCAATGAATGTAATCGAACTCAAAAACATTTCCAAAAGCTTTAAAAAAAGGAAAGTCATAGATGAGGTTAACCTCACTATCCAGCGAGGAGAGTTTGCCGTTTTGGAGGGCAAGAATGGTGCCGGCAAGACAACTTTACTTAACATTATCTTAGGTCTCCTCAAACCCGATCGCGGAGAAGCTAAACTCTTGGGTAACTCCCCACAAAAAGCGGAATCTAAATATCGCGTGGGAGTGGTGCTGCAAAAAGTGAGAGCTCCTAAAGAGCTTAAGGTAAAGGAGTTAATAAACTTATTCCGCAGCTATTACCCGAACCCCCTCTCCACTGAGGAGGTTTTAAAGAAAGTCAATCTTGAGGAAAAACGTAACTATTGGGCTTCTAAGCTTTCTGGAGGCGAAGCACAGCGGCTTTATTTTGCTTTAGCCTTGGCGGGCAATCCAGAGGTCTTAATTTTAGACGAGCCAACCAGGAATTTAGACACGGAAGGCTACTCGGACTTTTGGAAGCAAATCGAAGCTTGCAGAAAAAGCGGCATCACAATTTTAATGGTCACGAACAATCAGTCTGACAAGGAAAAACTCGATCGATTAGCCACCCGCCGTATTACTCTAAAGGATGGCAGTCTTGAAGAGGAAATTATTAACAGCGACTACAGCAAAGCAGCCAAACTCAGTCTTAACTCAGGTGGCGATCGCAACAATACTGCAAAACCCCGATGGTTTAGTACCCTCTTTAGCCAAACTTGGGTTGAATTAATACAACTATTGAGAACCCCTGTTTATTTGGCGGCAGTTTTTCTCTTTCCCCTCTTGGTGCTTTTTTTAACTGATACAGGGCAGAATGAATTAGCGCTTTTATTTTTTGCTGGCATTAGCTTGTTAACCTTCGGCATCGATCGCCTCGGCAGAAGGATAGCAGCGGAAAGGATGGAAGGTTGGCTCAAGCTCTTAAGAATAACGCCTCTTCCACCGACAGTATATTTAACTGCTAAAACAATCATGTCTTTGCTCGTTTTGGCGGTTATCCTTTCGCTAGTGTTATTCCTGGGGGATCGGAGAATGAATTTGTCGGAGGAGTTTTTAGGGCCGAGGATTTTCTTGAGCTTAATTATCGGAATGATTCCCTTTGTTATTTTAGGACTGGCACTCGGCTACTTGTTCAAGCCTAAAGCTGTAGATTCTATTATCGGTTTGTCTCTTCCTGTAGCTATAGCTACCTGTGGTTTACCCCTGCCGCTTCCTCAACCTTATCTGGATTTACTACTGAAGTTTTCTCCTTTTTATCACTACGGTCAGTTAGCCTTATGGTCGGCAGGGTTAGACTACTATGGTCAACTTATGATTCATGTGATGTGGTTGCTTTGGGCTGGGTGCGTGTTTAGCTTA
>CAZUCT010000056.1:9053-29260 GCA_964619285.1 uncultured bacterium | reverse complement strand
TTATAAAGCTAGTTTAGGCTTTATTTGGCATTAAATTCTGTTCAAGTCCCGTTAGGATTTTGAGCCACCGCCAGTCGCACTTTGGCGTCGCTATCTTCTGCCAACCGCTCTAACATACTTCCACTCGCTAGGGGATGTTTGCCAATATCGGCTCGCAGATATTCGCTCCCACCTTCGAGGAGTCGTTCGAGAAGAGCGGGCGTCATGTTTTGCTGTTGGACCAGGGAGTATTGCCGATCGCTTTCGTCTATCAGTTTCTCGATAACGCTTACTGGCAGGTCGGTTCTTTTGGCGATCGCTCCACCATAGCGCGGCACTAATATTAGCAACATTTCCTCCGAAGCATTTGGATGTTTTGCCAAAACTTGCCGCATCGACATATCGCCAATTTCCATCAGTTTTTCCAACGCCGCCGCAGGCGTTGAAGGATTTCGCGCCACCGCCAGTTGGATGAGATTAAAATCACCCTCTGCCAATTTCTCCAAAACCTCTGGTGGGGCAGACGGATTTTGCGCCACCGCCAACCGCACCCAACTCCAACGACTATCCGCCAATTGGGCTAACTGTTGCGGGTCGGTTTCCCAGTTAGAGGCGAACGCTTGCTGAGATTCGACTTCAGCAATAGTCTCCGTGGGACAGTTATGGTTATATCGAACCGCCACGCGAAGGGGCAATTCCAAATCTCCCGCCAACTCCTCCAAAATCGATACTGGAGTATCTGGAGATTCTGCCACTCGCAAGCGCGGTTCTATCGAATCTTCCCGGGCCAGACGTTCCAAAAATTGCACCTGCCACCGCAACGGTAAGTAGTTGTTAGCCAAACAGAGGCGATGGTGAGGCACCCACTTGCTGAAAAACCATTCCGGCACTGGGGCAAACTTTAATAACTCTACTGCGAGGCGTTCGTTTTGTCCTAAATTACTATTGCGCAATAGTTTTTCTGCCGCCTCGTGGCAGTCTTCGGTTAGCTCCCCCGCCCAGTTGACGTGGTTTTGCGCCGCGATCGCCACGAAAGAGTTGTCCCTGGCGGCTAGATGTTCGAGGAGTTCGCGAGGAGTTGCCGGGTTTTTGGCAACTGCCAGTTGTATTTCTATCGGTCGAGTTGTTAGCTCTTGGGGGTTGTCGAGAAAAGGTTGGATATCGTTAATGTTGTTTGGTGACATTGTTAATTCCTCGATTTCAATAGGTTATTATAGCACGAGTTCTCTGTCTTGAAGTTATTAATTAGGATGAAATTGCTCCCTATTCTGCGACTTTCAAACTTTGTAACAAAGACTACAGTTTTTTGGTTCGTATGATGATAATAACACTGATAAGCCAAACTTATCAGTGTTATTAAAAATTTTAGAGGTGAAAAGCCTTTACAATCTCGAATCAGATAGTTAAGTTAGTAATAAGGATAAAAGAACATCCAAGTTGAAAAACTAAATACAGCAATAGCAATCCATTATCGGACGTTGATTCTATCGGTCCGGCGGTCAACATCCACCGCAGGCATCATCAATAGTGCCGAGGTAAGTATGGAAGTTATAGAGGAGGGCAAGCGTCCCAACTTCCCTTTGAATTTGCTCGTGTTGAAACTCCTTCTATCGAGGGCTAGTATTCAATCGCCAAGGTTGAAGAAAAAAAGCCCCCCTCCAGAAGGAGGGGGGCTTTTTTCGATTTTTTTTTGGGGGCCCCTTTGTTGCTGGTATTGGGAATTTGAAAAAAGGGGGTAAAGTATTAGTTAAACTTATCTTAACTAACTTTATTGTTAGTGGATTTAATAGTTCGCAGCTAGGGGGGATGGTTTAGAGTTAAGTTATTGATGGGGTAGTTACGTTTTAAGAAAGGTAACTTTTTAACCCCATCCGATACTCGTGCAAGAGGTAAATATGAAAAGGGAAATTCTTCTCAACTGGCGTATCTATTTTGCAGTGCCGTTAGTAGTTGCTTGGCTTCACGCCAGTCTCAATTATTCGGGATTTTGCTTTGAAAAAAAGCGCTATTTAAGTGACGAGGAGAAATTTAGGATTGGGTTTGAGACGTTTAACTCTCGAAAGAATGTTCCTATAAGAACCGTCACCAAAGATGCAATACACTTAAACGCTTACGAGCAGATAAAGTACGAAAGTTTCGAGCAATTTATGGAGAGTAATCCGAAATGTTGCGCGATTAATCCTGGTGGTCCTTACGACGTAGCACCGTCTGATTTTTGGGATCGCATAACTGGTTATGATAGCGGGGAAGTTATGGTTAGGACTTTCACGGCTCATTATTTAGATGAAAATGGCGAGCGAAAATCAGAAGAAATAACAACTACAACTGTTTTACAAAATTGTGGAAAACAAAGGTATCATTAAGCACGTTTATTGACGCGCTATTTTGATTTTGTGATTCGATTTTGTTCAAAGTGTAAACCGCAAGCAAACAAAAAGGAGCAATAAAACTATGTTTACAGCAAAAGACGTTACCAATTGGTACTTGTACGGAACGGATACAACTCCGACAAATCTGGTAGATGAGAGCTTGATTCGATCTGCAGATGCAACCTCTACTGCAAGTATTGATGTAGTAGATTTAATGAAAACTGGCGCTGGAAGGTTTGCTATTGCCCCCCAGTTTAACCTCATACAGCGGTTTTTTTATCAACTAGGAGACAACCAAATATACACCGGTCCCAAGCTAGCTGAAGATAGTTCGCTCGAACAAGAACTAGAATTTCCAAACCTCAACATTCAATGGGCAGAACAAGAGGAATTTACTAAACCAGGACGCTACACTAAAGCAGAAATAGCAGATGAGTTGGGATTTGAGTCTTATGGCTGGCGCATGCAGCAGTATAACTGGCGGGATCGAAAAAATGATTATGCCGAGCGAACGTACATTTATAACACCCAAGAATATATGATTTCCGACGGTGCGATATTTGTTGTTGACGATAACGGTGACAAGTGGATAGAAAATTTCGCGATCGAACCTCGGGTATTTTCCGATGAACCAGATAACTTTGATTTTGAAGGAGGTAATCGATTTACTAATACAGGCAATTCTATTGTCTTAGAACCACGGGTAGATCCTTCAGGCATCGGTCGAACAGTAAATTTTGATTATGTTGGTACGGTTCCAAGAGTTACTTACCATCGCTCATCCTATGAAAGCGATGTTGAAAAAAGGAACTCGTTTACTTACGGTATGAATCCAGCAACGTTATTGCTAGATATGTACAAACTGACGGATGAATTATTTGATGAAGGTGTTACGCGGTTTCTTGACGAGCAAGACCGAGCGATTATTTATGGAACAAGGTAAGCAGATGATATAGATGGTTTTCCCTGGACAAGATCGGAAGCTCCAAAGCTTTTTCCATATACAAAAAAGTATGGTACTGTAATTATCGGTGGGAGTGGAGCAGATACGCTAAAAAGTTCTTTGTCTGAGTCTAACAGATGGGCAACTGATGATGAACTTCAGGGGGGCAGAGGTAATGACATCTTGGATGGTCGAGGCGGCAACGACAAACTTCAGGGAGACGAAGGTAGTGACAGCCTAGATGGTGGTGATGGAGACGACGAGCTTCAAGGGGGTTCCGGTATTGACACCCTCAATGGTGGTGGCGACAATGATACCTTAATCGGCGGCGCAAATGACGACTTAATGAATGGCGAAGACGGCAACGACGAACTTGAAGGAGAGGGAGGCAACGACACCCTAGATGGCGGTAACGGTCTCGATACCTTAATCGGCGGTCCAGGGGACGACTCGATAGACGGCGAAAGCGGCAATGACTCCCTTGAGGGTAACGACGGCAAAGACACCCTCAACGGCGGCGACAATAACGATACTTTAATCGGTGGCATCGACCACGACTTAATGGATGGCGAAGAGGGTAGCGATGAACTTCGGGGGGGCCAGGGAAATGACACCCTCAATGGTGGCACAGACTTTTGGGGCGACGATCTACTTGAGGGGGGTTCGGGCAACGATAGCCTGAGTGGCGGTCCAGATAATGACGAACTACACGGAGGCGAAGACGACGACACCCTCAATGGCGGCGAGCACAATGATACTTTGATGGGTGGGGGAGGCAACGATTTGCTTGATGGCGGAACTCCCTTGGACGAGGAAATCGACACCGCTATATATCGCGGAGCAGAGGAGGACTACATCATTACCACTCTCCCCGGCAATTCTTATGAGGTTTACGATACAGTCTCCGGTCGCGACGGTACCGACACTCTAACAGGGGTGGAATTCATCAAGTTTTTAGAGGAAAACAAAGATGATGACGAAGACGACAATAACGATGACAACGACAACAACAACGACAGCGGCGATAACGGCCAAGACAACAGCAAAACCATTCCCTTAACAACAGGCCAAGACGTCGCCTTAGTCATCGACATCACTGGCAGTATGGACGACGACATCGATGCCGTCAAATCCCGCTCCAACGAAATCATCGATGCCGCCCTCGACAGTTCTAACGGCATCGGCTCTCGAATCTCCGTAGTGGCATACAACGACTCCGGTCCGAGGACATATACCTCCTTCACCGAAGAGCCAGAAGCAGCCAAAAGCGCCATCAACAGCCTTTCGACTTCCGGCGGTTACGAACCGATGAACGGCGCCCTCATCCACAGTCTTTCTGGGGGTGCCGGAAGTTGGCGACCCGACGCCAGCGCCCGACGCATCTTCCTCTTCGGCGACGAACCCGCCAACGACCCCGAACTGCGCGATCGCGTCCTCGAACTGGCAGCAGATGTGGGAGTAGGAGGAGCCACCCGCCGTCAGTCGCGATCGCTCCGCAACATGGGGACTGAAAACCTCGCCGACGGTGTCGCCGTCACCCGCTTCGCCTTACAAACAAGGAACGCGGATGGCTCCTCGACAACAGTACCCGTAGAAATCTTCACGATCCTGATTGAAGGCATACGGGGCGCTGCAGAGGACTTTGCCGAACTCGCCCCCGCCACCGGTGGCGAAGCGTTCACCGCCCGTAACGCCAACGAGGCCGTCGATGCCCTCATCGAAGCCCTAAAAACTCCAATACCGGCACTGCAACCGATAGACCCGGGAACTATACGAGGAAGTAGCGATCGCGACGTACTGACCGGCACCGATGGCGACGAAACCTTTATCGGCCTTCAAGGTCGAGATCTCCTTACCGGTGGGGGCGGTAGCGATCGCTTTGTCTATGAAAGCCTTCGAGATGCAGGAGACATCATTACCGACTTTGAAATCGGTAGCGATAAAATCGTTGTCTCAAAACTCCTCCAGAGCGTCGGTTATAGCGGCTCGAACGCAATTGCTGACGGCTATATCAAGTTCGGTCAGCGAGGAGAAGACACTATCCTCCTCATCGATGTAGATGGAAGCGGTCGCCGTCGCGACAGTTCGTTGCTGACAGTTGAAAACGTTAGCGTTGCCGACTTGAACGACCCGGAAAACTTTGTTTTCTAAAGCTACTGGTTGGGTTGCGCTCTCGCTCTGCCCGACCCACAAAAGCTTTTTTGTTAATTGTTGAAACCCATTACATCCTCACAAAACCATGTTGAAATCAACTTATTTCCAACTGTCTTCCTTGACTGTAAAAATTCTCAGTCTCGCAGGCGTTAGTATCTTGGCCGCTGCCAATCCCGGATTAGCCTTCAAATTCAACTCCAGCACTACCAATACTTTTGGAGACGTTCTGCTTTCTACAGACGGAGTGCAACTGACCAACGCATTTTCCGATGGGGCCGACGATCCGACGCTTAACTTTAACCTCTCCGGCAACGACCCATTCTACATTGCCGACTTGGAATTAGAGTTAGGACTTCCCGACTACAGTCTGGACCCCGACCCCGATAACTTTGTTAGGGCTGCTGAGGGTTCGGCGATCGCTACCACTATCTCAGTGGCAGCAGGAGACGTTCTCAGTTTTAACTGGAACTTCTTCACTAACGACTCTTCTTTCGTTCCCGAGGGCTTTGGCGACTATGCTTTTTTCCTGCTGAACGATACTTTAATTGCCCTTGCCGACACCAACATTTTTCTAACTTCCTCTCTAACACAATTTAACCGAGAAACCGATTTGACGAGTTTTTCCCATACTTTCTTAACCGACGGAGACTATACCATCGGCTTTGGGGTTATCGATGTCGTAGAGCAGAGTCGCACGTCTAGTTTGGCGATCGCGGACCTCCAACTTACCAGGGAGCGGTCGGAACCTATTCCCGAACCTTCTACAACTTTGGGAATCTTGGCCCTTGCCGGTTTGGGATTTTCTACTCTCAGGCGAAAATAAAGACGGAATAGCTGGAAACTGCACCCGCCATAGCTATTCGTGGGGCAAAGCGATCGCCGCCTCTACTGCGAGGCGATTGCGCAAGTCCTAAATTACTATTGCGCAATAGTTTTTCTGCTTTGGGGGAGTCTTGAGAAACCGGGCGCAAGCAGAAATTACCCGGTTTCTGGAGTGCGACGAAACTGGGACAGCCTAGTATGAAAGTTATCTATCGTTCGGGGGAGTCATTTTAAATCCCTAAAGCGATCGCCTCCAGAAGACTATAGAATTAAGAAACCGGGTTTTTGCGAACAACCCGGTTTCTGAGTACCCTCAAATCTCCATTAATTTAACTCGCTTAAAACAGCAGCACTTCGACCGTTATTACTCCCTACTTCCCCCGATTTTAACTCGGGAAATAACTCAAAAATATACTCCGGCTGCATCCAGGTTTCCAACTCGATAGGCCGAACCGTTGCCTCCCCGCGATCGTCAACCGTTAAACCCTTAATCGTACCTTTTAAAGCCGGTTGTAAATTCCCCAGTCGGTCTCTTTTCGCCCGCAAATTCACTTCCACCAAACCGCGAACCTGCATCTTTTTAATACCTCCTTTTCCCCCTCCCAAAGAACTCAAAGTATTAGAATGGCTCAACAAAATCGGAAATTCTGGGGGCTTGCGGACATCGCTCAAAATCGATTTTAAAAAACGCCCCGCCAATTTTTCGTCGCAATTTTCCGCATAATTCGTCACTTCGTCCCAAATAGAAGTATGAGGCATATTTCCATTTTTCAAACGTTGGTAATAAGCAGTCAAACGACTATTAATTTGACCGTAATTATATTCCCGCCCGTAAACCTCAAAAATGCGAGGCCATTCGTTTTGGTGGGAGTGCGGATCTGCCACGCTCACTTGATGGTTAAAAAATAGCATTCTCAACATCGCTAAAAAACCAGAAAATTTAGTTTTACCGCTGCATTGTTCTCCCCAAACTAATAAAGGTTTAGTTAGCAACAATTGTAACAACCACTCGCAGCCAGAATCTTCGATTTTAGACCAGAGTTTTTTAGTTCTTAAATCGTCGCGATCGGGAACCACAAACGCTTCCAACGGCGACTTTTTCAATGGAGTCTCGGGAACGTTATATTCCAGTTCCGAATAAACTGCCGAAATCGGTTCGGGCGGCGGCGCAACCGGTGGCGAAATCGGTTCTTTAGCAGGGGCTAAAGGAGTTTTTATCGGTTCTATTTCTCCCGCCAAAGCAGCAGTAATTATCGCCTCCCTCACAGATTCCGAATAATACCGACTCGAAGCCAGCCAATGTTGATAATCTTCTCGTTCTTGGGTTTTTTCTGCATTAAGAATTGGCTCGATTTTTTTCAGTTTATAACCAATAACTAAAGCAGTGGAACTACAGAAAATTGCCCCGCTTAAACTCAAACCTTGCAACCATTTATGCCAAATTTTTTCCCTTGACAGTAAAAAAGGCGGCAGCGACCACAATAACAAACTAGCAAATAACGCCCCTCCGGCCATGAGATTGAGCCTGAGTACGAACTCTGGAGGAATATTTTCTTCGTGCAGAAATTGTTTTAAATTAATAGCCATAATCCTAAACCAACTAAAGCAGAAACTAAACTCAGCAGCAAAATCCCCCACCAATCTAAAAGGTCAATCTTAAAAAAAGATGACATTTTATCATCGGTTATCCACCCTAATAATTGACAAATTAAAAACACCATCCAAAGAAAGATTACCCAGGATTTTAGATAGGGATGCAGGGTTGCTAAAAAAGCGAGGAAAGTAGAAAGAGAGCATCCCAATAAAAACCAACCGAATAAAATCCAAATTTTACTCATTTATCTATCCTCTTGTTAGAGTTCCAGAAACCCGGTTTTTTGAAAAAACCGGGTTTCTTGCACTCTTCAGTTCTTTGTAGGTTGGGTGGAGTGAAACGCAACCCAACATCTTAATTTAAGTAGGTATGCAAAAATATTTGCAGAAAAATTTGCCCGTAGAACGCGGCTATTGCCTGTTCGGTATGTAATTAATTTTGCACAGGTACTTAGTTCTTGGTAAATTGGGCTAGTGCGAACCGCAATTAATAGTGTTGGGTTCCACGGATCTCCGCACAACCTACGAAAAAATGGCTCTTCAGAAACCGGGTTTTTTGGAAAAACCCGGTTTCTTGATTTACCCGTTAATTAATTCCATTGAGATTGGATTTTTTGTTTGATTTCTTGGATTTTAGAATTTGCCTTGATTTCGGCATCATCTATTCCCGAATCTAACTTGGCGTAACTGGGGCGCAACCCGTGTAATTTTTTGGCATAAGTAGCATTAGCCGACAGTTTTTTCACCTCGTTTCCTGCCAGAGAACCTTTATATTTATACTGGCTGACATGAACGACAGTATCCGCATCATCTATTTCTTTTAGCCCTTGATAAGCTTCTTTGGAATAGATGGCATTTTTCTTTTTTTCTTTGGCTAATTTTTTAATCGCTGCTGCCTCTTGGCGATTAAAATATCGCGGTCCTTCTACTACTGGAATAGACCGAATTGATGGAAAAATTCCTGGATTAGTAGGGGATGGCGCTTGGTCGTCGGTAGGGGCTAAAACGACAGATTTATTAATGTTATGACTGCCCGAAGAATGCGATTGTTTTTCAGTGTTAAAGATGACGGACATTAATCCCATTGATAGACCTCCAGAGCGAAAATAATTGGGCGAATCGAAGAATTATTTAATGTAAAATTCCAGGGAAAATTTAATCTGAGTTACCCGAGGATTGTCGGGTCGATTTTGGCACTGATAGAGCATGATTCCAGCTAATAAGGCGATGAAAACCACCGCCCAATTAGACAGAAGTTTAGATGGGCTTTTCATGGTACTTATGGACTTTCTTGGGGGACAAGCTTTGGCTCGATTAAATGGCGTTTTGCCGCGTATTTCTATTCTACCTAATTTGACTAAAAAATCAAACTAAAATCCAAAATAAATTGCCTCAAAATCGAGCATAACAATCTATAATCGCTACCAGTTAAATAGTAACGATTTAAGTAGTTTGTAGTAACGACTTCAGTCGTTAAAACCGTCCAGTAGGTGCGCAGCGCGCACCTTACAAATTGGGCAACTCTCAAGAACTACAGGTGCAGACCGCCGCATCAAAAGCCCCACTACTCGGCCTAACGGTCTTCGCGATCGCAACTAAACAACAATTTTCTAAATTCCAACCTTTTGTCCCAGGCTCCCAAGTCCCGCAGAACGCTTGGACTTGCGGTGGGTCATCCGATTCTAATTCGTATATTGAATATTTAATCAAATAATTCGCTATCTGTCAACTTTTTTTTAATCGAACGGAAAACGCGACCCGCCCAAAAGTCCCACCAGTGGCGGACTGTCCCCAATTGCTCCGGTCTTACCATTGCTTATACTAATGGTAGGGAATGGGCAGTTAGCAATTAGCAGTTAGCAATTAACAATTAGCAATTAGCAATTAGCAATTAGCCAATAAAAAAGGGATGCTATGCAGGCATCCCTGTAAAGTAAGTTGCATTATAAACCGCGCATTAACGCATCCAGAGAATCGGTAGCATCCAACTGATGGGATAGGTCAAAAAGTCGGGTGAAAAACCGAGTTATTATCTCCGGCAGACTGCGTTTTGACTGGTTGTTAATAGCGATCGAGAAAGTAATTAAAATTAGGAGTCTTCTTGCTTGCTGCTCGTCAGCAATTTCATCGTCTGTTCTGGATTGAGCTTTGCCGTCTCCTCGACTTGACGAGAATTGACCGTAGCCGAATCCAGACTTGCCAATGCCTCCTCCAAACCACTCCCCCCCAAAGAGTTGAAAAAACTGTCGGGATCTATAGCCTCATTTGCATTGTCGCCAGCTTGAGAATTAAACCCCAAAACATGAAGTATTCCCGTGGCCTTTGTTTTTAAAAATTCCTGTTGGTAAACACTTAGATATTGGGCGGCGTCGCGACGGGCATCGGCAATGGCATCTGCCGTCGCTTGGTCGGCCCTCAATTGAGACATTTTTCGATAAGCTTGTTCTGTCGCTTCGGTGGTTGACTGCTGCCTCTGCTGTTGTTGGTCAACCTTTGACTGAGTGGGGGCCGAGTGGTTACTGGCCCGGGCCTGAACGTAAAGCTCGATCGCTTTTGGCGTCCCACCATTCCTGAGAATCTCAGCAATGGCATCTGGGGTGGGTTGAATGCCCTGTTTTTCGAGTTCTTTTTCGATAGTTTTTTGGTTGTTAGTCATAATTGAAAGACGTTGGACTTTTGGTAGTGAAGGCCGAAGCGGTTTTTTTACTATTATTGCCCGCGACGGCTTCTGGGGGCTGAGTCGTGGAAATGGCCTTAGTTGGCCATTAACGAGAAAGCTCTTGACTCATTCAACAATAATACTACCCAGATCTAAATGATGGCCTGGCATTTGTCTGGCCTCATACTCAATAAATTAGAAACCGGGTTTCTCGGAGAAACCCGGTTTCTGGGTTTCTGGGTTTTTCCGGGTTTCCGAGTTGATACCCAACCCACAAAAAAAAACCCGGTTTCTATATAAAAACCGGATTTATCAATGAAACGAGAACTCTTGTTTTCGCTATTGCCAATTAAAGACGAGCTCGATTTCTTTCTGGATTATCTGGTAGATAATAAACGTTAATCGTCTCGCCCACTCGGCAATAACGAGAACCGACGCTGCTTTCACCGTGGTAGGTACGTCCCGCTTTATCCATAAATTGATAGCGAATGTAATAAGTGGTATGCTGGCGACCGTATTGGTCGGTAGTGACATGAGAATCGACATGAGTCACGGTACCGGTTGTTTTATCGGAATGGGGAATAGTGAGTCCAGTAGGGTGCGCACTGCGCACCTTACAAATTGGGAATAGTAGGGTGCGCAATGCGCACCCTACAAATTAGGCATAGTAGGGTGCGCACTGCGCACCTTACAAATTCGATAATAGGTAAATGGTAAAAAACAAACGATTTAATGGGGATAAAATCCCTAAATGGTGGCAAAAAACGAGAAACTAGCTATTTTCTTTCTGTTTCCGTTTTAAAGAAGTCGCACCTAAAACTCCCGCTGCTAGCAGACCCAAAACCGCAGTAGGTTCGGGGGTTTTCTCCACATCGGAAAAACTATTTGCCTGAATAAAAACGGCAGAATCCAAAGAACTATCTCCAGCGTCAGCGATCGCTAACTTAATCTTGTGACTTCCCGGACTTAACCCTAAAGCTTTGGCGGTAAAGACATTAGTAAAACCGTCGTATCCAAGATTGAAAAAAGGTCCGCCATCGCTAGGATCGTTATTGTTAAAAAACTGGGAATTGCTAGAATTAGAACCTAACGGGTTGCCTCCATTAACGGTATTAATAGCAACTGGCGTTGTCGTTCCCGGAATCAGAGCAATATTAACCCCATCCAGGAAGAAGCCAAAAACATCGTTAAAGGAAGAGTTGACGTATTCGTTGTATTCTTCGGAGGCAAATAGATAGTTAAAGAAAAGGTCTCCTCCTTCAGACTCAAACTCAAATTCGAGTATGGTGGCATCCTGAGTTGTAAATCCTGGTATGAGAGCGCCCAAATCTGGATCGCCGGGAAATCCATTGCTGCTGGTTGTGGAATCCCAGATATTCGGTCCTGCAGCACCAGCAGCACAACCAGAAGTCAAAATTACTCCCGAGTCGATGCCGATACCAGATGCCAACCCATCAGTAAATGTACCCGACGCACATTCAGCGCCAATATATGAAACAGAACCGGGTACAACGTTGATGCCGTCGCCGATGAGATTGTTAACTAGAGTCTGACCGTTGTTGTTGGGGGCAATGTTAATGGCTTTAACCGAACTTGTTGCTCCCAGGAAAAATAAAGTTGTTCCAGCTAAGAGCGTTGAAAGTTTTTTGAGCGTTGTTGAAGTTTTCATCAGATTTATGTCTCCAAATCGAGTAATTAATCAATGAGAAAATGTTTTTTGAGAATATTTGTGAGGAATTAAGCAGAAAGCTTGCTACTAGAGCGATCGCCACCGAGTTTAGTCCGACCATCTTCAAACCTGCTCTTGGGAACGTGAATAGCGACAAAACCTAACTCCGCTTGAGCTTGAATTACAGCTTGAGTGACAGTTTGAGAGATTTGTTGTTGAATCTTTTCCTCCAAGCGAGTCAAAGCTGCCTCGCTAACTTGTTCCGGCGTCAGTCCCAAAGAAGAAGGGAGACTGTTAAGCTGACCCATGGTTTCTTGGCGAACTGCTGCGGCCAGTGCATCGGCTAATTCTAAAGAGTTCATCATGTCCTCGCTCCTTTTCTAGTTAGAAGATGGCCTCGTTAGGACCAACGGTGTTAACTGCTTAATTTTTCAGCATACTTTATTATGCTTTACTTAACTTGCTATTGTCAAGGGGTTGGTCGCATAACTTAACTTAACCCTCTAAACAGAAGAGTTTATGTTAGACTGAAATTAAGGTATAGCGAAGGTTTGAGATGAATTTAGAAGAAGCCTTAACAACAGTAAAAACAGCAGTATTGGCCCACACCCAAAGACCCTTAACCGAGGCCGAAGAGGCCGTTCTCCTGGGGGCCTGGGAAGGCAAGACTTACGACCAAATGGCTGAAAGCTCGGATTATGCGGTCAATTACTTAAAAAACGACATCGGGCCTAACTTTTGGAAGCTCTTATCTGGAGTAGTAGGGGAAAGAGTGACCAAATCCAACCTTAGGGCCGTATTGGAACGCAACCGGCACAAATTCGGCCCCCTGCCCCAACCCTCGGAAACTCCCCCAACTCCCGCAACTCCAGCAGCAAAGGCAGTTCCCAGGGTGGCCTCCACCGTCCCCGGGAAGTACCGCGAAAGCAAACCGGGCCGCCACCGAGACTGGGGCAGGGCCCCCGATGTCTCGGTTTTCTACGATCGCTCCTCAGAATTGGCCCTCCTCAAGCAGTGGTTAGTTAAGGATCGCTGTCGCTGGGTAGGCATAATTGGCATGGCCGGCATTGGCAAAACGGCCTTATCTGTTAAGTTGGCTAAGGATATCGTCGAAGAGTTCGATTATGTTATGTGGCGATCGCTTGCCAACGCCCCAGACCTTAACAAGTTATTAGAAGACCTCCTTAACTCTCTCCCCGAGGCCAAGCAAGGGGCCCCAGCAGCAGAACCGAAAATCTCCGACTTAATAGAGCTGTTTCGCCAGGGTCGCTGCCTGGTAGTCCTCGACGACGCCCAAGGTATCTTAGAAAGCGAGGCCTTAGCGGGGGGATACCTGAAGGGATACGAACGTTATGGCGAACTCTTCCGACGCATCGGCGAAGAGTCCCACCAAAGCTGTCTGCTTTTAAGCAGTCGAGAAAAACCTCGGGAACTGGGTTTTTTAGAAGGAGAAACTTTGCCAGTGAGAACTTTAAAATTAGAAGGATTGCGCGATGGGGCAAAAGAGATTCTTAAAGCCAAAGGTTTATCGGGAGAAATAACCTGGACTCCTTTAATTCAACTCTATCGAGGCAACCCTTTAGCCTTGAAAATGGTAGCGGGAACGATTAAAGAATTATTTGGGGGAAATGTCGCAGATTTTCTCAAATTTCAAACTTTGATGGTGGGAGATATTGCCTACGTTTTAGAACAACAATTTCAACGGTTATCCGATGCTGAAAAAGAAGTGACTTATCAATTAACTGTAGCTGGAGAACCGCTTTCGATTAACGAGTTGCGAGAAAGGGTTTCTAGTAGTTTATCTCCTTCTCAATTAATGCAGATATTAAAATCTTTAGAGATGCGATCGCTCATCGATAAAATCACAAATCCAGACCCAGAAAAATCCTCAATTCTCTTTAGCATTCAACCCCTAGTAATGAAACACATAAAAGAAAATCATCTACCCGCCAAACTGAGAACCTAGCATGAACGATAAAATTTGTTATTGCATCAATCCCAGATGCGAACAACGGGTTAATCCCGATAACTTATTAAAGTGCCACAACTGCAAAACCGAATTAGTTATTGGCGGCTATCGACTATTAAAACCTCTGAGAAGTTTAGACAATTCCTATCAAACCGAAGTTTTTGAAGTTAGCAACGGCGAAACTAAAAAAGTTCTCAAAGTTTTAACTAATACTAATCCTCAGTGGGTAGGTTTATTTAAAAGACAAGCATTAGTCTTACAAAAACTTCGGCATCCAGGAATTCCCCTAGTGGAAGCCGACGACTACTTTACTTTTACGCCTAACCACAGTTCCAGAACCCTGCATTGTTTGCTAATGGAACTAATCGAAGGGATAACTTTAGAAGAATGGCTGACAAAATTCGGTCCTATTTCTCAAGAATTAGCCTTAAATTGGTTAAAACAACTAACAGAAATTTTAGAACAGTTACACAACAATAAACTATTTCATCGGGATATTAAACTCGGTAATATCATGCTGAGGAAAGGTTCCCAATCTTTAGAAACCGATTCTCAAAAAACCGGTCAATTAGTCTTAATCGACTTCGGTACAGTTCGAGAAATGAGCGGAACATATCTAGCAAAAATAGGCAGCGGGCGAGAAATCACCGCCACCTTTTCTCCCGGTTACACCCCCATCGAACAAGTGGAAGGTAAAGCAGTTCCTCAATCAGATTTTTATAGTTTGGGGCGAACCTTTGTTTATTTATTAACTGGCAAACATCCTTTCGACTTACCTTTTGATGAGAATACGGGTAAGTTAAATTGGCGGGAAGAAGCGCCAAATATTTCTCCAAGTTTTGCTCGATTAATAGAAGATTTAATGGCACTGTTTCCCGGCAGTCGTCCCCAGAATACCCAGATAGTTTTACAAAGAATTGAAGAGATAGAAAAAAATTCTCCTTTAACAAATTTCTGGGAAAAAACTGTCGGCGATCGCTGGTTGTTGGGAGTGAATTTAGTTTTATTAACGATGCTATTATTTACCGGTGCCGCCTGGTGGGAAGCGAAACAGGAGGTGAGGGAAATAATCTTAGAAATTAGGAGAGAAAATCCCGGTTAGTAGTAAGCACTTTAGTGCTAAAAAATCTACTGGTAAAAGCACTAAAGTGCTTACTACAAACTTGTCGGTTCAAATTATAATCAACCAAAATAATCATTTTTTCTGTGCTTGGCGTCGCATTCTGCTTTCTATTATTTTAACCCTAACCGCTTCGTATCCGGGAGTGGGAGGACTTGCCGCAATTTTGGCAAAGCGATCGCGGTTTTTTTCCTCCCAATATTGCCGATGTTCTTCTGCCTTTCTCAAAATTTCCTGATACTCTGCCTCCACCGCTTCTCGATTAGCTTCGATATAGGCAAGAATGGCATCAACTTGCTCGTCGGTAAAGTCATAAATATCGCGAATGTACTTCCGTGGATAGTCCTCTTTCAGATAATCCATAATATCATAAACAGTGATGCGGGTACCGGCAACTGTCAGTCCCCTTTCGGTGCGGATAATGACCCCTTGTTCGTTAGATTTATTCGTCATCTTCTTTTCCTTGAGTTGTCATTTATTATCATAAACGACTTGCAAGATCTCAGAAACCCGGTTTCTTCAGCTCTCAGAAACCCGGTTTCTTCAAGAAACCGGGTTTCTAGCCCAGAATCTTATCATAAACCAAAATTTCCCCAACTGCTTTATCTGGCAAACCATAGAGGATTTAAAAAATGAAAAACGAATCAGAAACAAACAAAATTTTGTCGGCATTAAAAGATAAGGATAAAATTACTCAAGCATTGACAAAAGCTGTAAATATTGCTGTTTTAAAACACAAACAAAACGGCAATCCCGTAGCAACTTGGCAAGACGGAAAAGTTGTGTGGATACCCCCAGAAGAAATAGAAATCGAATAAACCTGTATTTTTTGGTATCCCAGAAACCCGGTTTTTTCAAAAAACCGGGTTTCTTAATCAGTCTTCCAAAACCTCCCGAGTTTCCCTCGCAGCCGCTGCCATCGTCTCTTCAATATTTGCCCCCCTTAAAGCCTGACTTAAATAACGCTGTAAAATCTCCGATACTAAATTATATTCTGCAATCTGGGGACGAGAAACGGAATTATCTAGCAACTCTAATAACAACGGAAAATGAGGATATTTATCAATTATTTCTGGTTCAAAAAAAAGCTGTTTTCGACTGGGAACGTAACCCGTATCTAAGATTAACTGTTTTTGGATAGCTTCGCTAGTAAAAAACTCAATTACCCGCCAAGCTTCCTCCGGGTGTTTAGAATTTTTAGAAATACTCAATCCCCATCCACCTTGACAGCCACTCTTGTTATAACCGGGGGCATTTAAAGTAGATGTAATGCCAACTTTGCCAGCGATCGCCGAATCTTCACTATTAATTATAGTCCAAGCATAAGGCCAACTGCGGAGAAAAACTGCCTTGCCTTCTTTAAATTGTTCCAAAGTTTCTTCTTCGGCATAGGCCGTTACTTGTGGAGGAGAAATTCCCTTTTCTATAGTATTTTTTAAAAACTCAACTGCTTTAATAGCTTCTGGGCGGTTTAAACCGACTTCTAAAGTATCCGAATCAATCCAAAAACCGCCGTAACCTTTGAGAGTTTCGACAAAAACTGCCACCAATCCTTCGTATTGGGAACCCTGCCAAATAAAACCCCAATCAACTGCATTTTGAGCTTGTAAATTTTGGGAAATTTCTTCTAATTGATTAAAAGTTTCTGGTAATAAATATCCTCCAGCTTCCAATAAATCTTGACGATAATAAAGAACCCCAACATCCGACCTTAAAGGCAACCGATAAAGCTTTCCCTCATAAGTTCCAACTTCTATAGTTTCTGGTAAAAACTCATCTAATTCTTGTGGAGAAATTTTCTCCGATAAATCCAATAAAAAATCGTTAGCGGCAAATTGAGGCAGCCAAATAGTATCCGTATAAACGATGTCGTAGCGAGGGTCGCTTGTTTGCAATTCTGCCCGATAAATTGCTTCGACTTTATCAGTGGTGTAGGGGCCTTTAACGACATTAATTTTAATGTCTGGGTTTTGTTTTTCAAACTCTTCGATTAAAGGAAACCAAGGTTGATAATCCAAACCGGGGGCGATGAAAGAAATAATTACGGGCGATCGCGGCCAAGTAAACACAAATATTAATAATAGTAAAACTTGGCAAGCAGCTATAATTATTAAAAATTGACGCAAGCGAAAACCAGCTTTCTTTTTCCTCATAATTGTTCCCTAATAGTCTCCCGTAGGTTGGGTGAAACAGAGTGGAACCCAACATCATTAATTTTGCTTAGGTCCAACTAACCTACAATGTTATTTAACTAATTTCTACAATTTAACCATAAAGTCTCTTCTTTAGCAACTATTAAATGCAAAAAACCCAGTCTGACAACACCAACTGAGTTTTTAATCCTAATTAACAATTCCCCGTAGAACAGGCATCCTGCCTGTTCCCCATTCCCAAAAAACAATTAAGCTGGACGCATTAAAAATTCCATCGGGTTAAACTCTGGGAGTTTTTTTCCTTCCCCTTGCCTGTAATTGATGCGGGTAATAGGTAAGCGATCGCCCCCGACATAAGAGTAAATTTTGCTAAAATAAACGCCAATAAATGGTAAACGAATTGCAATTTGCATATTACTTTCCCGAACTCTAGTCTTTAAATTGATAATTCACCGAATTTTTCTCATATCCGGGTAAGAGACTAGGGCAAAAATCAAGTACCAGATTGTAGGTTGGGTGAAGTGAAACGGAACCCAACAAATCGTTACCGCCACTTACTCCAAATCCCTCATCCTCTAAAAAGAGTTTCAGGACAAGGGTTTAATTTTAAACAATAAACTGTTAAACCCGTTAATTAAGTAATAGAAACAAAAATGGAAACAGCAACATTTGCCGCCGGTTGTTTTTGGGGAGTCGAAGACAAATTCCGGCAAATAAAAGGCATCATTTCCACAGCAGTCGGCTACATCGGCGGGCATTTCCCCAATCCCTGCTACCTCGACGTTTGCGCCAGAATTACCGGCCACGCCGAAGCCGTAAAAATACAATTCGATCCAGAAAAAATCTCCTACGAAGAACTATTAGAAGTATTTTGGAATTGCCACGATCCAACTCAATTAAATCGCCAGGGCCCCGACAGAGGAGAGCAATATCGTTCTGCAATTTTTTATCATTCCCCAGAACAGGAAAAAGCCGCCATAAAATCAAAACAAAAGTTACAAAATTCTGGCAAATACGACCAAGAAATCGTCACTCAAATCAAACCCGCTAACGAATTTTATCTAGCAACAGAAGAACACCAGCAATATTTTGAGAAAAAACGAAGAGCTAATCGTTAATTGTTAATTGTTAATTGTTAATTGTTAATTGTTAATTGTTAATCATCGGGAAATTGCCAGCAAGAAATACGTTCCACATTGCCGCTGCCGCAACTGGGGCAAACTTTATCAAAAGATGAATCTACCCATTCATAATTACAACTGTGGCAATGACCAAAAATATTGTTGCGGTTGGCAATTTCAATTTGTGTTTGCCAATCTTTGACTAAAGAAACATCTTTTTGTTTGTTAGATTCCGACATCAGATTTGCCTTTTTGATGAAAAAATGGTTATTAATGACCGTTGGGCCTTCCACCCTTCAGTATCCCAGAAACCCGGTTTTTTCAAAAAACCGGGTTTCTTGACAGACTGGCCCCGAGAAAAAAACCCAGTATTGCGATCGCTATGTTAAAATCCTGAGTGCCCAATTAGTTCTGAAAAAACAGAACATAACTATCACCATAACCACAGGAAAACTTTGAAGTGCAAGTTAACGCAATCGATCTAAAAAATCCTTCTCCAAAGGAGCCCCCGAGGCGAGCCCGAGAACTCCCGTTCACTTTACAGGAATTAAAAGCAGCTATTCCCGCCTATTGCTTTGAACCTTCCACGACTAAATCCTTGTCCTATCTTTTTCTGGATGTGGCGATCGTCGCTGGTTTGTATGCTGTAGCCCACGCTTTAGATTCCTGGTTTTTTTGGCCAGTTTTCTGGCTGATGCAGGGGACCATGTTTTGGGCCCTGTTCGTGGTGGGACACGACTGCGGCCATCGTTCTTTTTCCCGCCACAAATGGGTCAACGACTTCATAGGCCATCTTACTCATACCCCAATTTTAGTTCCTTTCCATAGCTGGCGCATCAGCCACCGCACCCACCACAAAAATACTGGTAACATCGATACGGACGAAAGCTGGTATCCCGCGACGGAATCGATGTATCGCGAGTTACCTTGGTATGTCAGGATACCCCGCTATCATTTCATTCTGATTTTGTATCCTCTTTACTTGTTTAAACGTTCTCCCGGCAAAGAAGGCAGTCACTTCGATCCTAACTGTTCTTTGTTTAAACCTTGGGAAAAATGGGAAGTGATAACTAGCACTGTCTGTTGCATCTTGATGGTTGCTTTGTTAGGTGCGATGACTTATCAATGGGGCTGGATGTGGTTGCTTAAATACTACCTCGGTCCTTACATCGTTTTTGCGATCTGGATCGATTTAGTTACTTATCTACATCACACGGATCCCGATATTCCCTGGTATCGCGGTAAAGATTGGTACTTCCTCAAAGGTGCTTTATCTACCATCGACCACGATTATGGATTTATCAACAATATCCATCACAATATTGGCACCCACGTCGTCCATCACATCTTCTTGAGTATGCCTCACTATCATCTAAAGACTGCAACTGAGGCAGTTAAGCCGATTTTGGGAGATTATTACCGCAAGTCCGATCGCTCTATTTGGGAAGCTTTCTGGCGTTCTACTGCTACCTGTTACTTCGTACCCGATACGGGTTCTCCCGTCTATCATCAACCCCCTAACAAGTAGCTTGTTCGTAGTAATCGCTTTAGCGATATAGAACTTGTTTTAAATCGCTAAAGCGATTACTACGAACATACTCATCGCTAAAGCGATTACTACGAACATACTCATCGCTAAAGCGATTACTACGAACA
>CAZUCT010000056.1:0-8953 GCA_964619285.1 uncultured bacterium | reverse complement strand
TACTCATCGCTAAAGCGATTACTACGAACGACAAACGACTACAACCCGATCGCCATCGCATACAAAACATCCTTATCCGTCTCTAAAAACTCCTTCGTCTCCTCGTCGTAGTAAGCACCGATACCAGTACAAGCAATACCTCGATAATTACTCGCCAGATACAGTCTTTGTCCGATAAAACCCGCCAGTTGGGAAGCAGTTTGATAATTTTGATAATTAGAAACTAGAAAAAACGTCACCGCGCTATCGCTGCCAATTCTTTGTTCCACGCACAAATAACCCGCTTTCTGACTGAAATCTCCCCCTTTAATTAACTCTAAACCTCCATATAATCCCGCCTCCATTCCCTCCACTCGATTGACCGCGCAGTAAATTTCTAAGTTTTCAAAACTTGCGGTGGGTATGGGTTGAGAAATGTCTCGATAAATCTGGAGAAAGTCATCTTTAGTAATAGATTTTTTGCGAAAATTTCTCGCCGATCGCCTCTCCCAAACCGTCTGGTAAAACTGTTCCAGATTGTAATTAAATTGAGGTTGAATTAACTGTTGGCGATCGCTCTTCGGTTCCAAACTTTCCCGATATCCTTTCTCCACAAATTCCGAAGCCTCAAAATAATCAGTTCCCGCAACAAAAGGAACTCCCAAACGCAACTTCCTCCGATTTTTTTCCTCATATTCTCCCGAAATAACCGCCGCCGTGGCAAACTCCTTATTCTCAAAACCTAAATCCTGGTTTAATCCCAACTTATCGAAGTCAAAAACTAACTCAGTTTCTCTCCCAAAAAGATAAGAAGCGGCCTCAATTGCCCCCAGATGGTGTCCGCTATCCAAGAAACAATATCTCAAACTGCGGTCTTTATATTTCCAACTGGAACGAAAATAAACGCAACTTAATAAGAAGATAAACCCTTTAACAGTCTTACCCGGACAAATATAAGCCTCCAACCCATCGTCGATTAACTCGTAAACCAGAGTAAGTTGGTTATTAGCAACTGACCGATGATAAATACCGTTAATTATCCCCTCAATTCCCCGAATTTGAACGTAAAGTTCCGTAGGATAAAGCCCCCCCGCCGAAGGATTAATCCTAAGTTCCACCGAGTAACTTCTATAAGCCTTTTCCAGATTAACAACGCTAGTTAGCCTTATCAAATCTAGAACGGGATTTGTCTCATCCAGAGGCAACCTGCGATAAAATTTTGGATAAACCTTATAAACCGAAGGTTGAGTCGAAGAATCGACATAATTGGGGTCAATTTTTACCGATAAATAGGAATGGTTAGTAGCCTCGTGATATTTTTTAGCTATTGGCTGACTTTTTAGCATTTTTCAGAATCCTTAAACCTTCTTCCGTACTTGCAAAATCGAGGGCGCTAAAATCATCTAAATTCTTCAAATTCAGATTAGCCCCATGTTGTAAAAGCGACTTGAGAACCTCAGTTTTTCCCGCCGAAGCAGAATACATTAAAACCGTCGCCCCGTTATCATTTTGATTGTCGATATCGACCTTTGAAGCTACCAACAAATCGATTAAATCGTAACGGTCTTTAAAACAGGCAAACCAGAGGGCGTTATTGCCATCGTTATTTTTTATATTGACATCTGCCCCGGCATCGATTAATTCTTTAACCATAGCAGTATTGCCTTCTCTGGTAGCCTTCATCAAAGCCGAGTCGCCATTTTCGCCCCGTTGGTTTAAATCCTCGGGGTTATAGCCGTTAGCTTGCATCCAATTAATAGTTTCTGCGCTTAGTTTCATAAAGTTAGGGAAAGTTTTTGATTTCCCAGTCACTTTAACCTTCTTCTGGAGAGGTTTGCTGTTAATAAAGATACAATTTAAGATTATTTTAAAGTTCTTTAGAAGATTAGATGAAATTGTAGGTTGGGTGGAGCGAAGCGGAACCCAACATAAAAATAGACCTCTCCAGAAAAGATGATGTTAAGGGGAGCATCTGGTGAGAAAGCAAAAAGACTCTCTTTCCTATTACCCATTACCAAAAATTGATAACTGTTTGGTTTTGTTATTGCATTGATATGCTCCCATGTTAAGTCTTGGGTTAAGGGAAATTCCTAACGTACAACAAGCAGGACAAGCTGTTGCTGGATGAGGGGCGATCGCTTTTATTTTATAATTACAATTGACCTTTTTTAGCAAACAAAAAACTACACCGTGACAACTGGTCCAATTCCCGATGAAACTCCCAGTAATTTAGAAGAGCAACTGCTTCTAGAAGAGGCCAAAAGGGGCGAAGGCAAACGCATCTTTTATGGTTTAGACAAAATCTTGAGATCTGCTCCCCAACTTGTGGCCAACTATGGCGGTTCTCCCGAAGATTGGGATAAAATGACAACAGCACAATTTCTGGTAATTGATGGAGCCACCGTGCAAGTCCATTGGTACAGAAATAACAAAACAGGTCAAAACGTTGAGTTCAAATTCAAACGGGAATATCCCAAAACAGCACCAAGAAATCAATAAGGAAAACCAACCATGAAAATTCGTTGTATCGCCAACACTGGCGCATCCCTTCCAGAGCATTATCTCGACCCAAGTGGAGGCTACACCAAAGAGTTAAAATTTGGATTAACCATTGGCAAAGAATATGTCGTTTATGCCTTTTACGAAAGGCAGGGACAAGTCTGGTACTACATTGCTGACGACCATTATATGTATTATCCGATGCAAAATCCCGCCCCATTATTTGAGGTAGTCGATGACCGACTATCTAAATATTGGCGCTTTAAACTCTGGGAAAATAATTTGTTAGAAGTAGCTTTTCCTCAATGGTTTACCGACTACTATTTCTACGATAAATTAACCGACCAAGAGCCGGCAGAAGTCGATTTGTTTAAAAGGATAAAAGCGGTCATGGATAGAGAGGCAGAAATACCGCCAGAAGCAACAGAAGCAGCAGAAAAAGAGTTAGCAACTGCTACGGTTTAATCGAGTATAACGGGCATCCTGCCCGTTCGCTGGAATAAGAGCGATCGCTCTTGAATACATTTTGTCACTTAGCGATAAATTTAGCCACCCCTTCCCGAAGTTTCTCTGAAAGGTTCCCACCAGCAAATTTAATACCATCAACATTTATTTTTCCGCTCAAAAAATCTTCTAAAGGAATATGAAAAAACCTGTATATTCCTTCTTGATTAAGTCTTTCAACTTCCGACTTTGCATCTGGAGATAATCCTCGACCGGTGATAATGATACCAACATAAAGATTTTCTCGTTCCAAATCTAACTTAAAACCCCCAAGCTGTTCTCTGCTGAATTTTTTACCTTCAATCTTGACGCTAATTCCCGCATCTTGTTCTTCTTCTCCCCGCTTCTCATAAACAACTTCTGTGGATTTATTTACCTTATTAATTTTAGACGCAATTACTTTAATGCGTCCGTCCATACCGCCATCAGCAAGACCTCTTCTAGCAGGAAGATTGCTAACATTCGTCATAGCATCTCCACCAATTAACTCAACAATATTCGTACCTAACTTTCGTTTATCTTCATTAGAATACTCAGTAATTTGAGCGATTAAAGATTCAATTAGCTTGCTCATTATTCAAAACTCCAGAAAGATTTAGTTTTTTCTAGTGTTAAAGTAAATGCTGCCTCAATTAAAGATTCAGAATCTAACCTATTCTTACCATTTGTCGCGGCGATACTTAAGGCATTAAAAACAGTCCAAGCGGGTACATAAATATTGCTAGGTTCTCGTATTTTTTTTGACCCAGATACTATTGGGTTTATATGGCTCGTGTCTGGAATTTCATCCAGAAAAGTTTCTTCTTTTTTTAGCTCGGATAATCCGCCGGCGCACAAAGCAAACCTCACCGCTTCTTTGGTACTTTCAGTATTAAAAATTAACTTCACCTTTTGCAGTTTCTCAGAATCTATAGCTGTTTCACAAAACGTAATTTTAACCTTTTCGTTTAGCTCCTTACGACTGCTTATAGACTTCAAGTTGTAATTTTCAACTGCGAATTTTATCAGTAATTCTACAACTTCTTCAACTGTATTGAATTCTAACCCATTAGACTTGTTTTTCACAATTTTTGAAGTAGCAACAATTACCCATCTAGGCGGAAATATCTCCAATGTGCTAGCTGCAGATATATTTTCTATTAAAGTTTCAATTTTTTGCATATAACCGCCTGCCGGAAAATCACGCAAAATAGATTTGTGCGGTTCTAACTCAGACAAAGCTAGAGCAAACAATACTAATTCTATTACTCGTGTGCTGCTAGAAGTATGAAAAATACTTTTGAGTTTTTCGAGTCTATTTGCATCAAGCTTACTCTCATCCAAGCACAGTTTTATGGTCTTTTTTAAATTTTCTGGAAGCGTCTTGCTTAAAGTAGCCGTTAATTTTCCCATTTTTTAAATTACTCCGATTTCCAATAAAACATTTTTCAATTGGTCGTAAAACGAAGAATCTTCTTCTACAAAAATAGGAGCATTAGCCGACCTAGCATTATAAATGTAATTTTTACTCATCCAGATATCGATGTCTCTTTTTCCTAAGTAGCTCCTAATTTTGCTAATATCTTCTTCTATTTCATTGTCTTCTCTGCCACATCTATTTGGCAAGATTTTCAATCAAATTGATTTTGCCGCCAGCAATAGCTTGTTGATTTGCCAGTATTCCCAACTCTTCCGAAATTCTTTCTAAACCCACTGCATCGTCTGGCACAATTGGAGCGATCGCCCGCCATCCCCTTCGTTTTGGATCGACTAAATTATCAAGAATCTTGTAATAATCATCCGTATCGGCTACCATTACATCATAACCTCTTGCCCCTTTTATATTAATAGGTAATTCTCCTAATTCATCTCCTCTTATATCTATGCCTTGATATTTCTTTTTTTCTTCTGCTTGACGTTCTCTAATATATTTACTCATCAACTGTCCGCCAGCTAAATCCAACGCCAATACTTTCTTGCCTTCAGAAGCCAGAAGCAATGCAGCATTAGTCGCTATAGTAGTCTTCCCAACACCCCCTTTAGGAGAATTGATTACTAATTTGAGCATTGAGTTGATGTCCCCCTACTTTAACCTCTAAAATTCTATTGTAACAATCCTAAATCATTAGTGTCAAATTTTTTCCAAAACATAAAGCTGTAGGGACACTCGCATTCGGGCTTGAAATTTTGAGAAAATGAGGAGAAGGCAAAAAAATTGACGATCGCCGAACATAACAGTTATAATCGAAAAACAATCCATAGAGTTAAAGCTTATGACTACTTACAAGCTAGACCTGACAATTGAAGACCCCGAGAAACTTGTGATTTCAAATCTTCCCTTCCAGCCTGGCGAGCGGGTAGAAATTACCATTTCAACTAAAGCCGCACAAGAGCGGGAAGCTTTGGTGAAAGAATTACAAGATTTATTCAAAACTACTCAATCCCTTCCCTCTTCTATAGCAATTACAGAAGAAGAAATCGAGGCAGAAATAGAAGCTTATCGTCGAGGCGAATGAAAATTATAATAGATACAAACGTTTTAGTTTCTGCTGCCTTAAAAGGTAGAAATCCTCAAGAAATTGTTTTAACAATAGTTAAAAACCAAAAAAAATATCAGTGGATTGTATCCTCAGAAATTTTAAGCGAGTACAAAGAAGTATTGAGTCGCAGTAAATTTAATTTTTCTCCAGTAGAGGTTCAGCGCTGGTATAAACTTCTTGATGCTTTTACAACAATTATTGATGTCGAGCTGTCCGTTGATTTTCCCAGAGATGCTAAAGATGCTAAATTCATTGCTTGCGCTCTTGTGGCTGACGCTGATTTTTTCATAACAGGAGATAGAGATTTTACAGAAGCACAAAAACTGATAAAAACCACAATTATTTCTGTTTCCTCATTTAAGGAATTTCTGGAGCGACAAGACCCAGAAGAATTAAACTCATAACAAAAAGGGTGGATAACCTCCACCCCCAAAAACCGTTTAAACCTTCACAGCCTCCGCAAACTTAATCTTCAAATAATCCTCCTCCATCTTCGCCCCAGTCGGTTGCAAAGCAGCCAAAGCCTGGGGCAACACCAAATTCCGTCGGTGGTTGCCAATCCTAATATTCAACTCATCCCCAGTTTTATTCAACTGAATTTGCTCTTTGGGAATCCCCGGCAAATACAATTCCAAACTATAATGAGTTTTCTCCTGTACGATTCTCACCGTACTTTCCTTATAATAAACCTGCGCCGGATCCTCATCTTTATAAAGGGTTTCTTTCAAACGTTCCAAAGCAGCCAAACCGCACATTTCCTCAGAATAAAGCGGTACCTCTTTCACCGGCAAAGGCTTAAAATTATCGTGAATTTCCTGTCGGTAGATTTCTTGATTCTCTTTCCAACGCTTAAAAAATGGATCCGTCACGGAGTCGGGAATAATTCGATTTGCTACCACCAAATCTGTCGCTACATTATACAAACTCAAATAAGCATGAGCTCGCAAAGATTCCTTAATCACCATCTTCTCGGGATTGGTTATTAACCTCACCGAAGTCTGAGTATTATCCGTCAACACCTTTTCCAACGCTTCGATCTGTTCGTAAAACTCGTAAGGTGCATCCATTACTTCATTATCCGGTAACGAAAAACCCGCGATCGGTCTAAAAATAGGTTCGACCAACGGTCGCAACGCCGCAGACATTCCCTGAAACGGTTTATAAAACCTTTTCATATACCACCCCCCCACTTCTGGCAAACTCAAAAGTCGCAAAGCAGTGCCAGTGGGTGCCGAGTCAATAATTAAAACATCGTATTCGCCCTCGTCATAATGTCGCTTCATCCGCACTAAACCGAAAATCTCGTCCATCCCCGGCAAAATTGCCAGCTCTTCCGCTTGGACTCCATCTAGTCCCCGCGCTTGCAAAACTTCGGTAATGTAGCGCTTCACCGCCCCCCAGTTACCCTCTAACTCCATCAGGGCATCTAACTCGGCCCCCCAGAGATTGTCTTTCACTTTTCGCGGCTCGTGGCCCATTTCTAAATCGAAGCTGTCTGCTAGGGAGTGGGCCGGGTCCGTGCTGAGAACCAAGGTTTTATAGCCGAGTTCGGCACAACGCAGCCCGGTGGCGGCGGCTACTGAGGTTTTGCCGACGCCTCCTTTGCCAGTCATTAAGATTACGCGCATGGTTATTGTTACCTACCTGAGAATTTGTTACAAATTTTAACTTTCTTTAACTTTAACCGCTTTTTGCTGGAACCGCTCGATTTTTCTATCTCTGGTAGGATTCACAAGAGCGCGAAAAAGTAGGTTGGGTGAAGCGTAGCGCAACCCAACAGCTAAATCGCCATAGCAATACAGTTGGGTTCCGTTTCACGGAGCCCGACCTACAAAACGGTCAATTGTTAATTGTTAATTGTTAATTGTTAATTGTTAAGTAGGTAGGCAAAAATATTTGTAGAAAATTTTCCCCGTAGAACAGACATCTTGTCTGTTCGGTGTCTAATTAATTTGGCACTCCTACTTAATGACTTTAAACAACTGTTTCAACACCTCCAGGCGGGAGATATCCCAGTAGTCAATGTGACTGGCAATTAATCCCTCGTCGTTCAGTTTTAATTCGCTCCAACCAGGTATGGCCATCCTGGGTTGCCAAGGAACCGGGGCCGTCCAACTTAAAGTCCAACGGGTTTTAATTGTATTTCCAGATTGACTAATTTCGTGAAGATCTAGTTGGATATCTTTGAACCATTTTTTGAAGAAATCTATCATTTTTTGATAGCGATCGCCACCTCGAAATTTATTCACAGGATCCTCAAAATAAACATCTTCTGCATAGATGCTATAAGTTTGGTCTTCGGGAAATTTTTGATAATCTTCTTTGAGAATTGCAATAATATCCATTTCTAATTGTCAATTGTTAATCTACTTCCGGCCACAAACGTTCTAATTGAAAGCGCCATGCTGCTAAGGTTTTTTCTCTAATTTCTGGTTCCATATCTATTTCGCCCATCAAACCTTCTGCATAAAAACGCTCTAAATTTTGCATCGTTGCTTCCTGAGTTTGACCTTGCAGTTTTGCTGCTTTAATAACTTGCACGATTCTGCTTTCAATAAGTGCTTGAAAAAAGCCATCTATTCCTTCTTCTTTTAACCCAATTAACCGTTGAATTGCTGTAGTAAAATCTTCGGCAACTATAGTTAAAAAATTATGTTGAAATACTCCCCAGAGAACGTTTTGATATAGAGCATAGCGCGTTTCTTGAGTGCGATCGAAGTTCGCTTCGAGAATTTGTTCTATAAAAGAGCGAACTTCTGTAATAGGGGCGATCGGGATTAAAATTCGCAGCCAGTTTTTATCTTCTGACAGCAATACTAAAAGTCTAAATTTTGCAGTTTCTACTTCCCAAGCATCAGGAGAAGATGTTTTGACGTTTTCTGAAAATAGGTTTTTTAAAATAGGAGTAATTTCTTCTGGAGTCATATAACAATTAACAATTAACAATTAGCATTACTTATTAAATTATAAACCCCCGACTGATGCCGGGGGATAAAAACTGAATCTGCTTAATGGCAAGATAACTATAAATCATCCGCCATTAAGGCACAATTATTAAAACCTTAACGAACCCATTCCAACACAGCCTCTTCCTTAGTATTAGTGTGTCGGTCGGGAGTTTGGCGATCGAACTTCATGTGGATCGAACGAGTTTGTTCGCCATCCGCAGCCACCGCCATGATGGGATAATCAATGCAGCCATCTGGGAACAACATCCGAAAGCGGAAAGTACCATCGGGATTGAGTTTAACCGGTTGTCCGCCAATAGTAACAGTAGCATCTGGTTCCGTTGCACCATAGACGATCAATTCGGCATCAGCAACCAACCAGAACTTCCGAGGACGAACAGGCGGCATTGAAGCTGCCATACCAATACCGGACATATTCAGGCCCGCGCCCGACATACTCATGCCCACGCCCGACATACCGTAACCCATGCCCACACCGGACAT
>CAZUCT010000055.1:0-29311 GCA_964619285.1 uncultured bacterium | reverse complement strand
GATTAGCGATTAGCGATTAGCCATTTTCTATTTTTGCAAATATGGGATGCTCCCGGAAAACCGGGAATAATGCCATCTATTTCTAACATTAATTTTTGGGTTTCTTTAAGAGCAACTACGATTTTTTGATAGTGCAAAACTTCGTCAAAAGACAAAGAGCGTTGAGCTTTTTTGCGGTCTTTCAACCATTTATCTAAAACTTGATACCCCCCAATTTTAAATTCCAAAACTTCCGGGGCGATGCCTTCAAAATAGCGACTTTTGTTGAGATAAACTCGTTGCTCTTTCGGTTGATAAGTAATTTTCGTAGCGGCATTATCGCCCTCGCCGCCGATTTTGGTGATTAATTTGTTGAGTTTTTTCGATTTCATCAAATGCAGTTATACTAATTCCTCGCCTTTTACTCCCAACGCTTTAAATAATTTGTTATTAGAAGTTAAAGGCACTCGGGGAAAATCGATTTTGAGAAATTCGGCGTAACGCTGGCGGTAAGTGGGACTGTGGAAAATGGCATAGATATAATAGAAGATTGCTTCTGGGGTTGGAATATAGCCTAGTTTTTGTTTGATGGTTTTTTGGAGTATTAGCCACAAGCGCGTGACCCCAATCACTAGATTTGGTTTGTCTAACGACGTTCAAAACCAAGTTATTATGGGCTAAGTGTTGCTGAAAAATAACTCTAGGGCAATCCATAGCAATGGTGCTAAAGTAACAAAAACGGATGTCAAAAGGTCTGTAAAAAAACCTTGTTATCCACTTTTTCCAGTTTTCTTCTCCTTGCATTTTCTGCCTGGCATTCGCTAAACTCCAGTCGCGATTATCCTTAAGGTTGTACTTGCTCTTAATTTCAGCGTCCGAATACCTTGTATTTCTAAATTATTGAAGTCTTTGTTCGAGTTCGTCTTGACTAAACGCAACTGCAAAACTGTCTCGATGGCTTTGAAAACCAAGAGTATTTACGGGGAGAATTTTAGTAATCTGCCAACCTTTTTCGTATTCAGCTTTTGCTTCTAAATCTTGCTGTATAAAAAGGTACTCCGACTTGAGAGGTTTAATGGTTTGCCACTGAACCCGAGCGATATCTAATAAATTCAAGCTTTCATATTTAGATGCCCGATCGCCCCACAACTCAGCGTGATAAACTTTGGCGGGCGTATCCTTTCCCGGTTCCTTAATAAAAATCCCAATACTAACGCCCTGCTGAATATCAAAAACATTTTTATCCGCCGAACCATCGGGACAAGTTTCTTTTTTCTTCGCATTGCCGTGCAAATCGAGAACGTAAATATCCGTAAACGTCTCCATCAAATTCTGGCGCATTCCTCGAAAAGTCGGATTATCCAAATAACCGTGATTAGTAATAAAAGCCAAAACCCCATAACCCGTTTGACCGATACGCCACTGACCGAACCGGATAAACTTTACATAATCATCCTGCAACCACTTAGGATTTCGTTCTTTTAGTGGTACGCCATCCACAAAATAATAATCTTTCACCAAACCCGCAATCCACTCACTCTTATTAGCCGAATGCCCCGAATAAGGAGGATTACCCAAAACCACCATCACTGGGGCATCGCGTTTTATCGCCGCCGCCTCATTAGCCTCATCGGCCACAAACTGACCGAACAAAACCTCCGACCTTTTCATCGCCTCATCCAGACAATTCGTCAGATAAACTCCCAACCGCTGCTTCCCCTTAAACCCATACCCCAACTCCTGCAACTGGAGACCTAATTTGAGGTGAGCGATCGCATAAGGAGCCATCAACAACTCAAACCCAAACAACCGCCCCAACAAATGCTCCTCCACATAACTATCCCACTGGTTCGCCAAACCCATCCCCTCCAAATTCCCATAAATCTGCTTCACCACCTCATAAAGAAAAGTTCCCGTGCCCGTGGCAGGAGCCAAAATTTGCACCGTCGGTTTTCCAGTGGCAGAGTCGCGAGCAGTATCCGCCAAACCCATCGGCAAGTCGAAACGCTCCTTTAAAACAGCATCCACCGATCGCACAATAAACGACACCACCGGTTCCGGCGTATAATAAACCCCCCGACTCTTGCGCAAAGCCGCATTATAAGCAGCCAAAAACGTCTCGTAAAAATGTACCACCGGGTCTTCCTGGCGAGTCCGCTGCCCGAAATCCTCCAAAATTCCCCCCATATCGACCTGGGAGAGCAACTGCACCAAATCATCAACCGCCCAATCGATTTTACCAACCGCGTCAGTCTCCACCACCGTATTAAACAACCGCCGCAAAAAAGGATTAGTGGATGGAATATAACTCCCCGCCGTCCGTCGAGAAAAACTATCCCTCCCACCAGTTTGCGCGTGACCCACCCTCGCCGCAAACAAACCATAAGAAATAGTCTGAGCGTACATATCCGCAAACTCCCCATCGGCGATATCTGGCAGCAAAACCTCCCTAAAACCCTCTTTCAGTTGGCGCAGTTCGCCATCTTTCGCCTCTTCCTCCAAGGCCGTCAACGTCGCCAACCGTATCGCTTTTGTCAACCTCGCCATCTGCCGCGCCAAGTCTTCGGGGCTCGTTACCACTTCCCCCGAGAAATTGAGAAACTGCTCCAGCAGCGCCGCAACTTTATCTGTATCTTTCGCTTCTAACTTTTTCCCGTGGCGCTCCGCCAAAGTTTCCTTCAGCCGACACTTACCGTCTGCATACCACCGAAACTCCAGATAATTAGTTAGCACCAAATTAGAAAAAGCCTCCCGATAGCGCTTAAGCTGCTCGGTTTTTTCTACGCCATCCAAATCCAACCCTACATCTTTCGCCTCTACATAACCGACCAAAAGTTCCCGCCGCTTCACCGTAAAATCGGGAATCCCCGCTTTATTGCCTTTTTCCTCGATAGCCGCATCAATTCCGTTTGGGGCATCGTCCAGCAAATCCTTTAATGCCGGATAGTGAGTGCGTTCGCTGCCCCGTTCTAAATTTTTTTGAATTGACTTGAGATAAGTGTCAAAAGAAATAGACAACATTTATTCTGTCTCCTGGTTTAATTTATACTTGTCTTACCCACCGTCGGCTTGGCTTTAGCACGCTGTTTAAAACTCTCAAAATCGATCGCCTGAGATTCTGCCGCCGCCTTCCAGATATCGTCAACAATTGCAGACAGGGACGGAACCACAAACAACACATATTGTCCTACTCCCGCACTTTTATTTCCCGCAACTTTAAGAGCAGAAGGTATCTTATCGGGAAAGTCTTTCCAGTCCGGTTGCACCCAGAAAACCTCTTCATCTATTACAACTAACTGCTTGTCTCTCAAACTGTCATCAAATCCGCTTTCATCCAAAAATTTAATTATTTTCCTCACTGTTTGTAGGGAGGTAGTCTGCCTCAGATTTTTGATGGCCCGAATTTCCAAAATTTGCTCCCAGGTTTGATACTCTGCGGGTTGAAACCACGCAGATTCTTAAGTAGTCCAAAAACGAACTCTTAAAGGCATTATCAATGTGCCGTTACTGACTCCTTCAAAGGAAAACTTTAAAGTTGTCGCTACTTTTTTGAGAATATTAGCTGCGTCATTAAGATCGGCATTAACTAACAAACCATTTTGAGTTTGATATAAACCTCGCTTGACTCGCTGGCCCGATGGTTTCCAGCTCTCGGGTTTTTCACCGATAGTTGGCAGGAAATCATCATCTAAAAAGCTAGCTTGGGAAGTATAAGATTCCTCGGTTTCAATCAACTCTATGCCGTACAATTCCCATAACTGACTAATCCTTTCTTTAAGTTTGGCTGTTGGAATTTGTACAAACTTTTGGTTGTTTTTTGCGCCAATATCAATGCTATTTTTTTGTCGTTTATTCCAACCAAAAACTATCCGACCAATGCCATGCTTTAAGCAATGGTTAATCACTAACCTTGCTGCTTTGTTGACGGCATCGCGCATTTGTCTATTGCGTTTTTCAGTTACGCCAGCTAATTTTTTAGACCAAAATCCTTGGGGTTTATCTTCTTTAATTGTGGCTATTTGCTTATTGTACCATTGGTTTTTTGATTTAAGATGTTTGCCATCAATAATGAAACTTGTCCCAAGATTAGACACACAACTTAACCAATTATCAACCCCGTGGTCTATCCCTAAAACTTTGGCTTTATCTAGTTGAGGTCGATCGGCTTTTAACTTATAAACCCACTCAACATAAAAGCAACCATTCCGAGGTAAAATCCTAATTTATCTTATTTCTTTAAACTCAAGATTGCTGGGAAATTCCAGGAAAAAACTGTCAATCTTAAATATGGTTTTAACCTTTTTTCCTAAAGGCATTCTAACTTGGCCCTTTTCTAATTTTAAAGCTTGTTTGGGATAAGTTATTACGGACCACCCACCCTTTTTGCGATATTTGGGTAGTTGAGGTTTATCAATTATTTCTCCTCGATCGTACTTTTTAGAAAGTTCTTGATAGGACTTAAATGCCTCTGCTACTCCTCTAAGAGTTTGCTGTGCTGCCTGAGAGTATAAAAACCGATAATTTACATTAGACTTTAATTCCTTTTCTAAGTTGTATTTGCCAGTAATATACCCCAATTTAAAATACCATTGTCTTGCCAAATAAATACCACAATTAATAAGTTTATTTGCCGTAGTACATAAGTATTCTAAAAACGGGAGATTTTCCGAACCTTTAATTAACTCTTGCTGGCATCCGTACATCTTTATCACCGACCTGTTAATATGATAATATTAATAAGAGAAAATGACAACTTTTTAAATACGGCGATTAAAATCGCCCGTTTCGCTGCGCGACATGAAACGCTTTTCATCCACGCGCCTAAATTGACGTGGCTTTCAAGCTCTCGTCCTTTTTTCGTAAATAACCGTGGGCCCTCGGGAATTGCCGATTCGATGGGGGACGACTAAATCGACTCTTTCCAAGTATTGCAGGCGGTTGGAGGTGTCTGCTGTTAGGGCGAGAGTTTCCCTTCTGGTAAAACCTTCGACGATGGCCATTATTTTTTTGCTGTCTTAATTTTTTGGCAAAATAGAATATTATTTATTTCTATTCACGGATATTCTAATATAAAAAATGGGACCGCACCAAAAGGTAGTCCCAAGTCCAGATTCTACCCCGAATCTAGGCCAAAACAAAACCATCGATTGTCCGCCTTCAGTGGGAGGAAAATCGACCGATAAAATAGGTAAAACCCGCTTATGCCAGCTACAGGATTGCTCGAATTAACCCGCGAAAAGCTCCAATGGCCTAGCCGAAAAGAGGTCATGGAGCCTACTGGTGCCGGGCCGAGTATTTATGCCCGGCTGGCCAAGGATAAATTAGAAAGAGCGATCGCCTCCTTTGAAGATAGTCTAGTTGTAGAAGTGGGAGTGCTGGCGGGAAATCCTCAAGGAGACGAAACCGAAGCACCTATAGCTATTGTTTGTGAGTTTAAAAAAGCGATTTCCCAGGAGACGCTTTGGGAAACTCACAGACTGGCATGGAATTTTTCGCACGCTCCCTTATGGATTGCGGTTGAGCCTCACAGTTTGAGAGCGTTTAGCTGCTGCGAACCACCACCAACAGAATCGGAAGTTCTCAAACCAGTTACGAAAGTTACCAGAAAGCAAATACAAGAACAAACCGCAAAAAGTCTTCACCTTCATTGGGCGAGTTTGGTATCGGGCCAGTTTTTTCAAAAACGCGATCGCCGCTTTCAACGCCGTTATGCTGCCGATAATTCATTGTTGAGCAATCTCAAAAGCGTTCGCGCCCAACTGGCAGAAGTTAATAATCTCGATTACGAGACTATCCACGATTTATTGGCGCGGATTATTTTTATTCAGTTTCTTTGCGATCGCAAAGATTCTCAAGGCAAACCTGCTTTGAGTGTTGCCTTACTGGATAGTTTATACGAGAGTGAAGAGTTATCGGGGCGCTATCGTAATTTTTCGGAATTATTGAGAAACCATAGAGACACTTATCAATTTTTCCGGTGGTTAAACCATAAATTTAACGGGGATTTATTTCCGGGAAAAGGGACCACAAAAGCACAGCGCGATCGGGAATGGCAAGCAGAAGAAAAAAAAGTTACCCAACAACATCTCAATTTGCTAGCGGAATTTGTCAGCGGTGAATTAGAGATGGAAACCGGGCAAAGATGTCTTTGGCGTCAGTATTCTTTTGATGTCATCCCCCTTGAATTTATCAGCAGTATTTATGAAGAATTTGTCAGAAAAAATGATGCGGATAACAGCGTTCATTACACCCCCGGACACATCGTTGATTTTATTCTCGATGGTGTTTTACCGTGGAACAGTCCAGATTGGGACGTGAAGATTCTCGACCCTGCTTGCGGGTCGGGAATTTTCCTGGTAAAAGCATTTCAACGATTAATTCATCGATGGAAAATAGCCCATCCTGGAGAGCAAATTAGTTCGGAAGTTTTGAACGATTTACTCCTAAACAATTTGTTTGGAGTGGATATTAATTCTCAAGCAACCAGGGTAGCTTCTTTTAGTCTTTATTTGACGATGTGCGAGGCGATGGAGCCTGGGGATTATTGGGAAGAATTACGCTTTCCCAGATTGAGAGATAAAAGATTAATAGCAGCCGACTTTTTTAGGGAAGATCGAGAAGGTTTTAGCACAGAATTAGATGGGACAAAATACGATCTAGTTATAGGAAATGCGCCTTGGGGAGACAACAGCTTAACTAAATCAGCGGAATCTTGGGCAGCAGAGCAGTGGACAATTCCAGATAAAAACATAGGCCCCCTGTTTTTACCTAAAGCTACAGCCCTCACTAAGCCTCATGGACAAGTGGCAATGATGCAGCCTGCTGGTGCGTTAATTTTTAATCAAAGTAATACAGCTAACGAGTTTCGGCAAAAACTTTTTTCTAAATTCAAAATAGAGGAGATAATTAATTTATCTGCTCTGCGCTTCCGACTTTTTAAAAAGTCTATTTCACCCACATGCATCATTACGATATGTCCGATCTCGCCTGATGGAGAACCTTTTTATTACCTATGTCCTAAGCCAATTCGTACTAATGAAGACGACTATCGAATTACCATAGAACCACAGGACATGAATGTAATTTATCCACAAGAAGCTATTAGAGATTCTTTTGTTTTTACGGCTTTAATGTGGGGAGGAAGACGGGATTTAGCTTTGGTTCGTCGAATGAGCCAAAAAAGCAATCTTGCAAAACAGGCAGAAAGTAGCATAGATATTGTTATCAGTCAAGGCGTAATTCGAGGAAATCGAAAGAAAAAGTATGAAAGACTTTTGGGAAGAAGGATATTAGAAACAACGCAATTTCCTAAAAATACTTTTGCTCCTAATGATACTTTTCTTCGTCTTAAAAAAGAGGATTTTCCGGTTAACGAAAATGCTGAAGCAGAAGGTCCGAGAATAAAAAAATATAATGCTTTTAATTTACCACAACTCATTGTTAAACAAAGCTGGTTAGTATCTCATAAACGCTTTCAAGCGGCCTTAACTGAAGCTGATGGTAGCTATGAAGGAATTGTTTGTTCTGGGAGTTATATTAGTATTCATATTCCCCAAGAATTTGTGCATATTTTAGAAACAGCTTGTTTATGCTATAACAGTAAATTTGCTGTGTACTATCTGTTTTTAACAAGTGGCTCGTTTGCTTTTTATATCCCAAAAGTTACCGTACAAGATTTACTACGCTTGCCTATTCCTGAACCTCGTCGAGAACTATGGCATAATACTAAAACTTTTGACGATGTAGATCGACAAATTGGCGAGTTTTTTGCATTTAAAGACAGTGAATCTGTGTTAATTGAAGATGTCTTTAATTACACGCTGCTAGACTTTAAAAAGCCTAGTTCTTCCCCAGGGCTTAAAACAACTCGTAGTTCCAAACAAAAAGGTTATAAAGCTGAAAACTCAGAACCAATTTTGACGGAATATTGCGAGTATTTTTTGCGAGTTATCAAAGCGGGATTTGGTAGCGATAAAAATATTTGCGCCACCATTTTTCAAGAACAAACTAAAGCTATTTTACCTATCCGTTTGGTTGCAATTTATCTCAACCGTTCGGATAGAGAAGGAGTGGAGATTGAACCTATTCAATCTTCAGAACTAATGACAGAATTAGAGAAATTAAACCAGTTGTTTTTAGAAGGAGAAAATGCAGAAAATGGCAATATTTTTTATCAGCGAACTGCAAAAATATATGATTCCGTTCGACTAAACGGGGAAACTATTCCTACTATTTATTTTGTCAAACCAGACAAAATCCGTTATTGGACTCGTTCTATGGCCTTGCGAGATGCCGATGAAGTGGCGGCAGACTTGATGATGGGGGCTGCCAAATTATCAACATAATAGAAACCAGTAAATAAGCAATATTGTGGTTAGAAAAAATTTGACAATTCCAGAGAAAAGGTGGCCGGATACTCCCGATTTTGTCGCCGTTGCCAAACAGTGGTCCCCCGATGCTATTACTATTCTCGCAAAACTGGTTTGGGAAGGATACGATCGCCTTTTAAAAGAAGTAATATCGGCCATAGACTTTACTCAAACAGAAGAACAATTAGAAAGAAGTATCACTCAAATGCTAGAACGAAGAATTCGTAAATCCATGACTGGAGACGAACCGTTCGACGTGCAACATGAAGTATTTGAATTGGAAACTAGCGAATCAGCAAAAGCGCAACCGCCCCAATATGATATTGCCTTTTTTCTCATAGCTAACGAGAGAATCATCTGGCCTTTAGAAGCTAAAGTTTTGCATTCTGACGGCAGAGTTTCTGAATACGTTAAAGAAGTTTTGGATAATTTTCTAACTTGTCGATACGCACCATTTTCTAGCGAAGGAGGAATGCTTGGTTATCTGATGGCGGGGGAGTCAAGCAAGGTTTTTAAGAATATTGAAAAGAAGGTTCCTTGCAAGCTTAGTCATTATCTAAAGTTAAAAAAACGAGACCACAAAACTTCTAACCATAAGCGTAATGTACCTTCGGGAAAGTCTTATCCTGCTGATTTTTGTTGTCATCATTTGGTATTGAGAATTGGAGAAAAATAAGGTGCGCGATGCGCACCCTACTAGTGCTTCCCTGCTAAAATGGTGGGTATTTTGACGAGTACGTTAGTACCCTTCGTGCGTCCGGGCTCGACCGCGAACGGGGACGTAAAGCCCTCCGGGCCGCTTCGCGAACGCACTGATTTTTTTACCCACAATTTTAGCTGAGACGCGCTACTACATATATTTTAGGTAGTTATCTTAAGTCGGTTTAACTACTCAAAAAAAAGTTTTTATTAGACCTCTCCAGAAAAGATGATGAAACCCTTAATATTAAAGGCTCACTATGGTGATTTTTGGAGAGGTCTATTGGGAATTAACTCAATTGATTTAGCTAGAGGCAACATCATCAGTTGGGCTGCCACTTATTTCGGATAGCTTCTACTAGAAGTCCTTCCGGGTTCCATACAGTTATTCCCCGACGGCGTTTTTGCTCGACTAGGGCGATCGCGTTGCGAACTACTTCGACGGTGGTAGTCTCAATCAAATTCTCTAGCCAAGAGTTAACCTGAAATCCAGCATCTTTGACTTCTCGCACAATTCCATCAAGCTCGCCACTTTCGAGGAAAGCTTTAACGTATTTTAGCTCCTCTGGTAGGCTTTGATGGGCCTCGGCCAGTCCGATTAGGCGTTCGAGCAATTCTGGGCCATAAGCATCGGCAAATTCTTTGGCCGCTCGTATGTCCTCTCTGAAGGAATCAGAATTTCGTTTCATAATGTACTTAGGTTTAATTGACGGCTTCCCACTTGGCCTTTGCGGTCGGGTAGGGAGGTTTTTATTTGGCCTTAAAAGAATTTACTCCCTGACCGCAACTACCTAATGGAAATTTTTCTATTCCTTTTTACTATATCCCTTGCACGACAAACTGTCTAGCGGTAGTTTTATGATTTCGGGTGCGTACTTAACTATGTCGTCTCAAAGCATATTTAGCTATGATTTCGGATGCGTACTTAACTATGTCGTCCGAAGGCATATTTAACTATGTCGTCCGAAGTCATATAAAGTTAATCGAAGCTGAAGGACAGTTATTTAAGGGTGTCCTCTTAAGTAATCCGGCAACGGTGCTGCGGCCCGTTACAAATCTTTACAAATCTTTACAAAACAAAATCACTCCCTTTCTAAAAGGCCATTGAAGCCGATTGATGTCCACTATTAAAACAAGAAACAGTTTCTCGCTGAATTGCCATGCCAAAAAACGCACGATCGCAAAGTCCAAAACCCAAATCCAACTGGAAACGCCCTCCAAACGATAAGAAACCAATATTCGTTCGTAGCGAGTTAGACGACTATGGTTTAGACTTATACGAATTTAGAGTATTAGCCCATGTAGCACGCAGGGAAAGCATCAAGCGGGGTTGCGATGAAAGTCAGGAAAACATGGCCAGAATTTGTGGTATGAGCCAGCGAAAGGTTTTAGAAGTTCTCAAAGTTCTCTGTAAGGCTGGTATTCTGCGAAAAGAGAAATCTCCAACAAGGCGCACCAATGTTTATCGTCTCAATCCCGGCAGCGAATGGAAACACCCATCGGAGCTCGATGAGATTCGCCAAGGAGCAAAATCTTCTAAGATGAAAGGGGAAAAAGGAGAAGTCGAAAGCTCGGACAGTCTTGAGGTAATTGAAAGCGAGATTTCGGTCCTCGATTCCATCGTTTCGTCTCCTTAAGCCTTCACTTACCGTCCGCACACAAACAACCACCACCAAACCATGACAACCAACAATAACGACCCGTTCGACCTAAACCGCTTCCTCACAGCCCAAGAAAGAGTCTATAGAACAGCACTCGCAGAACTCAAAAACGGTCGCAAGCGAAGCCACTGGCTCTGGTACGTCTTCCCCCAAATCGACGGTCTGGCAAAAAGCGCCACCTCCAAACGCTACGCCATCAAAAGTATAGAAGAAGCCCGACAATATCTCAACCATCCCGTTTTGGGTGCCCGACTCGCCGAATGTGCCGAAGCGGTGCTTGCCGTCGAAGGGCGCTCTATCTCAGAAATCATGGGTTATCCAGACGACCTCAAACTCAAATCCTCTATGACCCTTTTTGCCTCTCTCCCAGAAACTCCCGCCACCTTCGATCGCCTTCTCGACAAGTATTTCCAAGGAGAACGAGACGTTAACACTCTTAATATACTAGAAGCGAGCTCGTAGTAATCGCTTTAGCGATTTAGATCGAACTTGAAATCGCTAAAGCGATTACTACGAACGCAACTCCTCCAAAGCCTTCGCTAAATATTCGTACTCGGAAAAAGAGTTATAGATCTGAGCCGAAAATCTCAACAGTCGATTTTTAGGTCCAGGCCAAGGAACGATTGGTACTTCAATCTGCCATCGTTCCCACAAAGCATTTTGCAGCGCTGTCAGCGAGCCTATCGGAGTCTCCGACTCCCCGTCTGGCAACCTCACCACCGCCATCGAACCGATAAACTCCTCGGAACAAACCGACTCCACCCCGAACCTTTCCTCAAATAACTCCCTCGCCGCTAAAACCATCCCCCGATTTCGCGCCCTCAAAGCTGCCCAACCCCCAGGCAGCAGCGAACCCAGAAACTCAATTGCCGCCGGCACGCACAAATAAGCTGTCGGATCGTCGGTTCCCATCCAGCCAAACTCTAACTGGAACCTCGATTTATCAGTCCGTGGGGAGTTGGCACCGTGACTTATAGTTAAAGGATGAATCTTATCTTGGCGATCGCCCCTGACATACAAAAAAGCAGCCCCCTTGGGAGCGCACAACCACTTATGACAATTTCCCGTATAATAAGCCGCCCCAATTTCCTCCAAATTCAACGGCACCATCCCCGCCCCATGAGCGCCATCCACTAAAGTATCGATAACTCTGTTGTTTAATTCTTTTACCAGTCTCTCGATGGGAAAGATAAAAGCTGTTTGACTGGTAACGTGGTCTATTAATACTAATTTAGTTTTAGGAGAAGTTTTATCTATAATAGCTTCGATTATTTGTTCGGGAGATTCTAGAGGAAAAGGTATCGAAGCGACAACCACCCGCGCCCCGGTGCGACTGGCAACAAAATTAAGAGCGTTGCGACAAGCGTTATATTCTTGGTCGGTGGTTAGCAGTTCGTCTTCTGGGGAGAAAGGGAGCGATCGCAAAACCGCATTAACCCCCGTCGTCGCGTTGGGAACAAACGCTAAATTTTCCGAATTAGCGCCGACAAACTCTGCCAGTTTGTTCCGGGCATCGTCTAGCATCGGTTCGAACTCGCGGATAAAAAAGCGAACCGGTTCGAGTTCCAATCGTTCTCGCAGTCGTCGTTGCTCCTCCAGCACCGATAACGGACAGGCCCCAAAAGAGCCGTGATTGAGAAACGTCACCTTTGGATCTAGGGGCCATAAGTGTTTCATCTTCCAAACCTCATACTCATACTCTTACTCTTACTCAAAGAAAAAACTCTCTTTTTGAGTACTCGTCACTCATCATCGTCATGAGTATGAGTATGAAGAAAAAATAACTCAGAGGAAATGTCCATAATTAATAAGGTGCGCGGTGCGCACCTTACTACCACGTCACAGCTAAAATTGTGGGTAAAAAAGCAGTGCGAGCGTCCCCGCTCGCGACCGGGCTCAGACGCACGAAGGGTACTAACGTACTCGTCAAAATACCCACACTTTTAACTCTGCTGCACTACTACAGGATTTTTTTAATTTAAAACTCCCCGGGCAGGATTCGAACCTGCGACCAATCGGTTAACAGCCGACCGCTCTACCACTGAGCTACCGAGGAACGTCTCGTTGTTTGCTTCAGCAACAGTTATTTATCATAACCCTAACTCTCAAAATTTGGCAACCCTTTTGAGAAAATTTTTTTAAATTTTTTTAGTAGTCCCTGATGGCCCCGTCAAAACTCAGTTATTTTAGGCCCATTCTTAATTTTGCCAACTTTTTTTGAGATTCCGGGTCCAGGGAACTGGCCAAAAAACGACCCTTAGATTGTTTGCGGGGCTGATATCGCCGCCTGCAACGATTGATAGCCGCTTCAACTTCATTGGCCAACTGTTCCGCAGACATCGACTCAGCCCCGTAGCCAACAACTATTTGTTGAACGGCCCTGTCCGAAGTGGCCACTATCAACCTTTTTTTGGACAGATGCAACTCTTGACGAAGGTCGGCACAGTTTTTTTCGATGTAAGCATCTGCAGTTTGGCCAAACTCCGTGTAATAGACCGACAAGCGATCGGTCACAACTTCTTTAAGCGTGGGACTGTACTGATATTGAGAATCGAAGACTAGGCGAGCTTCCAGTCCTTCGCTGGCACTGTAGTTCACTAAAATCTCGATTAAATCGCGGCGGGCCGTTTCCAACCCTTTAATGGCGTGGCTATCTCGAAGGCGAGGCCAGAGGCCAATAATATTGTAACCGTCTGCGAGCAAAATTGCCCGGCGTGAGGAGCGTGACATGATGCAACGGTATGATTCCTTGTAGTATTATTGTTTTTTTGCAATATAACATTTTTTATTTAATTTGGTTATCTATTACGATCTTTTTTCTTTAACTTTTTAAGGGGCAGGGGGGAGACACACCAGACACGGAGACACACCAGACACGGAGAGGGGCAGTCCCCGCGTCCGGTGCGTCACCGCGTCCGGTGCGTCTTCCCCGCCCCCTTGTCCCCCTTGTCCTCTATTTCAGGCGTTGCTTTAAAGCTTCTGGGTCTCCTCGTGCTACCACTTGGCCTTCCTCTAAGAGAAAAGCCCCATCGCTGTAATCTAACTCGTTTAAGCGATGCGTTACCCAGAGGGCAGTAAGACCTCGGTTTTTTACCAAACCTCGTACTTGCTCCACTAAGTCCAACTGACTATCTGGATCCAGTAAAGCGGTAGGCTCGTCCAACAGTAAAATTTGAGATTTGCGGGCTAAGGCACCGGCGATCGCGATCCGCTGCTTTTGTCCCCCACTCAAAGCATAGATAGGCCGTCGCTGCAATTCTAATAAATTAACAGCGGCCAAGGCCTCCTCTACTCGCTGTCGAATCTGGGGCCGGGATAGCTTTTCCTCTACCAGTCCAAAGGCCACGTCCGCACCTACCGTCGGCATTACCAACTGGCGATCGGGATTTTGGAAAACAAAGCCCATCTTCCCTGCCATCATAATTTCGCCCGAGTGGGGCTCCAAAAGTCCCGCCAGCAATCTTAATAAAGTAGATTTGCCGCTGCCATTAGCACCCAAGAGCATCCAAAACTCTCCTGCCGGTACTTCTAAAGAACAGCGACGCAATACTTGTTGGCCGCTGGGCCAACTAAAACCTACTTTTTGTACGGCGATCGCCCCTTCCACTTCTTTAGTCTCTTTACCTGAAAGGCTCATTCTATTTATATTGGCTTACTTTGCCAATTATTCTGCCAAGGCCCCCACAAAACCAGGCGGTCTTCCCGTGGCCGCCGCCCCCGATTTTTGAGAAATCTGAACTGCAGAAATTTCACTGGTTTTCACAACGAGCTTTTTCTCTGGCATTTTTTCGCAAGTCAATTCTAAAAGCTCGGGGTTGCCAGAACGCATTGCCTCCAAAACTTCTTGATAAACCTTCTGTGCATCTTCCTCAGACTTCCGCTGCACCGACAATGGCATGGGGACGTATTTCACTATGATGTCAATTGTAAACATTCAGTCTTTAAATCTCATTAATTTTTTCAACCTCATCATAATAGAAGACAAGGGAGACAAGGGAGACAAGGGAGACAAGGGAGACAAGGGAGACAAGGGAGACAAGGGAGACAAGGAGGACAAGGAGGACAAGGGAGACAAGGGAGACAAGGGAGACGGGGAAAATCTAAAATCTAACCATCTTATCTCAAAAAAAAATTTTTTGCCAGTTGCGTTTATGAAGAAATGTGACTATAATGAGAGGCAAGGTAAAGAAAATTAAACTAAGCATTCAATCTCAGCCATTATCTGCTAAGGCAGAGCTCCATTAAGGGGCGGGTAAAGAGATAAATGCAACCCTTGTAATCATTCATTTGGAGAATCCCGTAATGACAGTAGCAGTAGGACGCGCCCAGACAGAGCGCGGAATATTTGACACATTAGACGACTGGCTAAAACGCGATCGCTTCGTGTTTATCGGCTGGTCAGGTCTATTATTATTTCCTTGTGCCTACTTGGCCATTGGTGCTTGGTTAACCGGCACAACCTTCGTAACCTCCTGGTACACCCACGGGCTAGCCAGTTCTTACTTAGAAGGTTGCAACTTCTTAACCGTGGCAGTAAGCACCCCACCGAACAGCTTGGGTCACTCCCTGCTATTCCTCTGGGGTCCAGAAGCTCAAGGAAATTTTGCTCGCTGGTGTCAGCTAGGCGGTTTGTGGACATTCACCGCCCTACACGGCGCATTCGCTCTGATCGGCTTCTGCCTGCGTCAGATTGAAATTGCCCGCTTGGTCGGTATCCGTCCTTATAACGCGATCGCCTTCACAGGCCCCATTGCGGTATTCGTTAGCGTATTTTTAATGTACCCCTTGGGCCAATCCGGTTGGTTCTTTGCTCCCAGCTTTGGCGTAGCGGGAATCTTCCGTTTTATCCTCTTCTTCCAAGGCTTCCACAACTGGACCCTCAACCCCTTCCACATGATGGGCGTTGCCGGTATCCTGGGTGGTGCCCTGTTGTGCGCCATTCACGGTGCAACAGTTGAAAATACCTTGTTTGAAGACGGCGAAGGCGCAAACACCTTCCGCGCATTCAACCCAACTCAAGCAGAAGAAACCTACTCAATGGTAACTGCCAACCGTTTCTGGTCTCAAATCTTCGGTATTGCCTTCTCCAACAAACGTTGGTTGCACTTCTTCATGCTGTTCGTCCCCGTGACCGGCTTGTGGATGAGCGCCATCGGTGTTATCGGTTTGGGTCTGAACTTGCGGGCTTATGACTTCGTATCTCAAGAACTTCGCGCCGCAGAAGACCCAGAATTTGAAACCTTCTACACCAAAAACATTCTGTTGAACGAAGGTATCCGCGCTTGGATGGCTCCCGCCGACCAGCCCCACCAAAACTTCGAGTTCCCCGAGGAAGTTCTACCTCGCGGTAACGCTCTCTAAAATGATGCTGCAATCCTAGCAGTTTAACCCTTGTTGCCCCCGTCCGAGATTGGACGGGGGCAATTTGTTTTTTGTTGAGATTCCCCATTCCCCGTAGAACAGGCTTTCCTGCCTGTTCCCCATTCAAAAAAAAGCGATCGCCCTTGACAATCTCAAATTCCGTGCTAGACTAAAAATTAGCAAAACATAAATAAAAAACCGTTCAGGGAATAAAAGGAGGTGGTGCTTATGAAAGATAGTAGTATAATCATGGGTCGCCAGATTGGAGAATGCCGGCTGTGGGCCGGGGCTGCTCTCTAGCAGTTTGCTTTGGCTCCCACCCGATTTCCCGATCTTATTAGATCTTAGGAAAAGGGAGCGTATAATCGCTAGCCAGGCTGACTTAGGGATCCTCCCGGCAGTCAGGTTCCAATACTGTTGACCCGCTAGACCGCTCTCATCTAAAATCGTGTAAAAGCTTTATTGGCTCGAACACAATTTTAGATGAGAGCGGATAGTTTTTTTTAGTTAGTTTTTTAGTGAATTTTTTAGTTAATACAAGAGAAAATGGCAGAATTACTTCCAGAACCAGAAATTAACCAACGGGTAGGAGAATTATCCGACGACTGGACGGTAGTAGAAGGAAAGCAACTGCGGTGCGTGAAAAAGTTTAAGGATTTTATCGAGGCGATCGCTTTTGTAAATAAATTAGTCGAACCCGCCGAAGCCGCCGGTCATCATCCAGATTTGGAGATATCTTATAATAAAGTAACAATAAACATGACCACCCACGATGCGGGTGGCTTAACAGAAAAAGACTTTGCCTTAGCAAAAACAATTTCCAGCTTAAATTAAGTTGGAGTTGTTAACAAATATCTATGCTTTTTGTTAATGGTCAATTGTTAATTGTTAATGGTAAAGTCACAATTAACAATTAACAATTCCCTTAACAATTAACAATTCCCTTAACAATTGTTTACATCAGATGAAGATAGGATTAAATCTACCAGAAATTCTGCAAGACGCTCCCGAAAAAACAGAGTTAATAGAGCAATTGTTGGATATTGGCGTAGCTCTATCCGATGCCAACGACTTAGGGGAGTTATTAAATCTAATTTTATCAAAAAGTCTAGAAATAACCTTAAGCGATGCGGGTAGCGTTTACTTGGTAGATAAGAGCGACGATTATCCAAAATTGCTATTTAAAGCAGCTCAAAATGCGTCGCTACCAATGCTTTCTTTTAATGAATTTGCCGTGCCGATAACCCCAAAAAGTTTGGCGGGATATGTGGCGATAACGGGAGAAAGTTTAAATTTGCCCGATGCTTACAATTTGCCCGAGTCGGTTCCGTATCGACTCGCGAGCAATTTCGATTTAGATATTGGTTATCGAACTTGCTCCGTATTGGTGCTGCCAATGCAAAATAGACAAAGAGAAATAATAGGGGTTATTCAGTTAATAAATCGTAAGGTAAGGGCAGATGTAAAACTAACAGAAGAAAATGCGAAAGAATTAACGCAGCCTTATTCGGAATGGGAAGAAAGAATAGTGCGATCGCTCGCTTCTCAAGCCGCAATTTCTATAGAAAGAAATCAACTGCAAGAAAATATTGAAAACTTGTTTGAAGGCTTTGTAAAAGCATCAGTTCAAGCCATTGAAGCTAGAGATATTTGCACTTCAGGCCATTCAGAACGAGTAGCAGCATTAACAGTTAGACTGGCAGAAGAAGCGACTACAGTAGAAAGAGGAAATTTAGCTTTTATTAATTTCAATCGTCGCCAAATTAAAGAAATTCGTTATGCAGCTTTACTTCACGATTTTGGCAAAATAGGAGTACCAGAAGCTATCTTAAATAAAGGAAAAAAACTCTACGAAGAACAATTAGAAAAGCTGCGCCAGAGATTTGCCGTAGCCAGGCGAACGGCAGAATTAGAAAATGCCAGGGCTAAATATCAACATTTATTAGAACACTCAAACTATCCCCACCAAGAGCAAAAGCTACAAGAATGTGCGTACTGCAAGCTGATAGAAAATGAAGATGGACTCTTACAAGAGAAAATATCAAAATTAGATGGTTATTGGGAAGTATTATTAAAAGCCAACGAGCCTAATATCTTAACAGAAGAACCCCTACAACAACTGCGCGAGCTATCTCAATACAGTTATGAGGATATTGATGGTTCCCTGAAACCGTTGGTAACTGCAGAAGAAATAATGCAACTGACAGTAAACAAGGGCAACCTCACCCCAGAGGAAAGATTGGCAATGGAAGCCCACGTTACTCATTCCTACGAATTTCTCAAACGCATTCCCTGGACCGACCCACTAAAACAGATTCCACAAATAGCTTACGGACATCACGAGAAACTGGATGGCAGCGGTTATCCCAGAGGACTAAAACGAGAAGAAATTCCGGTTCAGACCCAAATGATGGTAATAGCAGATATATATGATGCTTTAACTGCAGGCGATCGCCCTTACAAGCGAGGCTTACCCACCGAAACGGCTCTCAAAATTCTCAGAGCAGAAGCGGCCCAAAACAAAATAAACGGCGAATTTTTGGAACTATTCGAGGAACGGCAAGTCTTTACAGTGTTGGGACATACCTTAAAATCCTAAAAATCCTAAAAATAATAGTTCTGGCAGCCCTGCCAAAAATAGGGGCCAAAACTGTGCCGTTGACTGGAAACAAGATAAAGGAAATTGGGAAAATTTGTTGACAAAAAAGGTAATGTGGTTGCATCATATCAGCAAGACGCTTTAAATTTGAAGGGCCAAGAAATAGCCAGCAAACGGTGTTTTCAAAGTCCTAAATACGTTAACCTATCAAAAAACCTGAAAATATAGAAGACCATAAAAGTCACTCTATAATCGGTGTGAGGATTAGAGGCAAAAAATGTCTAAATTATTTTGGAAATCTTTAGTATCGAGCCCGGCAATCTTAGCGGCAACCCTAGTTGCTTCCCCAGCTCTGGCCGGCGATGGCTTCACAAATGCCGAAGCAAACCCATCTATAGACTCGGAGCAAATATTAGCTCAACTCCCAACAGCGGGAGATAATACCCCAGCAACAACCATCCAACAAATCAACCGCTACGGTCGGGAAGGTCGCAATTTGCGCAATGGCAGTCGAAACAACAGAAGCAATCGCAAACAGAAAGGCCAGGTTACTTCTGTATCCCAGCTTTCCGACGTCCAACCCACAGACTGGGCTTTCCAAGCACTGCAATCTTTGGTTGAAAGGTACGGTTGTGTGGCTGGATATCCAGACGGCACCTATCGCGGCAACCGGGCTCTGACTCGATTTGAGTTTGCAGCTGGTCTTAATTCCTGCTTGGAGAGAATTACCGAACTACTACAGGCGGCCCTGGCCGATGCGGTCAGCAGAGACGACTTAGAGCTCTTGCAACGGTTACAAGAAGAATTCGCAGCGGAACTGGCGATCCTTCGGGGGCGGGTTGACGGCCTCGAAGCTCGGGCCGCAGAATTGGAAGTTAACCAATTCTCCACAACCACCAAACTCACAGGGGAAGCAATTTTTGCCATCACCGATGACTTTACTGGCGAAATTAGCGACCTTTTAGACGAAGACAAACAAGACGATACCCAGACGGTCTTCCAAAATCGGGTTCGTCTGAACTTCAACACTACTTTTAGCGGTCGAGATTTGTTACTGACCAGGCTACAGGTGGGTAATGCCCAACGGTTCCGGCCCAATCAAGCGGGAGCAGAAGGACTCCAAACCTTTAATGTCTTTGGGGATACTGATGGCACGTTCGTGCTGGATAAACTTCTGTACAGGTTCCCTGCTAGCGAACGCATGATGGTGACTGTGGCTGCCAGTCGCGGTAGTTGGGATGACATTGCCCCTACGGTAAACCCCTATATGGAAGACTTTGATGGAGGCAGCGGTTCTCTGAGTGCTTTCGGTCAAAGAAGCCCGATTTACCGTATTGGTGGTGGAGGCGGCCTGGGCATCGAGTACAACTTCGGTAGCAGTGCTTCTTATGCTTCCCCTTACAGTCCTGCAATCTTATCTTTGGGCTATTTGGCTTCCAATACTGCAAATCCTAGCGAAGGTTCGGGTTTGTTTGATGGCGATTATGCAGCCCTGGCCCAATTAACTTTAACCCCTTCAAATAGCTTTCAATTTGCTCTGACTTATAACAAGGGTTACTTTAACGAGGGCAATTTTGGCTTTGATAATGGTGCTGCCACTGGGGTTGGCAATCCTGGAAGTTTCCAAAGCGGTTTTACCGGTACTGGTGCTGCTAATACTATTTACGGCCTCAATGCAGGATTAAACACCCGCACTCCGGGTTCTATTAACCGAATCAAACCAGTTTCCACCAACTCCTATGGCGTGGAGGCATCTTTCCGATTGAGCCCGAAATTTGTCGTCAGCGGTTGGGGTGGATTGACTGATGTCCGTTTAATCGGTCTGGGCGACGGTACGATTTGGTACTACGGCATGACTTTGGCTTTACCCGATTTGGGACGGCCTGGTAATTTGGCAGGTCTTGTGGTCGGTCGCGAGCCTTATCTGGCAGATTTGGACGTTCCCAGCGGTCTGGGCACGGGATTGAATACGGATGAATCCTGGCATTTTGAGGCTTTCTACAAGTTACAGGTGACAGACAATATTTCGTTAACTCCCGGCGTGATTTGGATTACTAATCCCAATCAAAATAAAAATAACGACGATTTGATTATTGGGACTCTCAGAACTACTTTTAAGTTCTAGAGTCAAGCTTTGGGAATTGGAAAAAGTTGGTTTGTTCTCAAGCTAGCTTTTGAAAATCAAAAAAGCCTCGCCAAAAGCGGGGTTTTTTGATGTTTTGGCGCAGAAATCTAAAAAAAATCCGATTAATTTTGAAGGGATTTCGGGAATTTTTTTCGATAGATGCTACACAAAAATCTATGCTAATTAATAGCTTTTATGATATTTTCCGAATAAAAAGAGGCGATCGCTTAAATTAATCTGTAGCATAATCGAGAAAAAAACGAAAATAAAGCATCTCCAATAGAATTGGATAATAGGAGAATTGCTTGAAGCTCAAAAATTGTCCCTATCAATGATTACCAAATTATGCGCATTGCCAATAACATCACGGAATTAGTGGGTCGGACTCCACTGGTACAGCTAAATCGCATTCCTCAAAGGGAAGGTTGCGTTGCCAATATAGTAGTAAAACTCGAAGGCATGAATCCGGCCTCCTCGGTTAAGGATCGCATCGGCGTAAACATGATTAACGTGGCCGAAGAGGAGGGCCTGATAACTCCTGGAAAAACAGTTTTAGTGGAGCCGACTTCCGGCAATACCGGTATTGCTCTGGCAATGGTCGCGGCGGCCAAGGGCTATAGGTTGATTTTGACCATGCCAGAAACTATGAGTTTAGAGCGGCGATCGATGTTGCGGGCTTTTGGGGCCGAACTGCAACTGACTCCGGGGCCTGATGGCATGAAAGGTTGTATTACTAAGGCCCAGGAAATTGTGGACTCTATGCCCGATGCCTATATGTTGCAGCAGTTTCAGAATCCTGCCAATCCTCAAATCCATCGCCAGACGACGGCTTTGGAGATTTGGGAGGATACGGAAGGTCAGGTAGATATTGTGGTGGCCGGTGTTGGCACTGGGGGTACGATTACTGGCGTGGCAGAAGTTCTCAAAAAACGAAAATCGAGTTTTAAGGCCGTTGCTGTGGAACCGACTAATAGCCCGGTATTGTCGGGAGGTTCTCCGGGGCCTCATAAAATTCAGGGCATTGGGGCCGGTTTTGTGCCTCCAGTTTTGAATGTGGAGGCCATTGATGAGGTGGTGCAAGTAACTGATGAAGAGGCGATCGCTTACGGTCGTCGTTTGGCTAAAGAAGAAGGCATTCTGTCTGGCATTTCCAGCGGGGCGGCTTTGTGCGCGGCCATTAAAATAGGCCAGCGGTCAGAAAACGAAGGAAAGTTAATTGTCATGATTCAGCCTAGTTTTGGCGAACGCTATTTGAGTACGCCACTGTTTCAAACTCAGGATTTGTAAGTCCCCGCAACGGTTGGTTAATGGGATGCTGCCCAAAAACCCGGTTTTTTGAAAAAACCGGGTTTTTTAATGTTTATTGTTTTCTGAAAAAGTGCTTACCATTTCTGTTATGAAATGTCAAATTTATTTGAGTCTTAGCTTAATAAAAATTTGTCAAAGCGATCGCCACCTTTTGAACGACAATGAGTAAAATTAAAAATGAATAACCGCAAACAATTTTCTTTGTAGAAATTTTAGAAATATGGTAACGACTAAGACAACCTCCAACCATTATCAAACATTAGAAGTTAGCCCCAAAGCAACTCAAGACCAAATCAAAAAAGCCTATCGCCGTCTCGCGAAAATCTTCCATCCAGATAGCAATCAAGCAACAAGCAACGAAGAAGAGATTGTCCGCATTAATGCGGCTTACGAAATTTTAGGGGATCCTCAAAAGAGAAAAACTTACGATCGCCAAATTTCTCCTCCCGCCAAACAACAAAAAACAACTACTTATAAACACCATTACAAGACTGGAAAAAATAGAGGAAGTTCTGCGGATGCCGAACTAGAAAAATGGTTGAATCTGGTTTATCAACCCATAGATAAAAAGCTCAAAAAAATTCTCTATTCGCTCAAAGGAGAAATAGATGATTTGTCGGCAGATCCTTTTGACGACGAACTCTTAGAAGCCTTTCAAAATTATTTAGAAAAAAGTCGAGACTCCCTCAAAGAAGCTCAGAATCTATTTCGCTCTCAGCCAAATCCTTCTAACCTTGCAGGGGTAGCGGCTCATTTATATTATTGTTTGGATCGAGTGGGAGATGGCATCGAGGAGTTAGAGTTTTTTACTTACAATTATGACGATTACTACCTGCATACGGGTCAAGAATTGTTTAGAATAGCTGAAGGATTGCGTTTGGAAGCATGGGGAGCGATTAAGGGAGCATTTCAATTTTAAAAAAACCAAGAAGTTGTCGCTTTTAGGCAAAAGGCAAGAGGCAAAAGGCAAAAGAGAAGAAGAGGTTATTTCCTAGTTTACTTGTCTATTAAACATAGTTTTTAATTGGCAATTAACAATTAACAATTAGCCAAAAAGATTAAATGCCAAAAAGAGTTTGAATGCGGGACCTAATCCGATAAAAAGGCGTATTATCTGTTGAAGTTTCATTCAATAATCCCAATTCCTTGAGAGCTTGTTGGCGTTCGTATAATTTGTGGCTAATTTGAACTGCTAGCTCCGGTTGTTCTTCTAATAATTTTCTAAGGTCGTGCTGCTCTATAATAAACAAAATGGAATCTTGCATAGTTCTGACCGTAGCAGTGCGAGGAGCGCCTAATAATAAAGACATTTCTCCAAAAAATTCGCCTTCGTGAAGGGTGGCAATATATTGACCTGTTTTTTGAGAAATAACTTCAACTTGACCAGAAAGAATAATATAAAAAGAATCTCCCGGGTCGTTTTCTTCAAAAATAACCTGTCTTTCGGGAAATAATTGTCGATAGCCATATTCTATTAACTGTCGCAATTCTAAATCGGTAAAATTATCGAAGTAGGTTACTCGTCGCAATAAATCTCGTAAATTAAAATTTTTTGGAGATTTAGGCACGGTTTTTTTAGGTTTTTTCGCGTCTTTTTTGAAGTTATTATAAACAACGGCAGACTCCTGTAAAACTTTACCGTTGGCAGATTCAAGAGCATAATTATTAGCAGCAAGGATGCTGAAAATTTCGGGATTTTTTATCCATAAGTCTCTTTGGGGGAAAGGAATTACGATGTCTCGATGGCGCAGTTCGTATTCGACGAGAAAGTTTAAAGCGCTGGTAATGTGTTCGCTATCGGGGGGATGGTCGATCCAAACTAAGAGTTCAAAATTTAAAGCGCTATCGCCAAAACCTACAAACTGGACTTTAGGGGAAGGAAAGGATAAAACATTTCGTTCTCCTCTAGCAGCGGTTAATAATGCTTCAGTTACTAATACGGGATCTGTGCCGTAAGCTACTCCAACGGGAATATGAATTCGACATTTTGGGTCTTTATAACTCCAGTTAATAATATTATTTTCGACGAAGCGAATGTTCGGGACGATGACAAAAACTCCATCCAGGGTGCGGACGATGGTGGAACGAATAGAGATTCTTTCTACGGTTCCTAATAATCCTTCTACTTCGATAAAATCTCCTACTTTAATTGGTTGCTCGAAGAGCATGGTAATGCCGCTGATAAAGTTGCTGGTAAGGTTTTGGAGACCGAAGCCAATACCAATACCTAAAACGCCGGCTAGAACTGTAAAAGAACTAATAGGAATGCCGTTGTTATAGAGGACTATTAGGATGCCTAAAGTTGCTAAAATGTAACTGAGAACGGAGGCGATCGCTTCTTGATTTCCCCTATCTAATCCCATACGAGAAAGCAGCAATCTTTTAATCCATTCGCTAATGTTTCTGGAAATAATAAAGACTGCTATGCTTAAGAGAATTAGTCTGATAATAGAAACCAGAGAAAGAGGGTTATCCCCGATATAAAAAAGCGTAGTTGTGAGGGCTCTGGATAAACTTTCCAGAATTTCCCGAGCTTTAAAAATAATCCAATTCATATTTTTTCCTTTTCAGCGTTAAAGTTGGAAGCGAACTACGCAGATTATCGCCTTTTGTTAATTGTTAATTGTCAATTGTCAATTGTTAATTGTTAACTGCCAATTCCCCATTCCCCATTCCCCATTCCCAAAAAAACATTGAAATTTTCTGAGAAACGATCTACATTTATTTACAGAACTTAATAAGTAAATCCCCACTGGATTAATGGAATGTATCGTCAATCGTCGAGCGCAATTTTCAGCCAGTCATCGCTACTGGTTGTCAGAGTTGAGCGAAGCGGAAAATTTTCAACGCTTCGGCCCCACCGCTAGATATCCCGGACACGGACATAATTACGTCCTCTATGTCTCGATGGTGGGAGAATTGGATGAATATGGCATGGTACTCAACCTGTCTGATGTCAAGCACGTCATCAGGCAAGAAGTGACCGGTCAATTAGACTTTTCTTATCTCAACGAAGCGTGGCCGGAGTTTCAACGCACCCTCCCGACCACGGAAAATATTGCTAGAGTTATTTGGCAGAGGTTGGCACCCCACTTGCCTTTAACTCGAATTAAACTTTTCGAACACCCCGAACTTTGGGCCGATTATTTAGGAAATGGAATGGAAGCGTATTTAACTATTAGCACCCACTTTAGCGCCGCTCATCGGCTTGCTCGTCCCGACCTCAGTTTTGAGGAAAATTGCAATATCTATGGCAAATGCGCCCGCCCCCACGGTCACGGTCATAATTATCATTTGGAAGTGACGGTTAAGGGAGAAATTGACCCTCGTACTGGTATGATAGTCGATTTGGCGGCTTTGCAACAGGCGATCGAAGATGGGGTGGTGGAACCTTTCGACCATACTTTTTTGAATAAAGATATTGCTTATTTTGAGAAGGTGGTTCCCACTGCGGAGAATATTGCGGTTTATATTCGAGAGCTGTTGCGGCAACCTATTGGCGAATTGGGCGCTAAGTTGCACAAGATTAAGTTGATTGAAAGTCCGAATAATTCTTGCGAGGTTTATTGCACTGAGAGCGAAGATAAACAGGGGAAAGTTGAGGTGAGAGAACCTGTTTTAGCTACTGTTTAAGAGTTTTTTAAATAACAATACCAACTCAAAGAGACGATAGAATTAACAATACCTTCGCCAGCACCGAGATTTAAGAAACCGGGTTTTTTGAAAAAACCCGGTTTCTGGCGGGGGAGTTAGCCATTTTCTTGCAGGTATTTTTATTTTGGCGAAGGTATTGATTAAGAAACCGGATTTTTACCAAAAACCTGGTTTCTGGGCACGTTCAAATCTGGCTCAGACAAACAGCGATCGCCCCCACAGAGACTTAAGAGAAAAGTAAGTTCGTAACTCAACCCAACATCTTATAAGCACGAAGATTTAAGAAACCGGGTTTTTTTGAAAAACCCGGTTTCTGGGGGGTGAGTTAGTATTGAAAAACCGGGTTTATGACCTTCCTCCTAAGTTGGCAAAGGTATTTTTTTGAAAACCCGGTTTTTTCAAAAAACCGGGTTTTTTGGTTTTTAGTTGCTGAGGAAAGAGTTTTTATTCTCTGGGGGTGATTTTAATGGTTAGCTGCCGCATTAAAAAATCAATTTTTAATATTAGCGTATCTCAGAAACCAGGTTTTTCAAAAAAACCTGGTTTCTTTACAGGTTCACCTGTTGCTTGAGTACCGCTGGCAGGGTATAAAGATTTTTTTCTTTTTTAACGAGGGAACGCCGACTTAAAGATTGTAGGGCGCTGACTGCATCGGTGGATGGTATTTGTGCGGTTTCTAATAGTTTTCCTAAGCTAATAGGTTGGTTTTTTGTTGCCAGGAGAGAGAGGATTTGTTGTTCGGTTTTTGAGAGGCGATCGCGCTGTTGCCGTACTGTTTCTTTGACATCTTCTGGTAACAAAACGCTGTTATTTTCTAATAATTCATTGGCAAGAGATTCTCCCAATTCTTGCATGAGATTTGCGGCACTTTTTAACCAGAAGGGGTTGCCTTGGTAGTGGCGAATTAATGTTTCGGAGTAGCCGTTTTCTGCTAACCCGCAATCTTGGAGTATTTGCATTGCTGCTTGAGGTTTTAAACCTGGGAGTTGTAGGGTGCAAATGGGGTTATTGTTGCTAGGATTTTTGCTGGTAACAAGAGGAAAATCTTTGGGTGGTTCCCAACCTATTAAGAGAAAGCAACTTTGATGGGAGAGGTTTTCTATTTGTTTGAAAAAAGAGCGATATTTTTGATGTTTTTGTTGATATTTACCAGCGAAGTCGCCGCTAGCGAAAAGGTGGTGAATGTCATCTAAGACGACTAAACAGCGATGGTTTTGGAAGTGTTTGATGGGGGGTAAATTTTGCTGTTGGGATTGGGAAAAAAACTGTTTTAATTTGTCTTCTAATTCTGCTAAGGTGGGGGAGGTTTCGAGACTGTACCAGATGACGTATTGAAACTGGTTTTTTATCTGTCGAACCAGTTGTACTGCCAATCTGGTTTTACCGATACCGCCGATACCGGTGAGGGTTATGAGGGGGCGGCGTTGTTCTAATATCCAAGTTTTGAGGGTTTCGAGTTCGGTAGTGCGACTGTAGAAGGTACCCAACTGGGGCATTTCGCTTAATTCTTGGGTGGGAGGTTGTGTGGTGTTGGTTGTTTGTTGGTTGGGTGAGTGCGAGTTTGGTGGTGTCTCTGGTGGGTGTCTTCCTTCGGGGCAGATGTTGAAACTATCGTTTACTGTTACCTCTTTAACTTTTGTAAACTTTTGTAAACTTTAGGGTATTAGAATTGTGCCACCTCTTCACTGCCGAACCAAAGTTAGATTTGTTAACGTTTTCCCCTAACTCCTCTGAGAGTATCTGCCATAATTCTGCCCCTGCTTTTCTGACGTTGCTTTCGGAACAGTCGAAGTCCTGGGCGATTTGCTTGTATGCTTGATGTTCTATAGTTCCTTGGAGTACGGCTTCTTGCAGGTCGTTGAGATGTTGGCCGGTTTGCTCGAAGACTATTTTATCGACCAGTGCTAGGGCTTCTTTGAGGTTCATGGGGTCGGGGTTTGTTAGATTTTCTGTATTCTAGTTTACATTTGGGAACATTTTAATACAATTTTGAACATTTTTCTACAAAAGTGAACGAAATGGGGAGAAGGTTGGTAACAAATTTGAACGTTTTAGGGGTTGGCAAGGGTTGGGTTTATTGGGAAAATGGAATGAGCATTTAAAACTAAGACTTAGGGAGCGATCGGTTGTCGTTTGATTCCCTGGTGGGTTGGACCAGAGTTGAGGTTTGATTAAAAGTTATACCGCTTGGAGGTAAGATTATGAGTAATAATTTCGGTAGAGAACTTGCAAAAGATGCTATAAGAACCGCTGTCAATACGACTGTGGGTACGGTAGTAGGGTTTGCAGTAGGTAGACTTTTGGAGTCGCTATTTGGCCAGCCAGGAAATGAGGTAATAGGGCAGAGTACACAGACGGCGGCAGCTACTATTAATGTATTTTTTGGTACTCCATATAGAATGTGGGGAATAATTATTGGTGCTCTGCTTGGTTTCTTATCATCATGGAGACGCATTGAGTAGGGTGCGCATTGCGCACCTTACAAACCATGAAAAAAACATTCTGGCCAGGGTGCGCAATTTAACTAATTATAAAAATTTAATCAGAAAAAAGCAACACGAGGATGTCAACGATGCTTAACTCAATAATATTAATTCAACCCTATTTGGCTGAGGCAATCTGCCCAAATCCAAATCCCTTACAATTTCTTCTTATAGTTGCTTTAGTGGGAGGCTGTGTAGTTTTTTCTGGGGCAGGTGCAGTGGCTATTGCATCTATATCCACAACAATAATAGGTCTAATTATAGGAGGAGCCTCTGTTGCTACTATAGCAGCCGCTGTAACTGGCGATGTTGCCGTAGCGGGCGGCTCCCTCGAAATCATAGCGGGCATGGTTTATGCCATTAAAGGCATTTTAGGATGCTAGCAATGGGCATCTTAATCTGGTAAGGTGCGCAATGCGCACCCTACTAGCTAGCTTCATTTAAACCTAATTTTTGATAAACTTCTTCAGCAGAAATCCCCCGTTTTCCTGCTTTTCTGCGTTGGCGCATCTCTAACAATTGCTGTTTAATTTCTGCTTTAATTTCTAAACCTGCATCTGCATCGTACTCGCCTAAAAAGTCTTCGAGAGTTTCCTCCACAGTATCTCGGATTAATGCTTTTAATTCTTCCACTGTCATATCTTTTACTTGCATTAAAAAAAACAACCAACTAATCTATTTCACCCATCGTTAACCCATCCGCTACATCCGCTTCAACATCCGCTGCTAACCAATTTTTTTCACCCACCAATAACCCCAAAAACAGAAAGTTAAACGTGGGGTGGGGGCAAAGCATTAAAAAAAACAACCAATTAACTTACTTCACCCATCGTTAACCCATCCGCTACATCCGCTTCAAAATCCGCTGCTAACCAATTTTTTTCACCCACCAACAACCCCAAAAACAGAAAGTTAAACGTGGGGTGGGGGCAAAGCATTCGGACATCAAAGTTAATGCTTTTTTTAAAAGTTTGCCGCCCGAATGCTTTGCCCCTACAGATATTTTTATTTTTCAATAGGTTAACTCTAAGCAAATATTCGCGCCACCTGACAAGTAAAACCGGGCAATAAAG
>CAZUCT010000054.1:0-29328 GCA_964619285.1 uncultured bacterium | reverse complement strand
GTTGAGAGGGTTCAAAAAATTCTGGAAACTCCCCCAACAGCAGAAGAAATGGCTAGGGCAAATAGGATTAGGGAAGAAGCTTTTGCTAAGGCTAAAAAAGCCGGTCCCCTTCCGGCGAAAGAAGTTTGGGCTGAGTTTGATGCTGCTTGGGAGGCCATAGCAAAAGAAGCAGAAGAAATGAAAAAGAACGCGAAGGAGTAAAAGTAACAAAAAGTGCTTAAAGTTGTTATAGACACATCAGTTTTTGTGGCAGGACTTTTAACTAAAGATAAAAGATATATTGCCCATAAAATATTATCATGGAACGCAAATCCTACAACCAAAGTTATTTATTGATGTCTTAAATCGGTATTAATTAGCAGCGGATTTTGTAACGGATGTAGCGGATGGTTAGTTAGCGGGTGAATTTGATTTTAACAAGCAGAAGAAATGAAAAAGAACGCAAAAGAAGCGGAAGGTTAGCAGCGGACGAGTGAAGCGGATGTAGCGGATGATGGGGGTGCATCCCAATTTTGAATAAAGCCAAAAATTTAATGCTTTAGGTCAGAGGTCAGAGGTCAGAGGTCAGAGATGTTGGAGGTTCGAGATTTGAGAAAAAATATTTTTACAAATATGGGATGCTCCCGATGATGGTTTATGATGTTGTCTGAAAGTTGGGGATGGGTTGTTGCGGGTGAATTTGACTTTTAATCGCTGAAGCGATTACTACGAACTACTAATAATTAAAACCATGAAAAACTTAAGCCTTAAAAAACTAATTGTTATTAATTTAATCGTTTTAAATGTTGCCATTATTTTCTTAACTGTAGCTTTAATATTTTTGCCGGCGCGCAGTTTGGCAACTGCGTCGGAAATAGCGCCCCAAATAGAATCGAATACCGCGCAACCCCTGGATTTAGAAATACCCCAAAAGTTAAGCCGTCGCGGCGATGAATACGAATATAAAATTACTTACACCCCCGGTTTTATTCGCAGCGATGCGGAAAGAGATGTTTTGGAAAGAGCTTTAAATAATTTGGGGGATGATGGTTGGGAATTAGCTCAAACCGATACTGTTTTTAATCCGACTTCGGGCCAGGGTTTGTACATTTTTATTTATAAAAGAGAAAAGTAGTTAGTTCGTAGTAATCGCTTTAGCGATTCTGGCCCGCAAAAAAAATTCTCCCGCTAAATCGCTAAAGCGATTACTACGAACTATCGCTAAAGCGATTGCGGCGAACTATCGCTAAAGCGATTGCGGCGAACTATCGCTAAAGCGAAACTACAGACCCGGCAACAAGACCGCACGGAACTGGAAGTGAATTTTTACCGCTAAGGACGGCATCGTATTCTCTGGGTCGATCTGGTTTTTCTGTCATTTCTGTTTTTCTCCTTTTGCTAAATTATACGCAGGTCTTGTCACCCATCAGAAACCGGGTTTTTCGCAAAAACCCGGTTTCTCAAATCTCAATTGGCCAACCAACCTTGTTCGCACGCCAACAACCCATCCGCACTCGTCCCTTCAACATCCGCTGCTAACCAACCCCCGGTAAATTCTAATTGGTTTGTTGTTAACTAAGCGGATAAGGGCTCGAACTTTCGGGAGGTCTAGTTTTTCTTCCAGCAACTTTAGAACTGTTTGTCGGACTTGCGGGGAGTCGTCGTCTAAAGAGGCGATCGCTACATCCAACCCCGCTTCTCCATATTTCACCGCCTCTCGAACCGCCGCCACTCGCACTAATTCATCGCTGGCAGTCAAATGCATTTTCACTCCTTCGATGCCGCCCAAAACCGCAGCATTAATTGGGGGCGGACTTTTGCCGCCCAAAACGGCATCGTATTCTCTTGGTTGATTTCGATTTTCTGTCATTTGTTTTATTAAGTTCGTTGTAATCGCTTTAGCGATTTAGGCCCACCAAAAACAGAACGGACCGATTGCTTCGCTGTTCTTCGCTTCAGACAAAAAGCGTAAGTCCCGATAGTTAGTAGAATACCCCAAAAAAATTTTTTGCCTAACCCCTTGACAATCCCTTTTTTATTTGTTACGATTGAGTCGATGAGGAAGAACTATCTTCCTACTTGAGGGGTTTGACCCCCTGGCCAGCAAAAATTGTCGATGCTGAATATAAGCTAGTTAATAGTAACTTATCCTAAATTGCGCCACAATATTTATTAATTAACTGCTTAGTTGTAACTCTTCAGAAAAAATACTGATGGCATTTAGCCTTAATGCAACAGTCGTCAAAAAAAGCTGTTGGGAACACCTCATATTTGTAAAAAGACTCCCTTTCCTATTGCCAATTCCCTATTCCCCATTCCCAAAATTTGTGTAATTCTCTTCAGCTATTGTCAAAATCAAAAAATAGTGCTAATATTGCCGATTAACGGTCTTTAAGCTTTGGACCGTTTCTAGCTCCATCGCTTTAAGGGTGTTTGAATGATGAGGCGATCGCTCGCTGTTTGGATACTAAAACAACTTTAGTGGCTGAGAAAAAAGAGGCAGACAACTCAAATGAATACAACTACAAACCAAGATTATAAAGCTTTAATTTTAGCAGTAGATGATACCCCTGCTAACTTGCGTTTATTATCGGGAATGCTAACTGAAAAAGGATATCAAATGCTACTAGCTCCCAGCGGCAAATTTGCTATTTCATCGGCAAAACGTCGTCGCCCGGATTTAATTTTGCTAGATATTAATATGCCCGAAATGGATGGTTATGAAGTTTGCGAACAGCTAAAATCAAATCCAGAAACTAAAGAAGTTCCCGTGATTTTTATTAGTGCTTTAAGCGATGTCATGGACAAAGTAAAAGCCTTTAGCGTTGGCGGAGTTGACTACATTACCAAGCCTTTTCAAATGGAAGAAGTTTTAGCTAGGGTAGAAACCCATTTAGCAATTACTTTTTTACAAAAAAATCTGCAAGAAAAAAATGAAGACTTAGCTAAAGCCCAACAGAGTTTGGAACTAAAAAATCAGGAATTATTAAAAACTCTTGAAGAATTAAAATCAACTCAAAAAGAACTCATCGAATCGGAAAAAATGGCTGCTTTAGGACAGTTAATAGCGGGAGTTGCCCACGAAATTAATACTCCCTTGGGGGCGATTAAATCCTCCATTAATAGCATCGCCAAGTTTTTAAGCGAAAATCTTTATAACTTTCCTAAATTTCTTTTGTCAATATCTCCAGAAATGCAGGAAAAATTTATGACGTTACTGCCAGTTTTAGATTTAAAAGAAACAGTGTTAACTTCTCGGGAAAAACGACAAATTAGGAAAGAATTAAAGGCTAAACTCGAAGCTAGGGGAATTGAAAATGCCGATGCCATCTCTAATTTGCTAGTCAATATCGGCATCCACGACGACATTAAACCATTATTGTCATTATTAGAAGACCCCCAAGGTTACGAAGTTTTAAAAACCGCTTCTGATTTTGCTAACTTACAAAGAAGCACTCGCACGATTAACACTGCTGCGGACCGTGCGGGTAAAGTAGTATTTGCCCTGAAAACATATTCTCGTTACGATCGCAGCGGACAAAAAGTCAAAGCCAAGATTACCGATGGCATAGAAACCGTCTTAACTCTCTATCAAAATCAACTAAAACAGGGGGTAGAAGTTATGAGAAATTATCAAAGCGACTTACCTTTAATTCTTTGCTATCCAGACGAATTAAATCAAGTCTGGACCAACCTAATTCATAACGCCATACAAGCAATGAAGAACAAAGGAAATTTAACTATTGATGTGGGTTTAAAAGAAGATAATTTAACAGTAAGCATTACCGACACCGGCAGCGGCATCTCCCCAGAAGTATTGCCCAAAATATTCGAGCCATTTTTTACTACTAAATCTGCCGGAGAAGGCAGCGGTTTGGGGTTAGATATTGTCAAGAAAATTATTGACAAACATCAGGGTAAAATTGAAGTAGAGTCGTTTCCAGGTAACACAAAATTTACAGTTTACTTGCCAGTGGATGTACCCTAATAAACGTCGGTTGACATTTCAGTTAGAGACTGCTAAACTAATAATAGGTGCGTCAAAACTAGATTTTTGTCATGTCAGATCGGAACCAAACCATGCTAGAAATTCCAGGATACCAAATCAATACCTTACTCTACTCCGGTAGCAGAACCCAAGTATATAGAGCGGTGAGAACCGCAGACAGCTTACCGGTAGTAATAAAAGTACCAAACGGCGACTATCCCAGTTTCAACCAAATCTTACAACTGCGCCACCAGTACGCTCTCGCCCTCAATCTCCAAATCCCCGGCATCGTCAAACCCCTAGCCCTAGAACGCTACGGTAACGGTTATGCCTTAGTCATGGAAGACAGCGGCGGCATTTCCCTCTCGGAGTACGCCGACAACAAACCCTTGCCCCTGAGACAATTCTTAGCGATCGCCCTCTCCACCGTAGAAATACTCCAGCAACTCAAAGAGCAGCGAGTCATACACAAAGACATCAAACCCCAGAACATCCTCATCCACCCAGAAACCAAAGAAATCAAACTAATAGACTTCAGCATTGCCTCCCTCCTTCCCAGAGAAACAACCGCCCTGCAACACCCCAAAGTAATAGAAGGCACCCTAGCATATATGTCCCCCGAGCAAACCGGACGGACGAACCGCAGCATCGACTATCGCACCGACTATTACTCTCTGGGAGCAACTTTATTCCAACTGCTAACGGGGCAACTGCCATTTACCACCAGCGACCCGATGGAATTAGTACATTGCCACCTCGCCCAAAAAGTAGAATTTCCCGAAAGCAGCGAGAAGACAACCCCCGAAGCTGTGGAGGCAATTATACTTAAATTAATGGCCAAAAATGCCGAAAACCGGTATCAGAGCGCCTTGGGTTTGAAATACGATTTAGAACGGTGCTGGCAGCAATTAGAAACCACCGGGGAAATTACCAGTTTCCAACTGGGAGAAAGGGATAAGAGCGATCGCTTCGGAGTCCCGGAAAAACTCTACGGACGGGAAACCGAAGTCAAAACCTTACTGGATGCCTTCGACAGAGTAGCTAGAGGCGCAACAGAAATAATGCTAGTAGCCGGTTATTCGGGGGTAGGCAAAACCGCAGTCGCAAGCGAAGTCCACAAACCCATCCTCAAACAACGGGGCTATTTCATCAAAGGGAAATTCGACCAATTCAATCGCAACAGTCCTTTTTTAGCCTTCGTCGAAGCATTCCAAGACCTAATGGGGCAAATACTCGGCGAGTCCGATACAGAGTTAGCTCGTTGGAAAGCGAAAATCCTGGAAGCTTTAGGAGAAAACGGACAAGTCATCGTTAACGGTCTCCCTTTGTTAGAACGCATCATCGGACCGCAACCCCCCGTTCCCGAACTCTCCGGCAGTGCGGCCCAAAACCGCTTTAACTTGCTGTTTAGTAAATTCGTTCGCGTCTTCACCACCAAAGAACATCCCCTAGTTATCTTTTTAGACGACTTACAATGGGCCGACTCCGCATCCTTAAACCTTTTAAAGTTATTAACGGACAATTCCGAGACGGGGTACTTGTTAATTTTGGGAGCGTATCGAGATAACGAAGTATTCCCCGCCCATCCCTTGATGCTAACCTTAGACGAAATCGCCAAAGGAGGCGCAAACCCGAACGCCCTCACCCTGAAACCTTTAGCAGAAGCAGATATCAATAGCATGGTAGCCGATACCTTGCTGTGTTCGGTGGAACTTGCCGCGCCCCTCTCCCGGTTAGTTTATCAAAAAGCGCGAGGGAATCCTTTCTTTACAACCCAATTTTTGCTAGGGTTGCACCAAGATAGCTGTATCGCCTTTGACGCGGCAACAGGTTCTTGGCAGTGCGATTTAACCCAGGCGCGGCAGTTGGCCGTAACCGATGACGTCGTAGAATTTATGGTGGGGCGGTTGCAAAAACTGCAGCCACACACCCAGGAGGCATTAAAATTAGCCGCTTGTATCGGCAACCAGTTCGACTTGGCGACCTTGGCGGTAGTCTGCGAACGAAGTCAAGAGGAGGTAGCAGCAGACTTATGGTCGGCATTGCAAGAAAGTTTTGTCATTCCCGAGAACCAGACCTATAAATTTTTCCAAGGAGAAAGGGGCGACGAGAGAGCTGTCGTCGCTCGGCCAGGCAAGTTTAGCGGCAGCGATGTTGAAGAAGCCGAGCGCCAGAGAGACGATATCGCCGTCAGCTATCGGTTTTTGCACGATCGCGTCCAGCAAGCAGCTTACACCCTAATTCCCGAAGACCGAAAAGCAACGACCCACTACCGCATCGGACAACTGCTGCTCGAAAAAACGCCCCCAGAAGCCAGAATAGAAAGAATTTTCCAGCTCGTCAATCAATTAAACTACGGAATGGCTTTAATTAGCGAGCAAACGGAACGAGATGAAATCGCCCAACTAAATCTCATGGCCTGTCGCAAAGCCAAATGGGGGACCGCCTATCAAGCCGGTCGCGAATATGCCAGCAGCGGATTATCTCTGCTGGGGGAAAGTGCTTGGCAGCGCCAATACGAAATGACTCTGGCATTCCACGACGAGTCCGCCGAAATGGCATCCCTCTGCGGCGACTTTGAAGCGATGGAACTGTTGGCGGAGACAGTAAGAGAACGTGCGAACACCCTACTAGAAAAAGTCAATGCTTGCCGAACTAGAATTATCTCAAACATCTCTCAGAACAAACCCACCGAAGCTATTGCGATCGCCCTCCAATTCTTGCAAAAGTTGGGCGCAACCTTCAAGGAAAACCCAGCACCGGAGGACATTCAACAAGCCGTTGCAGAGATTAACGCTCTTATTGGCAAGCGGGAAATTGAAGAATTGCTGGAACTGCAGCCGATGAAAGCTCCAGACAAAATCGCCATTCTCGATATTCTCCAAGTTAGCCTGACAGCCGCTTTCATGTCTGCCTCTCCCTTATATCCATTCCTGGTTTTCGCTTCAGTCAAGCTATCCATTGAATATGGAAATACCCCCACTTCAGCCTTTGTTTATGGCTGCTACGGTTTTCTTTGTTGCGCTATCTTTCAAAATATAAATGAGGGAGTAAAGTTTGCACGCTTGGCCCTCGACCTAGTTTCCAAACTGGATGCCAAAGCGCTCAAACCGGGAGTATTGGGTACCGTAGGCATACTGATTTTACACCGCAAATCCCACCTCAAAGAAACCCTGCAGCTTCTGCAAGAGAGCTATACAGCAGGACTAGAAGTAGGACAGTTAGAACACGTCGGACACGCCGCCCATAATAGTTGCCTCCACTACTTTTGGTGCGGCGAACCCCTTGCCAGCTTAGAACGGCAGGCCCGCGCTTATTGCCATGTCTTGCTGCAATTAAATCAATTTTCGGCAGTTAATTGGTGTCGCATCGAATGGCAATGTTTTTTAAATCTGCTGGAGCCTAAAGAGGAGCCTACTATTTTTTCTGGGGAGGCTCTCGTAGAAACAGAACTGATACCCCAACTTACTTCTACATCCGAGTTGTTTGGATTGTTTTTATTAAATTTATTGAAGTTGACTCTTGCTTATCTGTTTGCGGATGTTGAGTTAGCTCGCGACTATGCCGTAGAAAGCCGGCGCTATTTCAAGGTGTGCGTTGGAACTATTGAAGAACCTGCGTTTTATTTTTACGATTCTTTGAGCGCTTTAGCAGAAGCGTCCGAGATACCCCAGCAGGTGGAAGAAAACCAAAAGCAACTGCAAGAACAATGGGCTCGCTATGCCCCGATGAACCACCAACATAAGGTCGATTTGGTGGAAGCCGAAAAGTGCCGGGTGTTAGGGAATAAATTAAAAGCGATCGAACTCTACGATAAAGCGATCGCCGGAGCTAAAGAAAACGGCTACCTCCAAGAAGAAGCCCTCGCTAACGAACTCGCCGCTAAATTCTACCTCCAGTGGGGCAAGGAGAAAATCGCCCGCGCCTACATGAGCGATGCCTACTACGGTTACGTCCGCTGGGGCGCAAAAGCTAAAGTGCGGGATTTAGAAACTCGCTATCGGTCTTTACTCGCTTCCGTTTTGGAGAAGATCGAGAGCGATCGCGCCGGAGAAGCCATTAACCAAGCTAACACCTTCACCGCCACCAGCACCGATAGTTCGGAAGCCTTCGACTTGGCTACCGTGGTCAAAGTATCCCAGGCCGTCTCGGGAGAAATTCAACAACAACGCCTCCTGGAAACCTTAATGGCAGTCGCTTTAGAAAATGCAGGAGCTGAAAAAGCCGTTTTAATCGTCTCCCAGACAGAAACGCCGACGGTGGTAGCGCGGGCTTTGTTTAACCAAAAGTGCAATACCGAACCGATACCCCTCTCTTCTTGTCGGGAAGTACCGCCAAATCTGGTTAACTACGTTCTGCGAACTGGGGAAGCTTTAGTATTTGACAATGCCTCCACCGAGACAACCTTCGTAAGAGATAGTTACATCCAGCAACAGCAACCCAAGTCTGTTTTGTGCGTTCCCATCGTCAAGCAAGGTAGAGCGATCGCCGTCCTTTACCTGGAAAACAATCAATCTACTGCAGTCTTTACGGCGGAAAGGGTAGAACTTTTAAAAATCATCTGTGCCCAAGCAGCCATCTCCCTCGAAAACGCCCAACTTTATGCCAATCTAGAAACCAAAGTCGAGGAACGCACCCGAGATTTAAAAACCGCCTTGGATACTCTCCAAGCTACCCAAAAAGAACTGATTCAATCAGAAAAAATGGCCGCTTTGGGGCAATTGATAGCGGGTATCGCTCACGAGATTAATACTCCCTTGGGTGCTATTGCTTCTTCGGTGCGGAATATCGCTCAGTTTTTAAAAGAAAACCTGCCGCAGCTACCGCAATTTTTCCGCGAACTCTCCCCAGAACGCCAAGAAGATTTCTTCGCTTTATTACAAAGCTCCATTAAACAACAAGATGACCAACTTTCCACCAGAGAAAAACGGTCTCTGAAAAAGACAATAAAAGCTCAATTGCAAGAGCGAGAAATTGACAAAGCTGATTCCCTGGCGAGTACCTTTGTTAACCTTGGAGTCTGGGAAGATGTTACTCCGTTTTTGTCCTTATTAAATGACCCTGAAAGTCAGAGTATTTTAAGAATGGCTGCGAAATTTGCTAATTTGCAAAGCAGCACTCGTACTATTTTTACCGGTACGGATCGCGCGGCTAAGGTGGTATTTGCTTTGAAAGCTTACGCTCGTTACGATGTTACTGGGAAAAAGGTAAAAGCTAATATTACCGATGGCATGGAAACTGTTTTAACTCTCTATCACAATCAACTCAAACAGGGGGTGGAAGTTATCCGCAATTATCAAAGCAATTTGCCTTTGATTTTTTGCTATCCAGACGAGTTAAATCAAGTTTGGACCAATCTAATTCATAACGCCATACAAGCTATGAATAACCAGGGAGTTTTAACTATTGATGTCGGTCTAAAAGAAGAGTATTTAACAGTTAGCATTACCGACACCGGCAGCGGCATCCCCCCAGAAGTATTTCCCAAAATCTTTAACCCATTTTTTACTACTAAACCCCCAGGAGAAGGTAGCGGTTTGGGGTTGGATATTGTTAAGAAAATTATTGACAAACATCGGGGTAAAATTGAGGTAGATTCGATGCCGGGTCGAACTAAATTTACCGTTTTCTTGCTAATTGTTAATTGAATCTCAGAAACCCGGTTTTTCCAAAAAACCGGGTTTCTTGACCTGCTCTTAATAACTAACAACTATAGCAATCCTAAATGGGTTGCGAACAATTAAAAAGTAGAAAAAAAATCGAAAGTTTCTTTGTTAGCTTTACTTTTCCCTTTTTCCTATTCCCTACTCTTGCCTTTTGCCTCTTGCATGCATGCCTAAAGCGTCTAATTATTTGACACAACTCAAATAGGGTTGCTATAGCAATTAACCCATACCCATAATCTCATAACCAGCATCTACATACAATACCTGTCCGGTAATACCGCTAGCCAAATCGCTACAGAGAAAAGCTGCAGCATTGCCCACTTCGGTAGTGGTAACAGTACGACGTAAAGGCGCTACTTCTTCGACGTGGTGGATCATATCTAAAATTCCACCCACCGCCGAAGAAGCTAAAGTCCTAATGGGACCCGAAGAGATGGCATTGACTCGAATATTTTGCGGTCCCATTTCGGCGGCCAAATAGCGAACGTTCATTTCCAAGGCTGCCTTGGCCGTGCCCATCACGTTATAATTAGGAACCACCCGCACTCCACCTAAATAAGTCAGGGTGAGGATGCTGCCCCCTTCAGTCATTAACGGTTTGGCCGCAGCGCTCAACTGAACTAGAGAATAGGAACTAATCTCCAAAGCGCGAGTAAACCCCTGGCGCGTCGTATTGCTGAAATCTCCCGAGAGTTCGTCTTTGCCAGCAAAGGCCAAGCAGTGAATGAGAATGTCCAACTTGCCCCAGTTATCGGCGATCGCCTTAAAAGCAGCCTCCACTTGCTCGTCGTTTTGGACATCGCAGGGTAAATATAGACTCGGGTTTAAAGGTTCCACCAGCTCTCGTACCTTCCTTTCGTGGCGTCCCTTTTCGTCCGGCAAATAAGTAATCCCTAGATTGGCCCCCGCTTGATGAAGCTGTTGGGCGATGCCCCAGGCAATAGAACGATTGTTGGCAATGCCAGTGACAAAAGCGTTTTTTCCAGTTAAATCTAACATTTCAGCTAATTGAGTACCTAATATTGAAGGCCACAAACAAATCCTACCGCTAGCGGTAGAATCCGATCTGGTGGCGCTATAATACCTTAAATTTGTGCCCCAGAGGAAGACGGGCGCTACCAGTTTAAGGCCGAAAGTTAAATCGAGCAGAATATATTTCTGCATCCCTGGGGCAAGCCTTAATGTTAATTGACCGTTAATTGCGCGGGGGTATTTAATTGTTAATTGTTAATTGTTAATTGTTAGTTGTTAATTGTTAATTATTTAGTTGGTTATTCTAAGGGATAGGACCGTGACGCAAGATCGACCGCTAGCAGCAATTTTCCGCAATCTAGCTGGTGGGGCCTTTCCCCCAGTGGTAGAAACCTTTGAACGAGGTAAGACTATTTTTTTTCCCGGAGATCCTGCCGAGCGCGTTTATGTTCTCATCAAAGGGGCCGTCAAGCTCTCTAGAGTTTACGAAGCCGGAGACGAAATTACCGTGGCCCTCTTGCGAGAAAATAGCGTATTTGGGGTACTCTCTCTGATTACGGGCCATCGGTCCGACCGTTTTTACCATGCGGTGGCCTTTACTCCCGTGGAATTGATTTCTGTCCCCATAGAACAGGTGGAGAAGGTTCTTAAGGAAGATCCGGAACTTTCTTTGGTGATGTTGCGCGGACTCTCGTCAAGGATCTTGCAGACTGAGATGATGATCGAGACTCTGGCACACCGAGATATGGGATCGAGATTGGTGAGCTTTTTATTGATTCTTTGCCGGGATTTTGGGACTCCGGGCGATACTGGCATTACTATCGATTTAAAGCTGTCTCATCAGGCGATCGCTGAAGCTATAGGCTCGACTAGGGTTACAGTTACTCGCCTGCTGGGCGATTTGCGAGACCAAAAAATGATCTCCATCCACAAGAAAAAAATTACCGTCCATAACCCCGTGGCCCTCAGCCAACAGTTCGCTTAATTTGGGAATGGGAGAATTGTCAATTGTTAATTGCTAATTGCTAATTGCTAATTGCTAATTGCTAATTGTTAATTGCTAATTGCTAATTGTTAATTGTTAATTGCGTTCTTCCCCATTCCCCATTCCCAATTTCCAAAAAATTAGCAAAAATGCCTGATGACTGCCGCTATTGTTTTTGTATCAGTAATTTTAATTTTGGGAGGGGTAATCGCTATTATTAGCGATCGCCTCGGCAAAAATGTTGGCAAGGCCCGTTTGAGCCTCTTCAATCTTCGTCCCCGCAAAACTGCTGCTGTAGTTACTATGATAACGGGGACATTTTTATCGGCTTTAACTTTAACTGCTTTATTTGCTAGTAGCAAACCCCTCCGAAGAGGTGTTTTTCAAATTGACGAAATTCAAACAGAACTTAACGAAGCGCGTAAAGAACTTACCAAAACTGAATTTGAAAAAGGTATTATTGAAGGACAACTGGCTCGGGCTCTGGGGGAACTAAATCAAATCAATCAATCTTTGCAGAATACGAGAATTTTATTAGAAGAAACACAAACCCAATTAACTGCTCTTCAAAGCCAATTGGAAGCTGTAAAAAACGCTAAGGCTCAACTCGAAACAGAACTGAAACAGGTAAAAGAAGCTAAAGCTAAAACTCAAGCTGAATTAAATCAAACCCAAGAGCAATTAAAGGTTATTGACGAGCAAAAAAAATCCCTCGAAGCCGAAATCGAAGAGTTACAACAAGAACGCCAAAAACTAATAAATGAATAAATTTATTTTGGGGAATGGGGAATGGGGAAGGGTGCATCTCAATTAACAATTAGCAATTAGCAATTAGCAATTAGCAATTAGCCATTTTTTATGATTTTAGGTTTCGATCCAGGTCGCGATAAATGTGGCGTTGCGGTTATGGGAGAAGACAGCACCATTTACTATCGCCAAGTTGTATTAGCAGAAGAAGTAACTACCACAATAACTGGATTATGTCAACAGTTTGCTCCGAATCGCCTCGTTATCGGAGACCAAACTACCTCAAAATTTTGGAGGGAAAAACTAACAGAAATTTTGCCAAAATCTGTAGCGATTGTAACAGTAAACGAGCGCAATAGTACCCTCGAAGCGCGCGATCGCTACTGGCAAATGTATCCTCCACGAGGCATTTTTAAACTTATCCCCGTGAAAATGCGGATGCCTCCTCGACCAATTGACGATATCGTTGCTATTCTTTTAATAGAAAGGTATTTCAAAAGCGCTAATGGGGCGACGGAGAAAAATTAAGCTACTAGCAATTAGCTATGAGCTCCCCTGGTAACTGGCCTTGATTTTTCTTAACTTGGCCTGCTTAATAACCTGCTTAATAACCTGCTTAATAATTTGTAACAGCAAAAGGCTACCCCTAAACCAGAAAAGAGGCGATAAAATATAAAATAAATGTTAAAAATTAGCGTTTATTAAAAACTACTGGTAAAAGGGAAACTTCAAAATGGAACCTAAAGAACTGTTTAAACGATACGAACGAGGAGAAAGAGACTTTTCGGGAGCAGACTTGCAAAATGCGGATCTCAGAGGAGCGATCTTAATTGGTGTCAATTTCTCAGGAGCCAACCTCACAAAAGCCAACCTCAGTCGTGCTTTCCTGACAAAAAGCATCTTTAACAGGGCATTAATGCCCAGAGCCAATTTCAGTTTTGCCAAAATGGGCGAAAGTAAAATGGCCGATGCAGACTTAACTAAGGCCAATCTTAGCGGAGTTTTTATGGTAAAGGCCAAACTGCCAAGGGCCCGACTAAGCGGCGCAATCCTCACCGGTGCTAATTTGCGGACGGCAAATCTGTGGAGCGCCAATCTCTGTAGCGCTAGCATGGAATCGATTAACTTGCGGGAAGCTAACCTGACGGGAGCCAACCTCAAATGGACCAATTTATACGGTGCCAGAATGGGGGCGGCAAAATTGTTTGGTGCCTTATTAACTGGGGTCAATTTGAGGAGGGCTTACCTTAATGGAGTGGATTTAAGCGGGGCCGATTTGAGTGGGGTTAATTTTAGCGAGGCTAAACTTAATGGGGCTAACTTGGAAGGGGCTAATTTGATGGTGGCGAATTTTAGCGAGGCCTTCATGCGAGGAATTAAGCTCTCCAGTGCAGACTTAACCGCAGCTAATTTGAGGCAAGCTTCTCTGGTGCGGGCTAACTTAAATTGGACCAAGTTATGCGATGCCGACCTCAGCGAAGCTGACTTGAGCGATGCTACCCTTTTGGGTTCCAATTTGGAAGGGGCAGATTTTGCCGATGCTGTTTTGCCGGAATCTACTAGAGTGTATTTCAGTTTCGTAGCTTCTGGTACGGTATCGAAATTAAATCGTGAAATGAAGAGCGCCACTGCTTGATGAGATTCAATTGTTGGGGATTGGGTGGTTTGCAGCTATTCTAAGCAAAATATAAATTTATTATGACTAAATCTAATTACGGAGTAGTTTTAGTAACTGCCCCTTCCAGAGACGAAGCGGTGGCGATCGCTCGCTCCCTCGTAGAAGCAAAGCTAGCGGCTTGCGTTAATATTTTCCCCGTTCGTTCTATTTATACTTGGAAAGAAGAATTGTGCGCCGACGACGAGTGGCAGTTAGTTATTAAAACCGATTTAGCTAAATTTGATGTTTTGGAAGCTAAGGTGCGAGAGGTTCACTCTTATGAAGTCCCGGAAGTAGTGGCATTACCTATCGTTTCCGGTTCCCCACCCTACCTCCAGTGGATGAGCGAACAGGTTAATAGTTAGGGCTTGCTGAGTAAACCAAGAACTTACCGCTTTTTGCTAATTGCTAATTGCTAATTGCAAGCCATTCTCTTGTAGGTCGGGCCGAAGTGCAACGGAACCCAACGCATACAATTCATCTGCACTTCAACCAACCGTAGAACAGGCATCTTGCCTGTTCTACGAGGCAAAAGCAGCATTCCCAAAATCTAATCCAACTCCTCCTCGCCAATATCGTCTAAAGCAAGAGGCTGGTTGTAAGGCGATCGCAAATTCTCCACCATCTCCATAATTTCTGGCGGTGGCGGTGGAGTCAAACGGGACACTACCACGGTGACGATGAAATTTAACACCATCCCTACGGTGCCGATGCCTTCGGCGGAAACTCCGAAAAACCAAGTCGGCATTCCCAAAAACTTGACCCCGATAATATAAACCGTAGTAAACAACAAACCGGTTATCATACCGGCGATCGCTCCTTCCCGGTTAGTGCGTTCGTCGAATATCCCCAAAATAATCACCGGAAAAAAGCTAGCCGCCGCCAACCCAAAGGCAAAAGCAACCACCTGGGCCACAAACCCCGGCGGGTTGACTCCGAAATAACCGGCAATGGCGATCGCGAACCCGACCATTATTCGCCCCACCATCAACCGTCGCGCCTCCGTGGCTCCAGGATTTATCATCCGATAATAAACATCGTGAGCGACAGAACTGGAAATAACCAACAATAAACCGGAAGCAGTAGATAAAGCCGCCGCTAACCCCCCGGCAGCCACCAAAGCAACTACCCAAGGTGCTAGCTTCGCCACTTCTGGGGTGGAAAGAACGATAATATCCCTGTCTATGATAATCTCGTTTTCCTCTTTACTGGGACTGAGTTCCAAACGACCGTTGTTATTTTTATCCTCAAATCCCAGCAGTCCGGTATTTTCCCACTTCGTCGCCCAATCTAACTGCTGCACTTCTTCGACAGTTTTATTGTGCAAGCTGTCGATGAGATTATACCTGGCAAAGACCGCTATTGCTGGGGCGGTAGTATATAAAATAGCGATAAACAGCAAGGCCCAAGCTGCAGAATAACGGGCAGACCTGACATCGGGCACCGTATAAAAGCGCACGATAACATGAGGCAATCCCGCAGTGCCTACCATTAAAGCGATAGTGATAAATAGCACGTCGAGCATGGTTTTGCTGGTAAAGGCGGCGCTATATTCCTGGAAACCCAAATCTACTTGTACTTGGTTGAGTTTTTCGACGATATCGCCGAAGGTAAAGGCAAATTGGGGGATGGGGATGCCGGTTACTACCCAGGCGATCGCCACTGCAGGAATTAAATAAGCGACAATTAACACGCAATATTGCGCCACCTGCGTCCAAGTGATGCCTTTCATCCCCCCCAAGATGGCGAAAAAGGCGACGATTATCATGCCGATAACGACGCCGGTTTCTACGTTAACTTGCAAAAAGCGACTGAAGACGATGCCGACTCCGCGCATTTGCCCGGCAACGTAGGTGAGGGAAACGAAGATGGCGGCGATGACTGCTACGACTCGGGCGATGTTGGAGTAGTAGCGATCGCCCACAAAATCTGGGACGGTGTATTTGCCGAATTTCCGCAGGTAGGGGGCTAGCAGCAAGGCCAGCAACACATAACCCCCCGTCCATCCCATTAAATAGATGGAACCATCGTAACCCAGGAAGGAGATTAACCCGGCCATTGAAATAAAGGAGGCGGCGGACATCCAGTCGGCGGCGGTGGCGGCACCGTTGGCCAGGGACGGGATGCCTTGGCCCGCGACGAAAAAGCCCTTGGTGTCTTTGACTCGGGAACGCCAGCCGATATAAAGATAGAGGATGAAGGATATTAGGACCAGGATGGTGGTCCATGCTTCTACTGACATTTAGTCTCTCCTATTTTTAATGTCGTATTTGCGATCGAGCTTGTCCATCTGGACGGCATAAATGAAGATTAAGGCCACGAAAACGTAGATGGACCCTTGCTGGGCCATCCAAAAGCCGAAGGGGACGCCAAAAAAGGTGATGGCGTTTAAGGGTTGGACTAGCAGGATGCTAAAGACGAGGGAAACTAGGGCCCAGACTGCTAGGAGGATGCCGATGAGAGTCCTGTTTGCTCGCCAGTAAGCGCGTCGCGGGTCTTCGTTCATGGTCGAGTTGTTTTTTTGATTGTTGGTTTTTTATTAATGAAGATTCTATTAAACCACTATTTGCAATTTTTCTCTAATTTTTCTTGGGTATTATTACTTATGCCCCTGGAGCGATCGCTCTTTCCCACCGAAATAGAAACCCGGTTTTTCGGAAAAACCGGGTTTCTGTGCGAGACGGGGATCGGTTTGTGGGATTGCGATCGCCCTTTGTTTGTCCCTATAGTTAGTTACCAATAGCAGGAGCTCCGCAGAAACCCCGGTTTTTAAACCCGGTTTTTTCAAAAAACCGGGTTTCTTGGGGCGATCGCCATCAGTTCTAGCAGCTACAACCCAAGCTAGCATTGGATTTGATGCTATTGTTAAGAAATGTAACAGAAGATTTATTAAAAAATGTTGCGGGTTGAGAGTTTTAATTGCTATAGTGCGAGTGTAAGGGCCTATAAATGTTTGTATCTAGGGGAGGAACCTTTAATGATAAACGTAGGTCTAGCGCCGAGTTTAGGTCAAGAAACCCGGTTTTTTCAAAAAACCGGGTTTCTAAAAACCGGGTTTCTGAAGTTTGACGGTTTCTAAACTGTCCTCAAAAATCTTGTGGAGTTATCTGGGGCGGGTAGCGTGTAAAAAAAAAGCTCCAGTTTTAATAAATTAGCAATTGCTAAGAGAGTAGCAGGGTTACAAATAACTGCTATAAGGGCTTTATCTGGGAAAAAATAGGATTTACCGATTTTTTTGACAATTTTTCGGAATAGCCTATCGACGATTTGAATACAAAATTGACATCAATTTCAGCTAGAAAAAGTGTGATTTTGCTAACAGTTAAACCGAGCTTATAGCCAGGTTTAGCAAAAGTTAATGCTGACAACTAACAAACAAGGAGATAAAAGCTATGAACTTACAAGGAAAAACAGCTCTCGTCACCGGTGCATCTCGCGGTATCGGACGGGCGATCGCTCTGGAATTAGCCAAGGCGGGAGCGAAAACTATCTTATTAGTCGCGCGCGATCGCCAGCGGTTGGCAGAGGTGGCGGCGGAAATAGAAGCTTTGGGCACCCAAGCGGTGAAATTGGCAATAGATCTGACTCAACCGGAGGAAACCAATATTGCGGTGGCGCAAGTTTGGCGCGATCGCGGACCGATAGATTTATTAATCAACTGCGCGGGAGTGGCGCATCAAACGCCGTTTTTGCAGTCGCAACTGCCAAAAGTGCGGGAGGAACTTTCGTTAAATCTCATGGGGATGTATGCGATGACGCGGGCGATCGCGAAACGGATGGCATCTCGCAGACAGGGGGCGATCGTCAACGTTTCTAGTTTGATGGGGAAAGTGGCGGCCCCCACCATGTCAACCTATTCTGCTACTAAGTTCGCCATTTTAGGTTTTACCCAAGCCTTGCGCAGCGAACTCGCACCCTATAATATTAAAGTCTCGGCCTTGCTGCCGACTTTAACCGATACCGATATGACCAGACAACTGCAATTATTTCGGTGGGTGGTGCCGATGACGCCGGAGGAAGTGGCGAAAGCTTTAATCGTCGGTTTGCGCAAAGACTCCCCAGAAATTATCGTTGGTTGGCAAAGTCATCTGGCGGTATGGTGTCAGAGATTGGCCCCCTCGTTGTTGGAAAAAGTCATAAGTATGGCCTCTCCTCTCTCCCGATGGCGAAAGCGCCGAGAAAAGGAAAAGTTAACCGAGGCCCAGGCCATGTCCCGTTAAGTTCAGCGGCCCCCGGCATCGGGGGCTTTTTTGTAGCGATCGCGGAGCGCGATAAACGTTCGTAGTTTTTTACTAGATAAAAAAGGCGTTTTTAACCAACATTTTTCAGCTAAGGAAAATATCTGTAAATCTCTTTTCGGTGGAGTATCCTAACAAAATAAACCAAGCCATCATTAACTTTAATACCTATTCGGTAGTCTCCCACTCTAATGCGATAATAATCAGCCTCTCCTTTTAGTTTCTTGATATTGCTAACTTGGGTTAAGTTCTCTGCTTCTTCAACTTGTTCGATAACTTCCCGAACTCTTTCAAAAAATCGAGCATCAAGAATTTTGAGCAAATCTTTTTCAAAGCTTTTTCTAAACTCAACTTTCATAGTTTTTCCTTGATAATTTTAAAGATTTGCTCGCGGCTAACTGTTTCAGTATATTCGCCTTCTTTAATCGCATTTTTCATCCCTATATCTTCTAGGGCTTCTGCCAAAAGCTCAGAAAACTCTTCTCTTTGTTCAGTAATTAACTCAACAATTGCCGTTTTGAGCAATTGTTTCAGTTTGGTTTCGTCTAGGGTAATTTCAGCCATAGCAAGTTTGCCGTACTAATTTATTACTTAAATTATAGGGCCGTTCGTAGTAATCGCGGAGCGCGATGCTCGTTCGTAGTAATCGCTTTAGCGATAAAAAGTCCCACCTCCCAACACAAGGCCATTTCAAGGCTTTTTTTCGGGCCATTCCCTCAAAAATGGCCCTTTTTTCGCGAAAATATAAAGTTTTGTAACAAAAGTCAAAATTTTGCGTAAAAAAACGTAGCCCAACCCTAATAGAACAAATAGGGGGGTTTAGAGCCTTTTATTTCGATAGGCCATACCGGGCCTTCTCGATGGGACCATTGGACAAGAGGAAAAAAATTGCATAATTTTTCAAACTTTTCCTAAAAGTATTCATAGAAGCTTTTATACAAGAGGCAGACAACCATGTTAAATAGAGAAAAGTTCCCGGTTGGGTACATAAGTAAAATTAGATTAACTCAAATCTCCCAAGGAAAAAGACAAGATGGAACAGTCAAAAAGCGAACGGAACATCCCATTTCCGCCCAAAAAGCGAACTACAGTGAGAGAAAAATTTACAACTCTGCTGATGTTTACCGAAAGGGGCAGTTTAAACCTAGCCGAATGGGTTGGCGATCCTCGGTTAGAGAGCAACTGGAAACAACTGGTGGATTCCGATGCTTCTCAGATGAAAGAATTAGATTGCTTGAGCAACTTTTTGCTAATAGCAAACAAACCATCGAACTCTTTAGCAGAAAGAAAAATTGCCCTAGCACATCTGAAGTGTTATTATCAGGAAACTTGTTATTGGGAGACTAGAAAATTTTGGGGCAAGTTGCAGATAACTAACTTTTCTGGTGCTGAGATAATTTGGGAGTGGCAGGAAATTTTCGACAGGGCAGTGGCAACTTTTGAGTGTCTCAAAAATGTTGAAAAAGACTTGAAAAAATTCAAGCCAGAACTGAGCGCCAAAGAGTACCTTAAAAAAGTAATTTTTTACAATCTTAGCAATTGGAGGGATAAAAAAATTGGCAGGGAAATTCGCATGAATTGTTTTTCTTTGGATGCTTCTTTTGCGGGAGGTAGTCAAGAAGAAAATAACTGCTTTTCCGGGCAGATAAAAGTTGAGAAAGCTCTAGCTACAACAGAAAACTTGAAAAAGGAAATGTGTTTTTCAAAAAAACAACAAGAGCGAGTTTTAGCTTTGTTTGACTCGGAGTTAGAAAAACTAGAGAAAAGCGCTGCAGAGGATAGCCAGACTAAAGAAGGTAAAGCGAATCGGAAATTGTGGATTTTTTTAGTGCTAACTTACGGGTTAGCACTGAGACAAAGTGGGGCTGCCGAGGTTTTAAAATCTAACAAAATAGCCACAAATCAAGCCACAATTTCTCGCAGTATTAAAACCTTTGTTTTTCAGATCCAATTGCAAGTATTTAAAGAATTTGAAAGGGAAATTAAGGAGGCTTTAGGTGAGGGTTGGAACGACGAAGAAGAGCCGATAGAAAAGAAAATAAGAAAGTGGAAAAATGAGGTGAATGAGGTATTAAGATATTGCTTGCAGGAAAAAGTATTTACTTTAGCGGTTCTACCAAAAGCACAACAGTTAAAACAAACTGGGGTAACTATAAAAAGCTTGGTGAGACAAGAGTTAGAATCTTGGTGCGATCGCTCTCTTCAGATATCTATTAATTCGGAGGTTTTGCCAGACAAACCAAACAAAAAAATAGAACAATTAGTCCAAGGGTGGGCCGAAAAACTGGGAGTTGACGAAAGTTAAAAAGGGTGTAAAATAGAGCCACCCCAATTGTAAAACAGGCATCTTGCCTGTTGGTAGAACGGGCATCTTGCCTGTTGGTAAATCACAACTATTTGGGAGTGAAAAATGTTAGCATTACCACAACAGCAGATGGAAGAAAACGAAAAACTTTACTTGATGTTCTCCTTGGAAGCTGAGGAGAAAGCGAGGCAGGAATTAGAACGCTATTCCAACAATACAGCGAGTTGGAATGCCTACCGCCACCGCCTCTGTTTGGATACCTTTTTAGATTGGTTGGGAGAATTTGTCGAAGACTCGGAAGAACAACTGCAACCCTGGTCCCAGGAAGCAGACTTACCTAGTTTTTGGGAAGTATTAGAAGGGGCGGTGATTCAATGGGAAGATACCAGAATTGTCTTAATTGGAGTAGAAACCGAAGAGTTAGAAACTTTCTCTATTCCTGGGGAGTGGGTCGATATTTTTGCCGCCGATTATTATGTGGCGGCGAAGGTAAATTTAGATGAGGAAGAAAGCGGCATGGAAATTTGCGGCTATATTACTCATCGGGAATTGAAAAAATGGGGGCAATATAACGAGAAAGAAAAGAGTTATTTTATCCCCACTGAAGAGTTAATAGAAGACATCGAGATGATGTTAATGGCGCGGCAGTTTGTTCGCAACCGAAAAGCGGCGGTAAATCCTTGGGCGGCATTGGCACCCAACCGGGCAGAAATTCTGTTAGAAGAATTGAGCGATCGCTCTATCGATTATCCCCGAGAAGAAGTTAATTTCGAGGAGTGGGGCGGGTTATTAATTAACGATGAATGGCGGCGGCAATTGTACGAGAAAAGATTGGCAAAAGCGAGGGGAGAAATTCAAGTGGCAGCTACCAGTAAGTTATCAGAACAAGTGGGGCAATGGTTATCTAATTTTGCCGAGGAGGGATGGCAGACATTAGAAGAAGTATTAAAGACTGTTAGCAGCCAAGATCCATTGTTTACTTACAGTTTTCGAGCGGCCAAAGCTAGCAATTTTCGGGATAATATTAGCGTACCGACTGCAGTACCCGCATTAATTGATTTATTGCGAACCAGGAAAGAGCCACAAACGAGTTTCCCCGCATTGCAGTTACTAGGCCAAATAGGTCACGGTAACTCGGAGGCGATCGCCTTTCTCAGCGAGATGTTGCAAGACTCCCAAGACGAAGAAATGCGCCGCCACATTGCCATAACTATCGGCCAAATAGAACCGAATCATCCTTTGGCTGGCGTCAGGCGGGTTAAGATGATAAACTTGGGAATGCAGCTAGAGGAAACCCAGGTGGCCTTGGCTGTTACCCTCGTACCCGAAGGCCGGGAGGGGACTAGCGTCCACTTGCAGGTTTATCCAAGCCAGCAAAATTATCTGCCGTCTAATTTAAAAATGGAGGTACTCGACGAAAGCGGTAATGTTTTTTTAGAAGCAGAATCGAGAAGGGCCGATAATTGGATTAAATTAGAATTAAGCGGCGATCGCGGCGATAGCTTCGCGGTGAAATTAACGCTAGGAGAAGCTTGTTTTCACAAACAGTTTGTTCTTTGATGTTTGTTTTTTGGTGTTTGCTCTTTTTTGTTCTTTAATGAAGTTCGACTTCCAGGGAGTGCCATGAGTAAGTTAGTTACTTTAAAAATTGTTGATGGTGATTTTGAAAGGGGGTTTAGGATAGTTCTCCGTATTGCTAAAAATGGAGAGCTAAATAATGCGGAAATAAACGGGTGGTTGCCTCCCTATTCTTTATTGCCTAAGAAGTACGAAAACTGGCAATCGAGCTATCGAAGCAATGGAGGAATTAGGAATTATGCTAGAGCTTTAAAAGCTCCCAAACAGCAAATAACTAATTTTTCAATAATGGAGTCGGCTAACGAGCTGGAATTTAGTATTAACGACTGGCTGAATTGTGGGGATAGCAAGTTTAGAGCTATTCGGGATAGATTGGTCGGAAATTTACAGGGGAACGACCAAGGCGAAGACAAAATTGGGTTGGTTATTCAAACTGATGATGTTCGTTTGTGGCGGCTTCCTTGGCATTTGTGGGATGTGGTAGAGGAGAACAAATTTGAAGTTAGTATCAGTGCTTCCGAGTACGAGAAAGCGGCAACTATTCCTATTACCAAAAATCAAAAAAAAGTAAGAATTTTGGTAATTTTAGGAGATAGCTCGGGCATCGATACGGATAAAGATTTAAAGCTTTTACAGCAAGAACTACCCTTGGCCTACATTCAAACTCTCATCCGTCCCACTAAAGAAAAACTCGGCGGCGAACTTTGGGAGCAAGAATGGGATCTCCTCTTTTTTGCGGGTCATAGTTCTAGCGAAGATGAAAACTTTCGGGGCAAATTTCAGATAAACGAGACTGAAAGTTTAACAATTAATGAGTTAAAATACGCTCTGAATAATGCTATAGAAAGGGGTTTAAAACTGGCGCTTTTTAATTCCTGCGATGGTTTGGGTTTGGCGAGGGAATTGGCAAATTTACAGATTCCGGCGACGGTGGTAATGCGGGAAAAAGTACCAGATGAAGTGGCTCAGAAGTTTTTAGAATATTTTCTTAAAGCTTTTGCAAAAAAGGAAAAGTCTTTAACGGATGCGGTGCGAGAAGCGAGGGAAAGGTTGCGGGAAATGGAGGGTAAATATGCTTGCGCGAGTTGGCTGCCGGCTATTTGTCATAACCCGGCGGAATTGATGCCGAGTTGGCGCAGTTTGTTGGGGGAGTCTTTGGATGATGAGGATAGCCAGGAACATAAAGTGGATAATGCAGGAGTTAATATCTATTCCCTAAGAGCAGAATTATCCTTATCAGTCAAGAAAGGTGACTTAACTAATAACTTGAGTGAAAGTTCCGCAAATTTTCGAGATAAAAATCGAGTTCCGAAATCGATAGGCGTTGGTTTGCAAGTACCAACTAGCGTTATTACTTCCCTGTTTGATTGGATAATTGCATATAAAATTCGCTTTGCGGCGTTGTGTTTGGTGGGGGGTGTTTGTTCGGCAATTTTGCGTCCGGTGGGGGCAGAGTTTTTAAATAAAATTGCTGCCGAGGCGATAAATTCTCACGAGTTGAAGAATGCCTATTTTTATCTGAATTTGGCTCTAAAATTAGCTCCAAATAATCCTAAAGTTGCTAATAATTTGGGATACATTTACTATGCTTTTGGAGATAGCGAGTTAGCCAAAAAGATTTTTCGATCTGCTAAAAATCAATTAGCTCCTTCTGGTTGCAATAACTATGCCCATAATAAGATTGAAGAGGGGGAGTATGAGGAAGCAAAAAAGATTTTATGGCAATGTTTGCCCATAGCAAAAAATGATTTGGGACGTTCTTATATGTTAAAAAATTTGGGCTGGGCGTTGCTGGGGCAAAACGAGTATGATGAGGCCGAGGAACATTTGCGAAAAGCGATCGCCCTCGAACAAAAATTAGGACCGGCCTATTGTTTGTTAGCGCAGGTTTTGGAAGCTAAGGAAAAAGACGCGCTGACAGAGTGGGAGTATTGCCTCCGACACACTCTCGACAACTACCGAGAGGAAGTGGAATGGAAAAAAGAGGCAGAAAAACGCTTGGAAATATTGGAAATAAAGGAAAATATACTATGAAAATCAGGATCTATGCTTTATTACAATACCCTCGCCAAAATAAAAATAGCGTTCTTTGTAGGTTGTGCGGAACGGAGTGGAACCCAACATCTTCGTTGGGTTCCGTTGCACTCCACCCAACCTACAAGAAAGTGGCGAAGGTATTGTTATTAGCGATCGCTTTTTTATCTTGCTGGGGTATCAACCACCGGGCAACTGCAGTTAAAACGGAAAGCGATCGCCTCTATTCTCCTCGCTTGCTGGAGGGCGATCGAGAATTTATCATCTCTCAAGAGCAGTCTGACGCGGCGCCTCGATGCGACTCCGAAAGTGGCTGCTATCGCGATCCTCCTCCAGACCGAACTATTCCTTATATCATTTCTCCCAGTGGCAGAAGATGGCTGTTAGATAAGCAACCGGCACTGCGCTGGTATCCGGTAGAAGGTGCTAAGGAGTACGTCGTACAGTTAGCCGGTCCTAACAACCTGAAGTGGGAAACTTCGGTAAGGGGCGATCGCTGGTGGACGGCCTACGACGGACCGCCCCTGGAACCTGGGGCAGAGTATTTGTTAAAAGTCACTGCCCGGGATAAAACTGCAAAGGAAACATTCGGCATCCTTCCAGAACAGCAAATAGATAATATCCAAGCAGAAATCTCTCAACTACGAGAGCAAGTGCCACCGGGGGAGGAGCTAGATTTGGCAATAGCTAAGTTTTTAAGGGAACGAGGGCTAATTCTCGACGCGATCGCTACTTTGGAAAGGCAAGTTGCGATGGAAACTTCAAACCTAGAAGTTTATTGCACCTTGGCCAATATTTATCAAGAAATGGAACACGACCTTCTGGCATCTCCCCTCCAAAAGAAGGTAAGCGATGCTGGTGGTAGTTGTTCTTTGCCCTGAATTAAAACGGCAACCAAACCGCAACCAAGGAATGGGAGACACGGGGACGCGGGGACGCGGTGACACCTTTTGCCTCTTGCCTTTTGCCTCTTGCCTTTTGCTACAACCAGTGACCCACCAAGATAAACGGCGCCCAAAAGTGGGGGTTTTGAAATTTTTCTCCGAATTGCCCTTTTAACATAGTTATTTGAGCTTGACGCAGGGCCTCCGCTTTATTCACCCGGTTGCTGGCATCCGCTGAAGTCTCTAATTTTTGGTAAAATTGACCCACGAGCTCGGCGGTGGAGCGATCGTTAACCTTCCACAAAGATGCGAGAGTGCTGCGAGCTCCCACCCGAATAGCTGCCCCCGCCATTCCTAAAGCCGTTCGTTCGTTACCTTGGGCTGTCTGACAAGCACTTAATACCAATAAATCTATATCTTTTTGTCTGGTGGGGTCGCTGACGCGCAATAGTTGACCTAAACGATCTATCTGGATCCTCTCGCCCCACACAATAATAAATGTATTTTCAGCGGTGGAATCAAATTTAGCATGGGTGGCTATATGAACGAAAGGAAAAGCTAGGGAGTTAATTTCCTCTCTAAGATTGGTAGCGGTAAATTGCTCGTTTAGTAGTTGTTTTGCCGATACTACTTCAGCAATTTTAGCGAGTTCGTCTTTGACGTTATCGAGGTCGCCCCACTCAGAAAATAACTCATCGTTTTGAAACTCAGATCTGCCTACAGCTAGAACTCTTATTTGTTCGGTTTTTAAGTTTCTTGAAGCCAATAATTGCAAGCCTGGGGTTACAGCTATAGCGTATTTTTCAATTAAATACTTTTCGCCGTCGTGAAGGGCTGCCATTGGCAGGTTTTGCAACAAACCATCTAAGACAAATACTAATGTTTCGATGTTATTTGCCGCCAATTTTTCCTCGATAGGTTCTATTAACCAATCATATATTTCTTGGAATTTGGGTAAATCGTTCGCCGGTAAAATATTAGGGCTTTGTTGGGTTGGTTTGCGTCCTAAATTTGTCGTTAACGCCTCTAAAAAATCATTATAACTCCATCCTTGTAATTGAGGAGGGGCGCTGTAGTGGAACGCGGAATTGTTAGGTAGAGATAGGATGACTTCTAAACTTTCTGGTTGGGAACGTTCGGGCAGAAAAATTGTCGAAATTACTGCTGCATTGGTATCTATTTTGCCGAGGTTGACTTTATTAACTCTGGCGCAAGCTTCCTGAAAGAAGTTATCTAATTCTGCTAGCTGTAATAATTCAATGACATCCCGAGCTAAAATAAGGTTTTCTTGCACGGGATTTGCTAATAATAATTCTACCAATTTGCGATAAACCGGTTCGACTCGTTCTCGAAAGTCGAATTGGAGGTCGCGGTTGAGAATAGTTAAACTTCCTCTTAGGGTTTGGAGAGTATTAACCGATGCGGTATAAGCGGCGATCGCTCCTTCTGTATCTCCTTCTTTTTCTAACAACCGCCCCCACTGCCACTGCCACTGATAAGCTTGTTCCGCAGCTTGAATTGATTGGGCTAAATTTAAAGCTTTTTTGGTGTAATCTTTGGCTGTTTCTGCGTCTCCGAATTGCTCGTATAAATTGCCTAATTTTCCTAAAGCTAAAGATTTTAAACGCTTATTTTCTATGGTTTCAGCTTCGGCTAATGCCTGTTCTAAATAGAAACCCGGTTGGCAAAAAACCGGGTTTCTGCGCTTATAATTTTGAACCTCTGTTTTACCCTCTGTTTTACCCTCTTTTTTACCCTCTAAAATTAACAAACTTCCAGCTAAGTTTATCTTAGCTTCTATGGAAAATTGGCTGACTGGTAAATCGGCTATTAAGGGGAGAATTTTTGCTAACAAAAGTTCGGTTTCTTCCCACTCTTCTTCTTCTATTAATAAACTCAATTTATTTAGTAAAGCTTGCAGCCGCGTTTCTAATAAAGCATTCTCAATATTTGCCGCATTTTCGTACAAACTTAAGGCATCATCTATATTTCCTAATTTTAACTTTGTGTTAGCTAAAGCTAATAACAATTTACTTTCAGCTTCTGGAGAGTTAGTAATAGGTAAACTGTCGTTTAAAACCATCTCCGATTTTTCTAACTTGCCCAGAAATCTCAGCCTATTTCCCAAACTCTCCAAACCCATCCAATTAAAAGGGCTTGGTTGAGAAATAATGGCATCTCTTACTGCTTTAATATTGTTATCGTTTAAATCATCGCATTTGTCAACTTCTAACCCAGGAAAAGCAGCCAAAATAATATCGCAGGAATCTCTTGTAAAACCCATCGCTTCTAAAGCTTGCCCTTGATTTAGTTGGCTGCCAATTATTCCCTCATAATTACCGATTTCTCGATAGAGATTTTCTGCCTCTTCCCACATTTCCAAAGCTGCTTCTGGCAGTCCTTTTTCTAACAACATTTTGCCATCTTTTATTAAAGCCGCTGCTTCTGTTTCTTTGGCGCTAGATTGATTGGCTAACAAAGGAGTTTTTTGTCCAAAACCCACAATTAAACTGAAAATTAAAACAGCCAAAATCAAAGGCTTTAAAAAAGGCTTTAAAAAGGATTTAACAACACCGAAAAATACAACCCGTTTTCTTGCCACGTCCGGTCCCTCGAATCAATTTCCACCAAAGGCATAGCATAATCGAAACGCATTGTCAAGTCTTTACCAAAACTCGCTTGCAAACCCAGCCCCACCGATGCCAAAGCGTTCGGCGTGGGAGTGTCATTATTCCCGTTATTCCAACCAACTCCCCCATCCACAAAAGGCACCAAAGAAATCCGTCGGTTATTATTAGAAACCCAACTAAGAGGAAGCCTTAATTCCACCGTTCCCAAAACCCCATTATCCGTCAAACGGGCATCCTGGCGATAGCCCCGAACGCTTTGCAAACCTCCCAAACCAAACTGTTCTAATCCTACTAATTCGTCGGGGGTTAACTGCATATTTCCTCGCATAAAAAGCAAGGTATTATTGTTATTATTATTGTTATCTAATCTTTGCACGAATTGAGCCTGTCCTTGCCAGGCAAAAAAGCGACCGTCGGGACCGTTACTATTAACCGTGGCATCGAAAGCATCCAAACCCAAATTAAATTCCGAACGGGCAGCAAAAACTCGATTTTCTCCCCGCTTTACCCAATCTTGGAAAAAACTAACAGTAGAAAGTTTGGTCTCACCTCGACTGTTTGCCCCTCGGGATAAAGGGAAATTTTCTCCTAAAATAGATGTCTGACTTTCCCGCCGAGAAGCAGTTAATCCCAGAGCAAATTCCGCGTTGGGTTTGAGGACTATTGGTTGGCGAAAACTCAGTTGATAAGTCTCCGAGTCTGCTTCGATATCTAACGGATCGAAAGGCGGTTCGATAATTTCGCTGGACTGGTTTTCGTAGGAAATAAAAACGGTGCCGTTGCGAGAATTTATGGGGAGGGCGTAGCTGGTGGCGATGTTGTTGCTGCCGTCGCTATTGTTGTAGGCAAGAGTTAGGCGATCGCCCCTTCCTAAAAAGTTACTATTACTAATTTCTGCCCCCCTTTGAAAAGTTCCCACTCCCGGCGATTTCCCATTATCAGAAATAACCTCAAAATCCCAAGGATTGGCCTCTTTTACCGTCACTTCCAGAACGCTAGTTCCCGGATAAATTCCCTCGGATAACTCCGCTTTGACTTCATTAATTAAAGGATTGAGTTGTAGCAGTTGCAACCCTTCTAATAACCTATCTTGGTTAAGAGGAGAACCAGCAGCTAATTGCAAGCGACTTTTAAGGTAATTTTCGTTAAAATTGCCGTCGGTGGAAACTCGAATATCGGTAACTTCTCCCTCAACGACCCGAATTTCAACCGCGTTATTTTCTACGACTTGGGGCGGAATGTACGCGCCGCTGGTAATGTAGTTTTTCTCCGTATAAAGTTCGGTAATCGCACTTCGCGCCGCCACCAATTCGGCAAAGGTTATTTCTCGACCGAAGAATTCTTTGAGAGTTTCGTTTAATTCCTTTTCGCTAAATGCTTCGCTGCCGACAACTATAAATTCCTCCACCGTTACCGTTGGCGCGGAGTTGCTGTTGGCAGCGAACAGCGGGATGGAGGAACGGGAACTCACCAAAAACGAGCGTTCTCCTCCCTCCCGCGACAGTTTCCGACATCCAGGAGGAACGTACCAAGGTGCCCCAGGCGTCACCGTCTCGGGTTCCGCTGTCAGTTCGATTTTACCGTCGGCGTTAACTATCAACCCCTGGGCCTCGGTGGGGAGTGTGGGGGGTGTGGGGAGTGTGGGAAGTGTGGGGAGTGTGGGGA
>CAZUCT010000053.1:0-29389 GCA_964619285.1 uncultured bacterium | reverse complement strand
TCAATGACAATTGTCAGTAGGGGAGATTTTTGTCACCAATTTGGTTACATTTTTTGACCTTATCTCAATGACAGTTGTCAGTAGGGGAGATTTTTGTAACCAATTGGTTACATTTTTTTTGATTTTCCCTCAACGACAATTGTCCTTAGATATTACCGTAGAACAGGCATCTTGCCTGTTACCGCGAGCTTAATAACCAATTAACAATTGACCATTAACAATTAACAATTGACAATTAACAATGTTAACGCTTGGAGTATTGAGGAGCCTTGCGAGCCTTGCGCAAACCGTACTTTTTCCGTTCTTTAGCGCGAGGATCCCGAGTCAAGTATCCCTCAATTTTGAGAGGTTTGCGGTTCTCGGGGTCTAACTCGCACAACGCTCTAGCTACTCCCAAGCGAATAGAATCGGCTTGACCTGTTAAACCGCCGCCCTCCGCTCTCACGAGAATATCGTAGTCGTTTTCCAGACCCAAGCTTTCTAGTGGGGCTTTAACCGCAGAAACGTAAGAAGGATTATTTTGTAAGTATTGTTCCCCTTCTTTACCGTTAATCCTTATTTTGCCGTTACCCGGCACTAAGCGGACTCGGGCGATCGAAGATTTGCGGCGACCTGTCCCCCAATATACTGCCCGGTCATTACTTGTTGCTTGCATTATCATTACTTGTTGCTTGCATTAATTTTCTGCTGTACAATACCTCAACAATTCCGGCAAAACCTGGTAAAACCTGGTAATGTCAGTTTTGCGGCTTGCTTCCTGCTTCAACCTGGGGAGTCGGCTCCTACCAGTTCGCAGGCGTAATTTCGGGTGCAGCCCACCCTAGTTGTTTGATTCACTTCCCCGTACTGAGACAGCACCACTGAAACCCGGTTTTTTGCCAACCGGGTTTCTGGCCCCACTGAAACCCGTTTTTTTCTCCATTATTGCCGGAAATTGCCAGGGATATCAATACTAGCAATTAGCTCCTGGCGTAGTGTTAATTATTAATTGTTCCGGTTGTTGAGCTTCGTGGGGATGGTTGGGTCCGCTATAAACCTTGAGTTTAGTAAATAGTTTTCTTCCCAAAGATGTTTTCGGTAACATCCCCTTAACTGCTTCTTCGATGATTCGTTCCGGCAAACGAGCTTGCAATTTCGCAAAAGTCTCTGTTTTCATGCCACCCGGTCTCCCGGAATGGCGGCGATAGAGTTTCTGATTCGCTTTTTTGCCAGTTACTTCTACTTTTTCCGCATTAACTACAATGACAAAATCCCCCGTATCTAGGTGGGGAGTGAAGTTTGGCTTGTTTTTACCCCTGATAATTTGGGCGATTTCGCTGGCAAGTCTCCCCAGACGTTGGCCTTCGGCATCAACGACGTACCATTTATGGTCTAGAGAGTCTATTGATGGAACGTGAGTTTTATTCATAATTGGATGTTGGATTTTCGGTATTGGCTGCTCTTAATTTGGTTGGCTGAATTGGCTATTCCCGATTTCCCATTCCCCATGCCCCAAGACAAATTTGGGCATGGTGTCGTACCAAACTGCCGGCGGACAGGGAAAATCTGGGTAGCCAACTCGCAGCAGGCAGAGACCGCAGGCAGGGGCCGCATATTTGACAACTTCCCGTTGTCTTTCGAGCCAAATTTCTCTAAAGTTATCGAGCGATCGCTCCTTACGCCCCACTTCAACTAGCATTCCCACCAGCAGTCGCATCATGCCATAGAGAAATCCACTTGCTTGAACTTCTATGGTTACGAACGGCCCTTGTCTGAGGCATTTTACCTCTTGCACTTCCACCCAAGAATGAGGACGAGAAGAGCCTGCCCTTTGAAAAGCTGCTAAATTATGATGGCCAATTAGCGGATTTAAAGCGAACTGGATTAAGGACTCGTCCAAAAGAGCCCGATAATAATGCCAGACAAAAGGCCGAACAAACAAATTAGGCCGTTTATCTGTATAGAGGATATAGCGATAGCGACGCGAAATTGCCGAGAAGCGTGCGTGCCAGTTAGGCTCTACCTTTACAGAGGCCCTAATCAGGACATCTGGGGGCAGTCTGGAGTTAAGTATTGAGGCCCATTTCTCCGCAGGAATTGGACCTTGGACATCAAAATGGGCCACTTGAGCTGCAGCATGAACTCCAGCATCAGTTCTGCCGGCAGCGTGCAAAGTTACAGGACAATCTGCGATACCCGAAATGGTATTTTCTATTTCTTCCTGAACCGTTCGCAGGTTTACTTGTCTTTGCCATCCATGAAAGTGGGTTCCTTGATATTGGATGACTAAAGCAACGCGCTGCCAATTGAAATCGGTCATTGAGGGTGCTATATTTTGAATCTAAACCACAATTTACCACTTTTTGTTAAAGGAACGATTGCCAAGTCTCTGTTCCCCATTCCCCATTCCCAAAAAGCGACAAATTATTGGCTTATTACAAAGTGACCTACACCCGGTTTTTTTCAAATTAAACTAGCTCGATAACAGCCATTTTGGCATTATCTCCACGACGGTTTACAGTTCGCATAATTCTGGTATATCCACCATTTCTGCTGCCGTATTTTTTGGGCACTCCTTCAAATAAAGAGTGAACTAGGTCTTTGTCGTAGAGATAGCCCAGAGCTTGTCGGCGTGCTGCCAAAGAGCCATCTTTGGCTAGGGTAATCATTTTTTCCGCTTCCGCCCGCACTGCCTTGGCACGGGCTTGGGTTGTAGTAATTCTACCGTGTCTGATTAATTCCGTAGCTAGCGATCGCAGCATGGCGCGACGCCTATCTGCCGGTTGACCTAGTTTGGGCGTTTTACAACGGTGACGCATAACTCTTTTCTCTCCTTAATTTGTGGATTTTTTCTCTTAATTTTTTTCTGGGAGAAATTCAAGTTCAAAAAAGTACAAAAAACCTTTTCAAATTACCAGTAAAAGAGAAGAGGCGCTCTGGGTAATAACGTAAAGTTTGTTGCCAAACCTTTCCCACTCATTCTCCATTCCCCATTCCCCCAAAAAAAATTTTAAGGAGCTTTAGCCGGTCTTTCTATTGGCAAGGTAATACCTAACCGTTTTTGTAGGGCTTCTATGACTTCTTCAGCAGACTTTTGACCGAAGTTTTTTATTTCCAAAAGGTCTTCTTGGCTGTATTCCAATAAGTCGGCCACCGAATTAATTTGAGCCCTTTTAAGACAGTTATAAGCTCGAACTGAAAGGTTTAATTCTTCGATTGGAATTTGACTGGTTGGATCGGTATCGGCTCCCGAATCTGGTTTCTCCACCAAGGAAAGATCTTTCAGCGGTTCAAATAGTTCCAGCAGAATACGAGCCGCTTGACTCAGAGCTTGTTGAGGAGTATAACTCCCATTAGTCCAGATTTCCATAATCAGTCGGTCTTGATCGATATTACCACCTACTCTAGCGTCCTCAACAATGTAGTTCACTTTGCGCACTGGCATAAACATGGCATCGATTTGGAGAAAATCCAAAGCTGCCAGTCGGTCGCGGGAGCGATCTACCGACCGATAACCAATGCCTTTTTCAATCCTGAACTCCATTTCCAGAACCGACTGTTCGGATAGCGTTGCAATGTATTTGCTGCGATCGATAATTTCTACCTCTGAAGGTACGTCAAAGCGATCTGCAGTAACAGTTGCCGGTCCCTCGATACGCAACCTACCTATTTGTGGTTGATTGGAATGGCTTTTTAAGACCACCTCCTTCATATTCAGTAATATTTCTAAAACATCTTCCCGTACTCCCTTAATCGTCGCAAACTCGTGATTTACCCCAGCAATTCTGACTGATGTTACCGCTGTTCCTTCTAAATTTGACAACAGCACTCGTCTTAGTGCATTTCCCACCGTCGTTCCTTGACCGCGAGCCAGGGGTTCGATTATAAATTTTCCGTACTGACTGCGATCTTTATCAGTGGTGGATTCTACACATTCAATATGAAACTGCGCCACGGAGAGACCTCCCTTGAACATTGAACCCCCAGAGTGAATTAACTTTTTTTGCTCCCGTTGTCTCGCCATGAGAGACTTAGCTCTCAAAAACAACATCGCTAATTTCCGCCAGATGCTTAAATTAGCCCAGCAAATTAAACTCGACGCCGCTTGGGTGGACGGCAGCCGTTGTGAGGAATTGGGGTAATATCTCGAATAAGGGTTATTTCTAATCCAGCCGCTTGTAAGGCCCTTATTGCCGTTTCTCTTCCCGCTCCCGGTCCGCTTACCATCACTTCTATTTGACGCATACCTTGGTCTCCCGCGCGGCGGGCCGCATTCTCGGCTGCTGTTTGGGCTGCAAAAGGAGTTCCTTTCTTGGCACCTTTAAAGCCACTCGAACCCGCTGAAGCCCAGGAAATCACCTCCCCATTAAGATCGGTAATGGTTACAATTGTGTTGTTGAAGGTAGACTGAATGTAGGCTACCCCGTTGGGCACATTCTTTTTTTGTTTTTTTGCGCCCGTTTTTTTACCTGATTGTCGCGCCATAGTTGTTTGTTGAATTTTTTCTCAAGTTCATTGTCTGCTCTTAGAAAGCACCAGGACATAATCCCTGTTTTTTCCCGGTACTTGTCGGTCCATCTTTTTGCTGGTTATAAGCTGAGGAAAAGAGCGCGATCGCCCTACACCCATCTAATTAATAGATGCCTGCTGTGCAATACTGACACAATTGAGGCATTGTCAGTCCTGCGGACAACCTCACGGTAAGGCAAAACCTGGCAATGCCAGATTTACGATTGCTTCGGAGCTTCAATTTAGGGAGCCAGCCCCTTCTTGTTTGCAGGCGTAACTAAGTCCTAAGGACGACCTAACAATATGGGTGCTGCCCTCCCTAGTAAATTTATTTACTTTCCCCATATTGAGAAAGCACCAAGGGAGTAGCAAAAACACATCGCGCTCTCTGTTCGATCCACTCCCGAGGACAATTTACCTCAAGAGCCAGAACCCAATTCCCCATTCCCAATCTCATTTCATGGACGTGTAACGACGACCTTTTGGCTTTATGGCCACAAAATTCAGCGAGGTTGTTTGGCAATATTGACTGGCCTGTAGGCTTACCCATCCTAAAAGCTAGGCTTAGGGCATCTTTTGGGGACGGCCCTACAGCCAGAAGTGTTTTTTTTACCGTTGGACCTTCTTTATTCTTGCCTTTAAAAGCGTTCGCCTTTTTCAACTTATAATTCGCCGATTTATAATTCGCCCAAGCTTCCCAAACCCTCTGCAGTGGTATTTTTTCACCACAGATAGGATTACAGAAGTTATTTCTTAGAGCTGGCCTTTTTCTTACCCGCCACAGTTTTGCGGCCACCTCTACGAGTTCTAGCATTAGTACGAGTTCGCTGCCCTCGCACTGGTAGGCCCATTCTATGACGGCGGCCCCGATAAGTACCAATATCCATCAAACGCTTGATGTTCATGGCCTCCCAACGGCGAAGGTCCCCCTCGACTTGATAATTTTCTTGAACCGCCGCCCGCAAAGCTGCTACGTCGGCATCACTTAAATCTTTAACGCGAGTATCTGGATTTACTCCGGTTGCCGCTAAAATCTCTTGGGAACGGGACAGCCCAATTCCATAAATGTATGTCAGACCTATCTCTACGCGCTTATCGCGTGGCAGATCTACTCCTGCTATTCTTGCCATTTTTTCTCTGTGTGTTTAAGGATTAGATCGAACTGCATTTAATTTCGATCTAAAAAGTTAATCGGTACGGATAATACCCGCCCCAGGTGGAGGCCATGCCTAACCCTGACGTTGTTTGTGTTTCGGGTTCGTACAAATTACCCGAACTCGACCGTTACGACGGATGATTCGGCACTTCTCACAAATTTTCTTGACAGATGCTCTTACTTTCATGCCTCTTTTGGCGACGCTACAAATTTAGTATTATATCATTTATTTGGTTTTTTGACAAATACCCCTCTATTTGGTTTTTTGACAAAACTGAAAAATAGTTTGGAGGAGCTTCGATGGTCTGTTTTTACTTTTTACGAAGACGATAGGTGATTCTGCCTTTGCTCAAATCGTAAGGAGTTAACTCCACTTTTACGCGATCGCCCGGCAGAATCTTGATGTAGTTTCTACGGATTTTCCCTGAAATATGAGCTAATACGTTAAACCCATTGTCCAGATCTACCCTAAACATTGCATTGGGAAGTGATTCAGTCACTGTCCCTTCCATTTCTATTAGATCTTGTTTAGCCAATTGGTACAAACCTCAACGCTGCAAATCACCGCTCTCCACAGAAGTCAACCCCACTGATGGGAGCGGCTAATTTACATATCTTATCAAAAGTTTTTAATTTTTAGGATTTTTGGGCACTTAGCCCCTTCCCTCTGGATTTTCAACTTTTTATCAAAATTGCCCATCCCCTCTGTTGCCTTAGTCTAAGACTAGCATTTCCACTTCTAGTTGTTAGAGTAGGACGAGTCGATCGCTTCAGTAAGAACCCTGGCTACCTCATCCACGGGGCGAGCGCCATCTATAGAAACAAGCCGATCTCGATTTTGATAAAATTCAATCAAAGGTTCAGTTTCTTGATGATGAATTTGCAAGCGATGGCGAATCGTCTCTTCATTATCATCTGCCCGCCCCCTTGCTAACAAACGCTTTACCAAAACCTCATCGGACACCACCAGGTTGATGGCTAGAAATAAACTAGCTCCATTTTTGTCTTCCGTTAATTCCATCTTTTTCGACAACAATTCATCGATAAAATATGCTTGATTAACATTTCTGGGAAATCCATCTAAAATCCAACCTTTTTTAGTATCAGCCTCATCCAAACGATGTTCGATCATATTTCTAATCAGGGTATCCGGGACCAAATCCCCCCGATCCATATACTCTTTCGCTTGAATACCCAGCTGCGTTTGTCGTGCCACATTTGAGCGCAAAATGTCACCCGTCGATACATGAGCCACATTATAAAGACCTGCTAGACGAGCCGCTTGAGTTCCTTTACCTGCCCCTGGGGGGCCCAAAAACACCAATTTCACCACTATTGTTTCACCATTCCTTCGTATCGTTGCGAGATCACATAAGTTTGAATTTGTTTGGCCGTATCAATGGCCACACCTACCAGAATCAACAGAGAAGTCGCGCCGAATCCCAAGTTAGGCAAACGCAAAGCATTTTCAGCCGCAGTAGGTATAATTGCCACTACCCCCAAAAACATTGCTCCTAAAAAAGTCAGGCGATTTAAAACCTTCTCTAAATATTCGCTGGTAGTTTTGCCAGGGCGGATTCCCGGAATACTCGCTCCCATTTTCTTTAAATTTTGAGACATATCTACGGGGTTCATAATCAGGGAAGCGTAGAAATAGCTGAAGAAGAGAATTAAAAGAAAATAAAATGGAACGTGAACCCACGGATTGCCCCCCGGACTAACTGCAGTTGCAATCTCGCTCAAAACTCGATTGCCTGCAAACCCTGCTATAGTAGCTGGCAGAAATAAAACTGCAGAAGCGAAAATAATCGGCATCACCCCGCCTTGATTGAGTCGCAAAGGTAAGTAGCTTGATTTTTCTCTGTAAAGTTTGCGACCTACTTGGCGACGGGCTGAGACAATAGGTATTCTGCGAGTTCCTTCTTGAACGAAGACGATGCCTACAATTGTTGCTATCCATACCAACAGCAAAATTATCGCCCGTCCTACAATGGCGCGATCGCCTACCTCAAACAATTGAATTGTATTCCCAAGAGACTGAGGTAATACGGCCACGATGTTCACAAAAATTAGCAGAGATGCACCGTTGCCAATACCTCGTTCGGTAATTAACTCCGATACCCACATGACAAACATCGAACCTGCTGTCACCGCCAATACTGTCTCGACAATGAATATTGGTCCTGCATTTATCGCCACTTCTGGCAAATTATTTACATACAAAGACAAACCAAAGCTTTGTATTAAAGCCCAACCCAAAGCTACATAGCGAGTTATCTGGGAAATTTTACGTCGCCCTGCTTCTCCTTCATTTTTTTGCAAATTTTCCAAGCTAGGAAGGGCCGCCGTCATTAATTGCATAATGATCGACGCATTGATAAAAGGAATAATCCCCAGGGCAAAAATCCCCAAAGCTGACAGGCCTCCTCCTGAAAACAAATCCAAAAAGCCTATCACTGGACTATTCTGAATATTTTCCGCAAAGGCTTGTCGATTTATGCCTGGCACTGGCAAATAAACGCCCAATCGCACCAAAATCAACAGACCTAGAGTTACTAAAAGCCGACCTCGCAAGCCGGCAGCTTGAGCCATCTGCAAGAAGGTCTCTTGAGCAGTGGGCGATTTTTCTCGACTAATGTCCATTTTTATGATGTTTGATTTTAGATTTTATATTTTTTTTTGATTTTACCAAAATTAGGTTATCCCTGCCCCAGTCAAAACTCAAACTTCATAAGCCAATAGTCAGTGAAAATTTTCTTCCCCAAAACTAACCGTCTTCTGAAGAATTAGCTGTAACTGGAACTTTTTCCGCTCCTTCAATTATCGAACAACTGCCACCGGCAGCTTCGATTTTGCTGCGGGCGCTTTTGCTAAAACCTGCCCCTCGTACTCTCAGAGGCACGTTCAGCTCTCCATCCCCCAAGATTTTCAACGGTCCGTCGTTGCTAGTAACAATTCCCGCTGCCATCAAAGAAGAAAGAGTTACCTCTGTATTTGCTTCCAAGGATGCCAATTTACTTACATTTATAATGGTGTAATTTTTCCGATTGACTATGGGAAAGCTCTTCAACTTAGGCAAGCGACGGTATAAAGGATTTTGCCCCCCTTCAAAACCAGGCCGGGTGCTTCTACCAGAACGGGATTTTTGGCCTCGCATTCCCTTACCACAGCTTGCACCTTGACCTGCAGAAATTCCTCGTCCCAGTCGGCGGCCTCGCTTTTGAGAACCCTTTTTAGGTACTGCATCTTGTAATCTCATATTCTTTATTAGTGTTTCTTTATTAGTGTTATTTCCTAGTTAGCGATCGAAAAAATTAAGAACTGGAAATGGGAACTCAATTTAATTTTTAATTAAAAAAATTAGCCAAAAGCAGCCCATTCCAATTCCCCGGTGGGTGACTAAGCATAAAGATTTTCGACTGGAATACCGCGTTCTTCTGCTACGTCCGAAAAGGTTCTGAGGGTAGCCAAAGCATTGACAGCCGCTCTTGCATTGTTCAAAGGATTGTTAGAACCTAATTGTTTGGCCAAAATATTACGCACACCGGCCAATTCCAGTACAGTTCTAACGGCCCCTCCCGCAATTACCCCGGTTCCTGGTGCTGCCGGTCGCATGAGAACTTTAGCACCGCCACCAACACCATTAACGGGATGAGGAATAGAACTAGACTTAGTTAGGGGGACTTCAATCAAATGCTTTTTGCCATCAGCCACCCCCTTCTTTACTGCCCCAATAACATCTGCTGCCTTGCCTACGCCTACTCCCACTTGACCTTTTTCGTTGCCAACGACGACAACTGCGCGGAAGCTTAGGTTTTTACCACCTTTAACTACTTTAGTAACTCGGCGAATTTGAACTACTCTTTCTTGCCAGTCGGTTTCTTTTTCTTTGGTACGATTGCCTTTTTTACGACGCTGTTCTGCCATAGCTTTCTCCTGTGTGTTAGAGCTTTTAACAAGATTGACTTTAAAAGTTAAAAACCGCCTTCTATTTTAATCGATTATGGCTTAGAAGTCCAACCCTGCTTCGCGAGCTGCTTCTGCCAATGCTTTTACCCGACCGTGATAAATATTACCACCTCGATCGAAAACCACTTTAGTAATCCCTTTTTCCAGGGCTCGCTTGGCGATCGACTTGCCTACTTCTTGGGAAGCTTCACAAGTAGCTCCCGATTTCAGTTTTGACTTTAGTTCGGGTTCTACTGTTGAAGCTGCAACTAAAGTATGGTGGCTTGTGTCATCAATTACTTGAGCATAAATATGGGCATTTGCTCTAAATACGGCTAGTCTGGGACGTTCGGGAGTCCCAAAAACTTTACGTCGCACCCGACGATGCCGCCTTTGCACTAATTCTCTTCGAGTCAGTTTCATCTTTAAACTCTTTTTAACTTAACAATTTAGTTAATGGGTAATCGGTAATTGCTAATTGCTAATTGCTAATTGTCAAAAAGCAATTAAAATTTTCAATTAACAACTGACAACTAACAAAAAGCAGTAATTTCTGGGTTGGCTTCTCAAGTAAACTGTTTACTTCTTACCTGCTTTACCCGCTTTACGTCTTACCATTTCACCTGCATAACGAATGCCTTTTCCTTTATAAACTTCTGGAGGGCGAACGCCACGAATTTTAGCTGCTGTATTACCCACCATTTCTTTATTTATGCCACTCACAATTACATTGGTGTTATTTTCTACAGCAATATTGATGCCCTCTGGAGCCGGCATTTCCACTGGATTGCTGTAACCCACATTTAAAATTAGGTTACGGCCTTGAACCTGAGCCCTGTAACCGACTCCTTGAATTTCTAAGCGTCGTTCAAAACCTTTAGAAACTCCCTCGACCATGTTGGCCACCAGAGTTCTAGATAAACCGTAGCGCTGCCGGGCCTTACGGGAATCATTCTTTGGTTTGACAACCAAAGTTTCTCCTTCCTGGGTAAGGGCAATTTCTAGTGGCAATACCCTAGAAAGTTCGCCCTTAGGCCCTTTTACCGCTACTTTTTGACCGTCAATGGTGACGGTAACTTTATTAGGGATATTAATCGGACGTTTACCAATTCGAGACATATTTTGCTTGTGGTTGTTAATGGTTAGTGTTGGGGAACAGGGTTGGGAAAATAAAACTTATAAAGTTGGTAATTGATTATTTGACTTTTGGCGTTTTTTTTCTCAATTACCTATTTCCCATTACCCTTACCAAACATAACAAAGCACTTCGCCTCCTATACCTCGGCGTCGAGCTTCTTTGTCTGTCATAATCCCGCAGGATGTGGAAATAATCGCAATTCCAATTCCACCTAAAACCTTTGGTAATTCTTTACGATTTTTGTAAACTCGCAACCCTGGCTTGCTTATGCGCTGAATATGCCTAATGATGGGTTGGCGATTTTTACCTTTATACTTCAAAGAAATCACCAAATACTGTTTGATTCCTTCTCCAGTAACTTCAAACTCACCAATAAAGCCTTCTTCTTTTAAGACTTGGGCAATATTGCGGGTCATTTTTGTAGCTGGAACTTTTGTGGTTGAATGCTGTGCCATGCAAGAATTGCGAATGCGCGTCAGCATATCTGCTATGGTATCGTTAGCCGCCATTTTTCCTTTTTTCTCTCCTAGTTCTGATGTTAGCTGCGGAAGGGCATACCCATTTCTTTTAACAAAGCGCGGCCTTCATTGTCGGTGTTGGCTGTGGTAATAATTGAAATGTCCATGCCCCGAATTTGGTCGATAGTATCGTAGTCTATCTCGGGAAAAATTAGCTGTTCTTTTACGCCTAAGCTATAGTTGCCGCGTCCGTCAAAACTCTTGGGACTGACGCCCCGAAAGTCTCTAATTCTGGGCAATGCTAAATTGATCAATCTATCTAAAAAGGCATACATCCGATCTGAGCGCAATGTTACCATAACTCCTACAGGCATTCCTTGGCGGATTTTAAAGCCTGCGATCGCTTTTGTTGCCCGCGTTACTACTGGTTTTTGACCTGTAATTGTTGCTATTTCTTTGATAGATGAGTCTAGTGCTTTAGCATTTTGAGATGCTTCGCCTAAACCTCGGTTAACGGTAATTTTTACCAATTTAGGCACTTGATGGATATTAGTATATTTAAACTCTTCCATCAGTTTTGGCACGATTTTTTCCAGGTAAGTATTTTTTAGTTTGTCTGCCATATTTCCTACTTCTGTTACTCGTTGGTAATTCAGCAATTATCGAGTTTTTCAAACCGAATCCAACTGCTTTATTACTTCTGAATTAATCGATTATTTCACCAGTTTTCTTGAGTTTTCGCACTTTACGACCTTCTTCGGTAAAGGTGTAGCAAATGCGACTAGCTACATTTTCTTTCGTGGAATAGAGCATCACGTTAGAACTATGGATTGGAGCCTCAAAGGTAACAATCTTACCGGACTCTCCTTCCATTTGAGGTTTAACGTGTTTAGTCCTCAAATTAACCTCTTTGACCACTACTTTGCTGGATTTAGGCAATACTGTCAGAATTTCACCTACTTTGCCCTTATCTTTACCCGAAATTATTTGCACGGTGTCGCCTTTTTTAACGTGCATTTTATAGCTTACTGGTTTTCCATTAGCGGTTAACTTAACCTTTTTTTTCCAAGCCATTAGAGTACCTCCGGTGCTAGGGAAACGATTTTAGTATAATTTCTGTCCCTGAGTTCGCGGGCTACAGGACCGAATACGCGGGTTCCTCTGGGATTGCCCTCTGGGTTAATAATCACTGCAGCATTGTCATCAAAACGAATGCTCATGCCGCTTTCGCGGCGCAGTCCTTTACGAGTGCGGACTATTACTGCCCTAACTACATCGGACCTTTTGACGCCCATATTGGGAGTTGCGTCTTTTACTACTGCGATAATTTGATCGCCTATACCGGCGTATCGACGGTTGCCCCCGCCTAATACGCGGATGCACATTAATTTGCGGGCCCCACTATTATCGGCAACATTCAGTATGGTCTGAGATTGAATCATCGGTGTTATTTTTTGGGTAGATTCGGTTTTTTTTTAGCTATCAAACGTCCATTGAAGTCCGAAGCGAGAACTATTTTTTGCCTGCTCGATCGCCCGTTTGCTTTTGGCTTTTACAGATTTTTCAGCCGTTTTTTTTTCTAGTTAATTTTTGTTTTAGCTAGAGAAAACCACTTTTGAACTCGTAGTTTGCTTTTACTTAAGTTGAAGAAGCGATAATTTCTGCAATTGTCCAACGTTTAGTCTTGCTCAGGGGACGAGTCTCTCTAATTCTTACTCGATCTCCTTCTTGACACTTACTTTCTTCATCGTGAGCTTTATATTTTTTGGTTCTAACCACAATTTTCCCGTATTTTGGGTGAGAGGCGCGGTTTTCTACAGCTACTACCACTGTTTTTTGCATTTTATTGCTGACAACGACACCTACTCTTTCTTTTACTGCCATAACTACCTCTTTTTCGTAATGGGTAATAAGTAATGGGTAATAAGTAATTCAAGACGTGCAACCTCCACTAAAAGAGGAAAGCGATCGCTACTTTTTTTTACCACCCATACATCATTTAATACTTCGGATTTTTGAACCTAGCTGCTAGTTTCTGTTTGAGAGCTAGTTTCAGCTCCATTGGCTTGCTCCGGTCCGGAGGCAGCAGATTCTTTAGAAGCTGCTAATTCTCGTTCTTTTTCTACAGTCATCAATTGGGCTATCCGATGACGAGTATGTTTGAACTCATGGGGCTTCTCTAATCTTCCAGTAGCTTTTAACAAGCGGAGTTCGAGAAGTTTTTTCTTAGCTTCTAAAATTTCTGATGCCAGTTCTTCATCGTTTAAATTTCTAGCATCTTCAATCTTGGGAAAAGCCATAAGTTTACTATTCTCCTTCTTTCGTAATGAACTTTGTTTTAATCGGTAACTTAAAAGAAGCCAAACGCATAGCTTCTTTGGCCACATCTTCGCCAACGCCCCCAATTTCAAACATAATGCGCCCGGGCTTGACCACTGCAACCCAATATTCGGGGGCACCTTTACCAGAACCCATACGGGTTTCTGCGGGTCGCATGGTTACCGGTTTATCTGGAAAAATCCGAATCCAAATTTTCCCACCCCGACGAAGATAGCGAGTCATCGCACGACGGGCGGCCTCTATTTGACGAGAGTTAATCCAAGCCGGTTCTAATGCTTGGAGAGCAAATTCGCCGAAGCTGATTGTATTGCCTCGGGTTGCTTGACCTTTCATTCGTCCGCGCTGTTGTTTGCGGAATTTTGTTCTTTTAGGACTTAACATGAGATTTCTACTGGTTCGCTTTTGGGTTTTGCTTAGTTAGTTTTGCCTGGGAATGGCGATATTTTTTGTTGGGTGTAGGTTCGCACGGGCCTAACCTACTTACCTCTGACCTCTAACCTCTGACCTCTGACCTCTGACCTCTAACCTCTGACCTCTGACCTCCTGCCTATTTTTTAGCGGTCTTCATATTGTTGGCGACGCTTTTGTTGACGTCGCTTAGTTGGTTGATTTGCTGCCGCTGCTTCTTCTTGACCGGGAATAATTTCTCCTTTAAATACCCAAACTTTAATCCCAAGAATACCGTAAATGGTTTGAGCGGTACAATATGCGTAGTCAAGATCTGCCCTTAAGGTGTGCAGGGGAACGCTACCTTCTCTGGTTGCTTCGGTACGAGCAATTTCAGCTCCATTTACTCGACCGCTGACTTGGACTTTAATCCCCTCAACTCCTGCTTTCTGGGCTCTGGTAATTGCTTGACGTACAACTCGACGAAAGGAAACTCTTCGCTCTAATTGTTGAGCGATATACTCGCCAATTAGCGTAGCATCTGCATCTACTTTTGCTACTTCTACGACATTGATCCTGATTTGGCGATTGCCGCCTAATTCTTGTTGGAGTCCTACTCGTAAATTTTCAATTCCTTGGCCGCCTCTTCCCACGACAACTCCCGGTCTGGCAGTGCGAATTTCTAAATCGATTTGGTCTGCTTTTCGTTCTATCCGTACTTGAGATATGCCTGCATTTGCTAGGTTTTTCTTGACGTATTGACGAATTTTATAATCTTCCTGGCACAGTTGTGGGTAGTTTTTGGGATCGGCATACCATCGAGAACGATGTTCTTGGGTAATGCCTAGTCTAAAACCAATTGGATGTATTTTTTGTCCCATTTTTTGATGTTTTCTTAGGTAATAATGTCTTAAGTCAGTAGAAGATAATTTAATTTTTTTTTATTCTTCTACTAAAGGAGCTACTGCTACGGTGATATGGCAAGTTGGTTTGCGAATTCTGTAGGCACGGCCTTGAGCTCGCGGTCTGTAGCGAGGCAAACAAGGTCCTCCATCTGCAAAGGCTTTGGATATTATTAAACTTGCCGGGTTTATTCCTAAATTATGTTCGGCGTTGGCTGCTGCGGACCGCAGCACTTTTCTAACTGGATCGCAGGAACGGTAGGGCATAAATTCGAGTATAATTAATGCCTCGCGATAAGAAATTCCTCTAATTTGGTCGAGAACTCGTCGCACTTTATAGGGAGACATCCTAATATAACGAGCTACCGCTTTTACTTCATTGGTTGTATCTACTACTTTGGGCATCTTTTTCTCCTCTCCTTGATTCGATCGCTCTTGGCATCGATTTTTATTTCTTACTCAATTAATCGAAAGGTTCGCTTTACTTAGCGTTTGGATTTTTTATCTTTAGCATGACCTCTAAAGGTTCTCGTCGGTGCAAATTCGCCCAATTTATGCCCCACCATTTGTTCTGAGATAAAAATGGGAACGTGCTGGCGTCCGTTATGAACTGCGATCGTGTGACCTACCATCTGAGGCAGAATTGTTGAAGCTCGCGACCAAGTTTTAATCACTTGTTTTTCGCCTTTGGTGTTTAACGCTTCAATTTTTGTCAGGAGACTATCGGCTATAAACGGTCCTTTTTTTAAAGATCTAGACATGGTTTTGTTAGTTGTTAGTTGCTAATTGTTAATTGCTAATTGCTAATTGTTTGTTTACCATTAGCAATTAGCAAAAATTAACTTTGACGACCGCCCTTACTGCGTTTGGAAGACTTACGACGGCGTTGAACGATTAAGCTATCGCTGCGTTTTTTCTTCTTACGAGTCTTCACACCTAAAGCTGGTTTGCCCCAAGGTGTCATCGGTCCGCTTCTGCCGATGGGAGCCTTTCCTTCACCACCTCCATGAGGGTGATCTACAGGGTTCATCACGCTTCCCCTCACTGTAGGTCGGCGACCTTTCCAGCGATTGCGTCCTGCTTTTCCTAAACTAATATTCCTAGCATCTGTATTGCCCACTTGACCTATAGTTGCATAACAGTTAGCTCTTACTTTTCTCCTCTCTCCAGATGGTAGCTTAATGGTTACATAATCTCCTTCTTTTGCTACTACCTGAGCGGAAGCTCCCGCCGCACGAACTATCTGTCCGCCTTTTCCAGGTGTTAGCTCTACGTTATGCACTTGCGTACCCAAGGGAATCCGCTCTAGTGGCAAGGCATTGCCTATATCTATGGAGGCATTAGTTCCAGCGCTTATAGTTGCCCCTACTTGCAAGCCCACTGGATGAAGAATATAACGCTTTTCTCCATCTTGATAAAACAGCAGGGCAATTCTCGCATTGCGGTTGGGATCGTATTCTATGGCTGCTACTTTTGCCGGGATGTCGCGTTTGTCGCGACGAAAGTCGATAATTCGATAGAGTTTTTTGTGACCTCCTCCTCGGTGGCGACAAGTTATTACGCCGCGATTGTTGCGACCTTTGGCTCTGTGTTTAGATGTTACCAGAGACTTTTCCGGCTCTTTTTTAGTAATTTCACTAAAGTCAGAGACGCTGCGTTCCCTGGTGCTAGGAGTGTATGGTCGGTAAGAACGTATGCCCATGATTGATTTTAGCTCAGTTGCTTAATAGGTTTACATCTTGTTAGTAGAACAGGCATATCGCCTGTTAATCTTGTTAGTCGCCTGCTGTTAACCAAGCTCTCGCTATTTAACCATTAACCACTAACAATTAACAATTAACTAACCGATTATAACTCTGGGAAGAGAATCTTTCTTAGGGGTTCTCCATTTTCCAGGGTAACGATCGCCCTTTTATAACAAGGCTTATAGCCAATAAATCTACCTACTCTCTTTTTTTTGCGAGGCAAGTTTTGGGTATTGATGCCTATCACTTTGACATCGTAAAGTTGTTCGATCGCCGTTTTAATTTTAGGCTTGGTCGCCCTGGGATCTACATCAAAGGTGAATTGTTCCAACTCCATGATCCTCGTAGCTTTTTCTGTTACTACGGGACGTTTGATTAAATCTATTAAATCGCGTTCTTTATATTTAGCCATTGTAAACTTCCTGAATTTTCTCCAGTCCAGTTGGTGTTGTCACTATTTTATCTGCGGCTAATATGTCGTAAATATTTAAGTGGGTGCTTAAAATTATTTTCATATTAGCTATGTTGCGGCCTGACAAATAAACGTTTTCTTGTTTCTCCGGTAGGATTAACAATACTTTTTCATCTGCCTTAACTCCCCAACGCTCCATTGCATTTGCTAACTCTTTGGTTTTCGGTCTCGGTAGTTTATCGGCAAACTCTTCTACTACGATCGAATCTTCTGACCGACTCATCAGAGCCGTTCGCAATGCCAAACGCTTTTCTTTTTTGTTGATTTTATGGGAATAATCTCTCGGTTTGGGACCGAAGATGACACCACCGCCGCGCCAGAGGGGCGATCGGATCGATCCTGCCCTTGCCCTGCCAGTTCCTTTTTGTCGCCAGGGTTTGCGACCGCCTCCCCTAACTTCTGCCCTTGTTTTTGCACTGGCCGTTCCTTGACGGTTATTTGCTTCGTACAATCTCAGGCTTCTATGAACTATATGAGCGGCATTTTCTTCTTTGGCAACTCGTAATTCTAATGTTGCCTGTCCTGCTTCTTCCCCTTGCCAGTTTTTGACTACAAAATTCACCATAGCTAGTTTGTTCCTTTCGCGATTTTAACTTTTTTGGGATTTGGGATTTGGGATTTGGGATTTGGAAATTACTTTTTCATCTTACCCATTACCTATGGCCCATTATCTCTTAATTTATTTGTTTCCAACTTTATTAGTTGGTGCAATACTTACCAAACTGCCTGGTTTTCCGGGGACCGTTCCTTTAATCATTAACAGATTTCGTTCCGAATCTATTCTGACTACTTTTAATTGGCGCGTTGTGATTTTTTTACCTCCCAAACGTCCTGCCATTTTCTTACCAGGATAAATCCGTCCCGGAGTCGAGCCCGGACCTGTCGAACCTGGCAAGCGGTGGTTTTTTGAACCGTGAGACATCGGTCCTCGCCTAAAGTTATGCCGTTTTTGATAGCCGGCAAACCCTTTTCCGATACTGGTTCCGCTGACATCTACCAGTTGACCTGGTTCAAATATATCGACTTTGATTTCGTTTCCTAATTCAAAGCTACTCGTATCTTCTACTCGATATTCGCGCAAGTGACGTAAGGGAGTTCCACCTGATTTTTGTAAATGTCCTATTTCTGGGTTGGTCAAGTATTTGTTGACCTCTTTTGGTTGTTTTGTATTTAATTTACGAGTTTTGTTTTTTGTTTCGCCGTAACCTAATTGAATGGCTATGTAGCCATCGGTGGGTTCGGTTTTTATTTGAGTTACTTTGCATGGTCCTGCTTGAATCACTGTTACAGGAATTGCTATACCTGTTTCAGCGTCAAACACTTGTGTCATGCCTACTTTGGTCCCAAGGATACCGAGTGACATTGTTTCTCCTTTTGTTTGCGTTGTTTGCGCGCTACAAGTTTTTGGATTGGCGTTTTCCCGTCAATCCAACGATTGCAAGTTTGCCTGCGATGTTTTTTTTATCGGACACGATTAGCACACCTGCATTTTTAATTTTTTGCAGGTGCTAAATCTAAGCAACTTGGAGTTTGTTTGTGGAAGCTAGTTTTTAACTGCCACCAACACTCCTCCGCCTTCTAAGAAAGCAGTCGCGCCGATTTTCTTTTTGCGGGCAAGGAGTCATCTTATCATGTTCTTGCCCTTTTCCAACTAAAAAATTTCCAACTAAAAACTAAAAAAGCTGGCACTTAGTTGCCACTAGGCCAATGGACTTGAGTAGCGAACTACTCAGTATCCGATATTTTTTATCCGATATTTTTTCCTACTTCTTTACTTTGGCCTTATTTGGGTTAGTTTAGCAAAGCAAGCAGACGACAATAGGAAATTGTATCACAAAAAAAGTCTTTACTTACTAATCTTGACCGCTTTTTCTTTTGAGCCGATCGCTATCGGGGAAATCTGGCCATCTCTGATTTTCAGTGGACTTTTCATGGGGTAGGAAAAGGAAAATTCCCTACTTTTTTACGACATTTTTTCATCATATCCGATTTGTTGGCAGTTGTCTAGCCTTTTTTCAAAAAAAAATTATCTCGCCCTGGCCCTGGGATAAGAAGGAGAAGGAGGACTATAATTTAGAACTAAATCGATCGTTGGAGCAATTTAGCAAATTTAACTTATGGCACTGATTACAACTGGTCGGGGGATGATTAAGGATTTAGAGAAGTCTGGTTCTTTGGCCCTATATGTCCCTTTGGAGGGTGGATTTGAAGGACGTTACCAACGTCGCTTGAGGGCGGCGGGCTATGTGACCCATAATATTACTGCTAGGGGGTTGGGAGATTTGGCCATGTACCTGACTGGAGTGCATGGAGTTCGTCCGCCCCACTTAGGCAAAAAAACTGTGGGCAGCGGTGCAGCGGTCGGCTATGTTTATTATGTCCCGCCAGTGCTGAACTATCGACTCGAGCAATTACCTGCTAAAGCGAAGGGATTGGTTTTGTGGATTATTGAAGGCCAAATCCTATCTCGTCAAGAAATAGAGTATTTGACAGTTTTACCAACGATGGAACCCAAAGTAAAACTGGTAGTAGAAATGGGGGGCGATCGCTATGTAAGATGGACCCCTCTAGAAGATGCTTTAGTAGCTGCTTAAAAGTAGTTGGGTGCATCTAGAAAGGAGACACGGGGACACGGCGACACGGTGACAGGGAGCAAGTCACCTTTGCATATTTATTTTCTATGAAATTATCGAGAGAGAAAAATTACAAAACTGACTTGCTCCCCGGTGACACGGGGAATGCGTCACCGCGTCACCGTGTCTCCGCCTCCCCGTGTCTCCAGATGCACCCAGATGCGAGGATGGGTATGACAAATTTTAGTTCAAAGCGCTAGCATATAAGCGTGACAAAACGCTACTATCCCTTAAACTCTCTAAAAGAAGGCCACTGGTTCAAGCTAATTTGCGGAGCCAGTTTCCAACACCTGCCTGCGGTGAGAAATCTGACCTTAATCTATGCTCTAGCCGGTGCCGATTGCATAGATGTAGCTGCAGATCCGGCGGCGATCGCTGCTGCCCGAGAAGCCCTACAACTGGCCCAAGATTTAGGAAGTCTAGCTAAAAATCGCGGGTTAGGCTTCCAAGGGCGCTCGTGGCTAATGGTCAGCTTCAACGATGGAGAAGATCCCCATTTTCGCAAAGCCGAATTTAACCCAGCAGCTTGCCCCACTGATTGCTGGCGACCTTGCGAAAAAGTATGTCCTGCCGATGCCATAACTTTCAGCGGTTCTAACTTGACCGGCGTAATCGAAGATCGCTGCTATGGTTGCGGTAGGTGTTTGCCAGCTTGCCCCAGGGAACTAATTTATGCCCGTTCTTATGTCTCCACTCCCGAAGCGGTGGCCCCTCTGGTATTAGAAACAGGAGTCGATGCCATAGAAATCCATACCCAAATAGGTAGAGAAAAAGATTTCAAACGGCTTTGGCAGAGCGTCAGACCGTGGGTAGGGCGACTGAAATTGGTGGCCATTAGCTGTAATGATGGCCCCGAACTCATCGAATATCTTCGCCGACTTTACGAAATCATTTCTCCTTTGCCCTGTGCCCTAATTTGGCAAACTGACGGTCGGCCCATGAGCGGCGATCTAGGAGTCGGCTCTACAAATGCGGCGGTAAAACTGAGCCAAAAAGTGCTAGCTGCCGGCTTACCGGGATACATACAACTGGCAGGGGGCACGAACGATCGCACGGTTGAGAAACTAGGGACTGCAGGTTTGCTCTCTGAGGCAAGAAACCCAAAAAAAGATTTTGTTGCTGGTGTAGCTTACGGTAGCTACGCCCGCGTTTTGTTGTCTCCAATTTTGGAAAAACTAGAAAAAATGCACGAATACCAAACCGAGTTAGAAGCCATTCTCCAGAGCGACGGCAACTCTAGCTCGATAGAGCTAGTAACAGTAGAGGAACTTCTCTGGGAAGCTGCGACCATGGCAGATTCCTTAGTTTCTCAAATCAAGAGAAGAGTGCGGGGTTTTTCGTAGCAGGCCAGTTATGTTAGCCCAACCTTTCGACTTTTAAACTACCGAGTAAAACGACTATAGCAGATCGTGAAAATTACAGACGACCTCAACAAGTTACTAGAAATTCTGCCGGAACAAATCAGACGGCCTTTAGAAACACATTCCCAGCGAAACAGTTCGATCGAAATTGTGATGGATTTGGGTCGCCTTCCAGAGGCCCGCTTTCCAGATCGAGCCGAATACCTGTGCGACCGACCTATTTCCAGGGACGACCTCAGATATTCCATAGAACGAGTTGGTCATTTTAGCAGCGACAATCGTGCGGGTATCGAACAAACCCTCCACCGCATTAGTGCCATTCGCAATCGCACTGGGGAAATTATCGGTTTAACCTGCCGCGTCGGTAGGGCCGTGTTTGGGACCATTGGCAGCATCCGCGACTTGGTGGAGACCGGTCGGTCGATTTTGTTGTTGGGCAGGCCCGGGGTGGGTAAAACTACTGCTTTGCGAGAAATTGCAAGGGTTCTGGCGGATGAATTAGAAAAACGGGTGGTAATTATCGATACCTCGAACGAAATTGCTGGGGATGGAGATATCCCTCACCCGGCCATCGGTCGGGCTCGTCGGATGCAAGTGGCCCGTCCTGAGTTGCAGCATCAGGTGATGATCGAGGCGGTGGAAAATCATATGCCAGAAGTAATTGTCATTGACGAGATCGGTACGGAGTTGGAGGCGATGGCCGCTCGCACGATCGCCGAACGAGGTGTGATGCTGGTGGGTACCGCTCACGGAAATCAAATTGAAAATTTGTTGAAGAACCCGACTTTGGCAGATTTGGTTGGTGGGGTGCAGGCGGTAACTCTGGGAGATGATGAGGCCCGGCGGCGGGGTTCTCAGAAGACGGTTTTGGAACGGAAGGGGCCGCCTACTTTTGAAGTGGCCGTGGAAATGTGGGAAAGGCAGCGCTGGATCGTTCACGAAGATGTGGCGGCTACTGTGGATGCTTTCTTGCGGGGTCGTCAACCTACTCTTCAGGTGCGAACTACCACTGAGACGGGGGAGGTAAGGATTAGTCAGGAGTTGGCTAACGGCACGACGACGAGGATCCCGAGCTTGGGAGCATCTGTCAAGGGGTCTGCAGGTAGAATAGACATCCTGCCTGTTGCCGACTCTAGTAATGGTGGCTTGCGGGCTTCCGGTTATATGATGCCTTTGCCGGCAGGGGGCGGGATGTCGAGGGGGGCGGTGGAGAGTTCTTTGAGCGATCGCCAGTCTTTCGAGCAGATGTTGGACGAGTCTTTGTCGATGGCTGGGCCTTCTGAGACGAGGGGTCCAAACGGTGAGGATTTGCCTTTGCACGTTTATCCTTACGCGATCGCTCGGCAACATATAGAACAGGCCATCGCTACTTTGGGTTTGCCTGTGGTCTTGACTAAGGATATTGATAGCGCTGATGTGGTGATGACTTTGCGCTCTCATACTCGCAAACAATCGAAGTTGCGCCATCTAGCTAAAACTCGTCACGTTCCGATTCATGTTATCAAAAATAACTCTCTTCCTCAAATAGCTAAGGCCCTGCGACGGTTGCTAGATATGGAGGAGCTCGGCACTCCGGAGTTTGCAGAGTTGAGTTTATTTGCTCATCAAGGCTCGGAAGATGAGATGGAGGCTTTGGAGGAAGCTCGTTTGGCGGTGGAACAAATTGTGATTCCTAAAGGGCAACCGGTGGAACTTTTACCGCGTTCTTCAAAGGTGCGTAAAATGCAGCACGAGTTGGTGGAACATTACCGCTTAAAGTCTGCTAGTTTTGGTGAGGAACCAAACCGACGCTTGCGCATTTATCCTGCTTGAGGTTAGAGGTCAGAGGTCAGAGGTCAGAGGTCAGAGGTCAGATGAGACCTTTGACCTCAAAAAATATGTAATTTGAGAATATGAAAACATCTTTATTAGAATTATTTAGTAAGACGATCGCCAAGGAAACTGGGTTGCAAATACGAGCGCAAGATTTGGGTAATTTAAGTCAGAAAATTTTAGGGAGGATGAAAAGCTTAAAAATTGCCGATTCTGAAGAGTATTATCAGCTCTTGCAGAGCCAGATGGAAGCGGGAAAGTCAGAATGGGAAAAACTGATAATTAGTTTAACAACGACTGAAACTTATTTTTTTCGCGATCGCGGACAAATTAATTTACTAAAAAACGTATTGCTCCCCGAATTGATAACCCAAAAACGTTTATCAAAGAACAAAACACTACGACTTTGGAGTGCCGGTTGTTCGACGGGTGAAGAACCTTATTCTTTGGCAATATTGGCGAGAGAATTGATTCCTGACTGGCAAGATTGGAAGATTTTTATTTTAGGAACCGATATCAATGAAATAGTTTTGGAAAAAGCCGAAAAAGGTATTTACAGTTCTTGGTCGTTTAGGCAATTAGATGCTTCCCGACAAAATCTTTATTTTGAAAGGATAAAAGGAGAGTGGAAAATTGATGATAAAATTAGGAAAATGGTCGAGTTTTGCAAGCATAATTTAGTTAAAGATGATTTCCCAGAAAACTTAGATTTAATAGTATGTCGCAACGTGTTTGTTTACTTTAAGCCAGAGCAGATTTTCTTAGCGATCGGAAAATTTTATGAAGCTTTGAGGCCGGAAGGGTATTTAATAACAGCCCATGCCGAACTTCACGGTCAAAATATGGGCGGATTTAAGGTGAGAATTTTTCCAGAATCTTTGGTTTATCAAAAAAGCAGCGAACAAAATTTAGAAAAGGTTGAAGATAAATGGTTGCAATTTCAAAGAGAATTTAAGGAGCGAGCTGAGGATAAAACTATAAAACAAAGCCCGATTTTTTTATCTTCTTCTACGCCACAAAAAAAAATAAGAACGGGTAATTATAGCGAGAGTCACCAAAATGAAAAAGGACTAATTATTCCGAGAATGGTGGCGGGAGAAGTTATAAAAAAGGGCGCTCCCGATAGTATTTTTGCTGAGGCTGAAACTTTATTTAAGAATAAAAAATATGCTAAAGCTATTGAAAAAGCAGAAAAAGCCCTCGAATCAAATCCTCAAAATTATGATACTTATTGTCTAATAGCTCAAATTTATGCTAATTTAGGGGAGTACGATCGCGCTGAATTGTATTGTAAAAAAGCGATAGAAGTCGAGAATTTTTCAGTAAATCCTTATTATTTATTGGTGCATATTGCTGAAGAAAGAGGAGAAAGAGAAAAAGCTAAGAGTTTGTTAAAAAGAATTATCTATCTTTGCCCTACATCTATATCGGCTTATGTGGAACTGGCAGATATTTATGAGAGTGAAGGGCAAACGATGAGGGCAAGAAAGATGAAAAATACTGCTTTAGAATTACTAAAAAAGTTGCCAGAAAATTCTCTTGTAGAATATCGGGGTGAAATCCCAGCATCAGACTTTATTAAATACTTAAAGCAGTTGTTGTTAAAAAACTAGAATAATAATTGAGAAAAGAATGGAAAATCTGCCATATCTGATCTTCTCCGTGAAGGGAGCGCTATATGGGGTGGAAGCGCTTTCAGTTAAGGAAATTTTTTTGCTGCCAGAGGCGGTGGCGATCGCCGAAACTCCACCTACTATTGTTGGGGTTATCGACCTTCGGGGAGAGATTTTACCTATCGTTGATGTTAATATTCGTTTGGGATACGAACCTCAAGAGTATTCCTTAACAGATAGCGTTATCGTACTAGAGCTGCACGATTCAAGAAACCCGGTTGTTTCAAAAAACCCAGGAAACCCGGTTGTTTCAAAAAACCCAAGAAACCCGGTTGTTTCAAAAAACCGGGTTTATGGGCAAATTGGCATTATTGTTAGCGAAGTTTTCGAGGTAAAAAATATTCCGTCCAACTCCATAAGTAAAGAGGTTTATGGCGATGGCGGAGAGGAAGCTGATAGCGATGTTGCACCCGCAACGCTACGGGAAGGCTTTTTGGTGGGGGTTGCGAGAGTGGAAGATGATATCGTAATGTTGCTGTCGAGCCAACATCTAATTCGCTATTTAGAAACGCATAATTCAAAGCGGGATAACCAAGAGGAAAAAGAACCTCAAGATAAAAAGATTCCCCTGGATCGGAAAAAATCTTTTTTGTTTGCTCCCAATGTTTCGCCTGAAGAAAGAGCTGTTTTTCGCGAGAGAGCAAAAAGTTTAAGGGAGCAAACTTTGGGGGAAGATTTTACTGGTTTGATGCCTTTAGCTGTAATCTGTTTAAACGATGAATATTTTGCCATCAATTTAGAAGTAGTGCGCGAATTTACAGAAGTTCATAAAATAACTCCAATTCCCTGTACTCCCCCTCATATTGTTGGTAATATGAATCTCCGGGGCGAAATAGTTACTTTAGTGGATATTCGCGGGGTTTTGAATTTGCCAATGAGGAAAGTAGAAAAATTCTGTAAGGCGATGATAATAGAGATAGGAGAGCTGGTGGCGGGGGCGATCGTTGAGGAGGTTTTTGATGTTATGTATTTAAACCCTTCGGACATCAAAGGTATTCCGGCGGCGGTGCATTCTGCTAATAGCCACGAAGAATATTTAATAGGTACTGCTAAGTACGGGAATAAAATGATGAGTATTGTAGATTTGCCTAAAATTATGATGCAGGGAGGGTTGGCCATCGAAGAATTTATTTAGAGGCAAAAGGCAAAAGGCAAGAGGCAAAAGGCAAGAGGCAAAAGGCAATAAGTAGGTATGCAAAAATATTTGCAGAAAAATTTGCCCGTAGAACGCGGCTATGGCCTGTTCGGTATGTAATTAATTTGGCACGGGTACTTAAATTGACAATTAGCAATTAAGAATTAATAAAAATGCTTGACCAATTCAAACTAAGAGAACGTTTGTTAATAGGCTATGCTTTTCCGGTAGCTTTATTTTTGGCACTAGCGGGCTTTACGAGCTGGACTGCCAGAAAAGTATTCGATACTTTTCAAGAAGTGGAGAGGGTACAAAATGTGATTATAGATGTCAATCAAACTACTGTAGCTGGGGAGAAGATGGCAAGGAGTTTTAATGGCTATCTAGCAGTTAGGGATGAAAAATTAGTTGCTGAATATAATGCGGCTTCCCTTTTATTTGATGAAGCTATTGAAAAAGCAGAGAAATTGATTATTAACCAGGAGCAAAAAGAACGTTTGGAGCGCATGAAAGAGGTTAAAAATAGTTTCAATATTTTTGCAAGAGAGGTTATTCAATTACTAAAAGAGGGGAACCAAGAGTCTGCTTTAGCTAAATTTAATACGGAAAAAGGTCAAAAATATGTTGATGAGTTTGAAAGATTGAGCGAAGAATTTTCTCGGGAAGAACAAAGAATGTTGGGGGAAGAAACTGAGGAAACAAAAAAAAATTTAACTACGTTGCTGTGGTTCCTAATTTTAGGTTCGATCGCCTTAATTGTTCTTTCTGTAATTTTGGCATTAAATATTTCTTTAAGAATTAGCGGAACCATCGAGGGAGTAGTGCAAAAAATAGCCGGTTCTTCTACGGAAATTTCTGCAACTATAGAAGAGCAAGAAAGGACGGCTTCCCAGCAGGCGGCTTCTGTGAATCAAACTACGACAACGATGGATGAATTAAGCGCGTCTTCTCAAGCAAGTGCGGAACAAGCTGAGGCGGCGGCGGCGGCGGCAAGACAAGCTTTGACTTTAGCTGAAGGGGGCACTAAGGCAGTTAATAATACTTTAGAAGGTATGGCTTCTTTGAATGAAAAAGTAGGGGCGATCGCCCAACAAATTACCCGTTTGAGCGAACAGACCAATCAAATTGGAAATATCTCTGCTTTGGTAAGCGATTTAGCTTCCCAAACTAATATGTTAGCTCTTAATGCAGCGGTGGAGGCCGTGCGGGCGGGAGAACATGGAAAAGGCTTTGCGGTGGTAGCTTCTGAAATTAGGAAATTAGCAGATGAAAGTCGAAAATCGGCGGAAAGAATTAATGCTTTAGTCGCCGATATTCAGACTGCTTTTAATTCGACTGTTATGGCAACGGAGGAAGGTACAAAAACTGTTAAGTCTGGAGTAGAAATTGCTAGAGAAACGGCTGATGCTTTTAGCGGAGTTGCCGATTCTGTTAATAATGTTGTAGTTAGCAACCAGCAAATTTCTTTGAATGTCAAACAACAGGCGATCGCTGTCAAACAAGTGGTAGATGCGATGAATTCTCTGAATACTGCAGCTAGAGAAACTGCTAGCGGTTTGAGTCAAACTAAGGTAGGCATCCAAAAACTGAACGAAGCTGCTTTAGAACTTAAGTCTTTAATTTAGCACCATTACCTGAAAGCTATTTTATGAAGTTAACAACTAAAATTTACTGTGGATTTTTCATCATTCCAGGAATAATCATATCTGCGATTGTTGCATATTCTACTCATTCATTATCCTGGATGGATAGGCAAATTGAAACTATCTATGACGACCGAGTAATTCCTTTGGAATTGTTAAAAAAGGTATCGGACGATTATGCCATAACAATTATAGATGAGGTTAACAAAACTCGGGAGGGAATGAGACAATCAGAAATAGCTTTAAAATCTATTGAAGATGCGATGCAGAGAATAGATGAAAATTGGGCTGCTTATAAACAAACATTTCTGACCCCTGAAGAAGAAAAACTTGCCGGAGAAGCAGAAATATTGTTCGGTCCTGCTAATACCGAGATTGAGAAACTAAAAAAAATTTTAGAGGGAGAAAATTTAGCTAAATTAGAAGCTTTTGACGGTCCTTTGTATGAAGTAATAGATCCTGTAACTGCCAAATTTAGACAATTAACGATTCTCCAGTCGAAAATTGCAGAAGAAGAAAGGGAAAAAGCTAAAGTTCTCTACCAACAAATCTTGGTTTTTTTTAGTTTGCTAGTAGTAATTGCTCTGTTAGTGGGACCGCTAATTGGTTATTATCTGAGCAAGTCAATAGTTGCCACTGTCAAGGAGACGATAAATACAATTACCGAAAGTTCAAATCAAATTGCAGGGGCTACAGAAGAACAAGAAAGAGCTGCCGACAAACAGGCGGCTGCAGTCAATCAAACTACTACTACAATAGATGAGTTGAACGCTTCTTCTAGGGCTACAGCAGAGCAAGCAAATTCGGTGACGGTGGGTGCAAAAGAAACATTAGGTTTGGCTTCTGAGGGAACTAAAGCGGTGGAAAATTCCCTGGATAAAATGACTTTACTTAAAAATAAAGTAGAGGCAATTGCCCTCCAAATAGATCGCTTGAGGGAGCAAACTAATCAAATAAATAATATTACCCAGTTGGTAAGCGATTTAGCAACCCAAACTAATATGTTAGCTCTCAATGCGTCCGTCGAAGCAGTGCGGGCGGGAGAATATGGAAAAGGGTTTGCGGTGGTGGCGGGGGAAATTAGAAAATTAGCAGATAAAAGTAAATTATCTGCGGACCAAATTAATAGTTTAATTGCCGAAATTCAAGCTGCTATTAATTTAACTGTAAAAGTGACTAAGGAGGGAAATATTTATGCGATGGAAGGAGAGAAAATTGCTGGGGAAACTGCGGAGGTATTTGCTGGGGTGACGCGGGCCGCAAATGATAGCGTATCGAATACCAAACAAATTGCGATCGCCATCAAAGAGCAAGCTGTGGCAATTCAGCAAGTAGTTGAGGCGATGAATGCCTTGAATGTTGCTGCTAAGGAAAATGCTACTGGGATTTCTCAAACTAAAATAGGAACTAAGAAATTGAGCGAAACCGCTCAATTTTTAAATTCTCAAGTTTAGAGAGCAGGCAAAGAAACCCGGTTTTTCCAAAAAACCGGGTTTCTGAGATAGTGTAGAACTGGCATCTTGCCCGGGTATTATAAAAGGAAACAAGCAGATAATGGACAATAACCTGACTAAAATAAGAACTTTAATTTTCGCTGGATATTTATTACCAATTTTTTTGTCTATTGTCTCTTCTATAATAGTTAATATTAGAGTTGGTTCTGCCAAAGAGATCGCAGATAAGCTTAACAAATCGAGAGATGTTGCATCTCTAGTTGGCAGGTTATCATCTAACATTTCAAGGCTATCTACAGAAGTCAGAGGATATTTATTAGAAAATAATAAAGAAATAATTACAAATTACGAAGCAATTTGGGAAAAAGTTAGAGAAATATCTACTAATTTAGAAACTTTAATAGAGGACGATATCCAAAAAAATAATATTAATAATCTTGTGGATAAAGTAGAGGGACTTAATAAGTTAAATCAGGATTTAATTCAATTAGTAAATAGCAATGGAAGCTCAGAAGCGATCGAAGAATGGAAGAGAGGAAACGCACGAAGGTTATCTGACGAAATTTCAAATCTTTTAGAAACCATTATAAATAGGGATGAGGAACTTGTTCTGCAGAGAGTAGAAGAGCAAAAAGAAGCTTTAG
>CAZUCT010000052.1:29104-29432 GCA_964619285.1 uncultured bacterium | reverse complement strand
TAAAGAAAAAACGCGCCAAGGCAACGTATTTTCAATGATTTTAATCATAACATACAAATTGGTTTTGGTCGGCAATTAAATTATCGAGATGAAACATCAGATCCGGCACGGACGTTAACCAATGTTGGATGTGATGTTTCATGCTTTCCGGGCCTTTTCCCTCCCAGGGTACGGGATTATTGCTAATAGTTTCGGTGACGAATTCTTCGGTGAAAATTTCGTCGGCAACTTCGTATTTTCTTTGGTTCCAAAGTTCGTTGATGAACCGGCGAGCGATCGCTTTATTTTCTTCTACGCTCATCATTTTTATCCTCATTAGTTTTGCAAC
>CAZUCT010000052.1:22381-29004 GCA_964619285.1 uncultured bacterium | reverse complement strand
AAGTTTAATGATGTTGGGTTCCGCTTCCCTCCACCCAACCTACAGATTATTCCTCAAGTTTAATGATGTTGGGTTCCGCTTCCCTCCACCCAACCTACAGATTATTCCTCTACTCAATTCCCAATTCCCCATTCCCAAATATTAATAAGTTAAAACCGTTCTAATAGACTTTCCTTCGTGCATCAAATCGAATCCTTCGTTAATTTTTTCAAAGGGCAAAACGTGGGTAATCAAATCGTCAATATTAATCTTTCCATCCATGTACCAATCGACAATTTTTGGCACGTCAGTACGACCCCTCGCGCCACCAAAAGCGGTACCTTTCCACACCCTTCCCGTTACTAATTGAAAAGGACGAGTGCTAATTTCTTGTCCGGCACCTGCCACGCCAATAATAACGCTAACTCCCCAACCTTTATGACAGCATTCTAATGCTTGGCGCATGACGTTAACGTTACCAATACATTCAAAACTATAGTCGGCGCCGCCTTTGGTTAAATCTACTAAATAAGGTACTAAATCTCCTTCGATTTCTTTGGGATTTACAAAATGAGTCATGCCAAATTTTTCGGCAATTTCTTTTTTTGTTGGATTAATATCGACGCCAACGATCGTATCGGCACCGACCATTTTTGCTCCTTGAATTACGTTTAAACCGATGCCGCCCAAACCAAAAACTACTACTTTTGAACCGGGTTCGACTTTAGCGGTATTAATGACGGCGCCGATGCCGGTGGTGACGCCGCAACCGATGTAACAAACTTTATCGAAGGGGGCATCTTCGCGGATTTTAGCGAGAGATATTTCTGGTAAAACGGTGTGGTTGGCAAAGGTGGAGGTGCCCATATAATGATAAATTGTTTGACCGTCCAGGGAGAAGCGACTGCTGCCGTCGGGCATTAGGCCGCGACCTTGGGTGGCGCGGATGGCTTGACATAAGTTGGTTTTCATGCTAAGGCAGTATTCGCATTGGCGGCATTCGGGGGTGTAAAGGGGGATAACATGGTCTCCGGGTTTGAGACTGGTAACGCCGGGCCCGATTTCTACCACTACTCCGGCCCCTTCGTGGCCTAAGATGGCGGGAAAGAGGCCCTCGGGGTCGGTGCCGGAGAGGGTATAAGCGTCGGTATGACAGATGCCGGTGGCTTTGATTTCGACGAGGACTTCTCCTGGTTTGGGGCCTTCGAGGTTGACGGTTTCGACGGTTAAGGGTTTGCCGGCTTCAAAGGCTACGGCTGCTTTGGTTTGCATTTTTTCCTCCTTTTGGGGTTAAGTTAAACTGATTGTAACTTGGTTTTTGCTAGTTGTTAATTGTTAGTTGTTAATTGTTAATTGTCAATTGTTAATTGTTAGTTGTCAGACGGACTAGGCAATCGTTGCGCTAGACTTTATGAAATTGGTAGGGTGCGTTGTGGCGCACCCTACCACTACAAGATGCTATAAATGAATAAACCTTCGCTTTTTACCATTATCAAAACCTATGACTTACAGTAAATTCACCTTAGAAGAACTCAAACAAAAATTTAACATAACCCTGACAGGAAGCAAAGGAAAATTTAACAATTTGCCAGAAGTTGCTCCGAGTCAAGTTCTCCAAGAAATCTTAGAAGATAACGTGCCGTTAGCAGTGGCGATCGGTTCTGAAAAAGCTCGTTCTGAGTTTATTGTCGCACCAATTTTAGGAGCAATTAAAAAACAGTTCAGCGATAAAATAAGTTTATTTTCTGGTGTGGATTTTAATGTTGATTCGGAGTTGGGGTTAAACGGTTTTTGCGATTTTATTATCGCTAATTCTACCCAACAGTTTTTTATCGAATCGCCAGTTATTACTTTAGTGGAAGCTAAAAACGATAATCTTAAATCTGGTTTGGCGCAATGCGCTGCAGAAATGGTTGCAGCCCAAATTTTTAACGCTCGTCAAGAGAACAAAATTGCTAAAGTTTATGGGGCTATTACTACTGGAACTGTTTGGCAATTTTTGGAGTTAGAATCTCAAACGGTGGTATTAGATTTAAAGGAATATTCGATTGAAAATTTACCAAAAATTTTAGGAATTTTAATCAGTTTTGTTGAGTAGAACAGGCCATAGCCGCGTTCTACGGGCAAATTTTTATGCAAATATTTTGGCACGCCTACTTAATGGCGCATCTAGTCCTTGACATTCTCAACAATATCTGTTATAAAATTATTAACTCAGGTTTTCAAAATCAGAAGAGGGGCAATTTTGAACGATGGATACTAATGTTATTGTTCGCGTTACTGATGACAAACAATTAAAAATTCCCTCAGAGATTCAATCCCAACTCCAACCTGGGGATGAATATAAAATTGTCATCACTAAGAATGCAATTGTATTAGAAAAAGTTACTAAACCAGAGGTGGATATAGATGGATTTTTGGAAGAAATAGAAGAATTAGAACCCGATCCTTATCAACCCAGTTTAGAAGAAATTAGCGAGGTTGTTAAAGAAGTGCGTCTAACAATTAAGAGCTCTATAGAAGCAGTCGAGAAACCCGGTTTTTTGAAAAAACCGGGTTTCTGAGATACCGAAAAACCGAATTTTCTGAGAAGTAGGGTGCACGCCGCGCACCTTACCAACTTATTTCAATTCAATCCTCTATTTCAATCCTCTAATTGTACGAACTACGGGAACGCTTTCTAAGAAAAATAGGTTTTCTCGGATGGGATGTTTTTTGTTAAAAAGCTTTTGAAATATCTGTCGCAATGCTTCTAATTTATTGCCTTTTATTGAGTCTATTTGCGGTAGATTCTCCTGGGAGAGATGGTCGATAAAGTGTTTGTCGTGTTGGTGGAGGTCTTCGGGCAAATATAATTCTAATACTAAAGCATCGACGATTTCCTCGAAGTAATTTAGCATCTGTTTATCGCCGCTGTTGGGAGTGTCTTTAAGTTCGGCGGTGAGGTAGAGGATATAGTTAACGAGGGTTTCTATGAGATTTTTTTCGTTTTCTGGGGCTTCGGGGATGGGGATTTGCGTTACATACATCGGCTTATATTCTACAAAACCCCCTTGCCGCGTTGCTGCAATTTGCTCGATGTAAAACTGTGTTATCTCTGAGTTTAAAATTGCCATTAGATACTCGTTTTCTTCTGAAACTGCTAAGTTGGCGGGGGCACTGAGATAAAAACCTCCTTTTGCAATAGAAAATTGTGGTTTAGTAGCTAAGTTGCCCCATATAATCTTCGATCGCTCAAACTCCTCCCAGTAGGTAGCAGCACATCGCTGAAGTGCATACCATTCATACCGGACACCTGTTTCTGCTTTATTGCGGTTGGAAAGCCTTTCTTTGTAGGCAAGCAAATGATTATAGACGGCTGGATATTGCTGCCCAAATGCTTTTTCAGCTTTTTTAGATGCTCCCTCAATGGTTGAATCATTGTGCAGGGGAAAATGCCAAGGGGTAAAGATTAACCACAAATCCGCATAATCGACGCCCCACCGCTTAACATCGCGCCCCCGTAGAAAGGGTTTGAGAACCTCCTCAGAGGAAGAATGTTCCGCAATCAACTTGTCGCGAGTAGCCCGATCCACCACAAACGCTTCGTTAAAGCCGGTAACAATTCCCCGATAAAACCGACCCCCTACATACTCTCCCAAAGGTTTCCCCGCCTGGCGCAACCTTTTCAATAAATCCAAGGCCGCCGCATCGGCAAACTGCCAACCATTCTCTCCCAGGGCTTTTTGGGGCATCGAGAAACTTTGAGCCTCTACAACTTTTGTAAACTCTTCTACAGGTTGCCCCATTTCCCAATTCAAAGCGCGGAACCTCGACTCCTTAACCGGAGTTTTCTCGACAACGGCGATAGTGGGATAAGCAATGGCGGCAAACACCGGGGCATCGCCAAAATCAATCATCCGATGCAGGCGCGTTTCCTTCGCCAGTAGCCCCCGTAACTTCTTGCCATAGGCGGCCCGAAAGTATTTATTAGAAGAAATATAGACCAAAATTCCCCCGTCTCGCAACAGTTGGAGCCCCCGTTCGTAAAAATAAACGTAAAGATCCGCAGTCCCCGTATAGCAATCATACCTAGCTTTTAACTGCTCTTTCAAATGCTTAATCTGCTCTTGGCGCACATAAGGAGGATTGCCGATGCAAATATCGAACCCATCGCCAACGCCGAACATCCACTCCGGGTCAAAAAAGCTCGCCGCAGCATTCTGGTCGTAGGGATCCCACCGCGCCAAAGTATCCGCCGTTGCCGGTTCTAACCCCGTCTCTTTCAACAACCGACCGATTTCTAAGCGCAACTCCTCATCCCGTTGGCGGTACTTCTGCTTACTTTTGGGAGTCCGCAGGGAAAAATGCTTCCGTCGCACCTCGTCTAATTCGCTTTCCCTGGCAATAACCTCGGGACTCCTCAAACTCAATTGAGTCTCAAGCCCCGCCAAGGTATTCGCCGCCACAAACTTAGTTTCCAAATTCGGCAAAGGCAAAATCCCGCGATTGGGAGCTGCATCATCCACCCGTTGCTCTACAATCAGCGAAATGAAAAACCGCAATTTAGCAATCTGCACGGCGATCGCCTGAATGTCAACCCCATAAATGCAATTTTCAATCAAAAACAACTTGCGGGGATAGTCCATCTCGTTGTCGGCAAAATCCGCCTCAATTTCTGCCAACCGTTCCTGCAATTGAGCGATCGCCGCCTCCCGCGCTTGTTCGTAACTAATCTTTCGCGCCCGCTGGAGGTCTGCCAACACCGGCGCGATTTCCCGTTCCCTTTGCTGCTGCCTCCAGCGATCGTTATTGGGATCCAGTTTGCCCAAAACAAACACCAACTTTTGCAACATCCCCATGGGAAACGCCCCGGAACCCACGGCAGGGTCTAGCACTTTCAAATTATCGATCGCCTTTATCAACAATTCCGTTGTTGGCCCGTCGTCGGCAAAAGGATTTTCTGGAGCTTGGTAATCCAGCAACCGACGCAATTTGCCCTCGAAATTCTCCCCCTCGACTTTTTCCTGGAAATACGCCAATAACGACTCATCCACCATATAATCGACCACTTCCCGAGGAGTATAAAAAGACCCCGTTTGTTTTCGCGCCGTCACCTTAGTTTCTGGGTTATAGGCCGCCAGCAGGTTTTCAAACACCCGACCTAACAACTCCGGATCCAGGGCGACCTCTTCTTCGAGGGGGGTATTTTCGGCGATAGTGAACTTGTAGCGATTAAAAATATTAATCAGTCCCCGCACTTTGCAGTTTTTCTTATTTTTCGTACCATAGACCTCGCTGAGATCCACAGTTTGTTCTTCCGAGAAAAAGAGATAATTGGGCATCGATAGGGGATTATCGGGGCGATCGCTAAATCCATCAACCCGCAAAATCTTCTTAGAATTATCCCCATCCTCTCGGTCCAAACATTCAAACAATCCCCCATTAAGAAAAGGAACCCCCCCGAACAGTTCCAGGGCTCGTTGGGGCTGTTTAAAAAGAGCCTCGTAACGATAGACATTATGGGTCATGTAATGGGCATCGCGGCCCCCCGATTTTGACTTACCCCGAAACTTACGATTATCGGATTTTGCCGCTGTATTCATCTCTTGGTTGAGAGTAGCAAAAAAGAGGTTTTGCAGAATCGCCTTGTAATAAGTAGTAGCATTAGGGTCGTCGAACTGTATTAGTTCCTTAAGTGCCGCTTCTTGAAAAAACTCTTCGGGAACCAGAGAAGTTGCATTAGCGCGTTTTTCCTTCAAAAACCAGACAAAAATTAGGCGAGTAATCAACCGAATGAGACTCGCAGAATCTAACCCCTCTTCATCTTTGGGGGCGTCGTCTGGAAACCGGACTTTTTCCCGCGCCCAGAAGTACCAGTCGGAGACTTCCTGGAAAAATTGTTTGTTAAGTTCGGTACTATCGAGAGTTTTCTGCCAGGCCCGATGCAGTTCGACAAAGTTCTCAAATTTGTGATTTTTGTAAAGTTGAGATAAGGAGAGGTCGAACAAAATCTCCTGATGGGCGCGGTGGGGGTTGTTATAGTCAATATCTTTAATTAAAGTGACTTTTTCCAGCACGTCTTTAAGTTCGTCGCGTTTGTGGAGGCGACGGTTAATAATAGACAGGCTGAGGGTTTCCCCGTGCTGAAAAACCACCATGACGGGCATGGGGAAGAGTTTGTTAAGTTCGCGAGTTATAGTTGCTAGCTGAGTGCGACTGTAGCTGTTGTTAGTTAGGGCGATCGCGAAAAACAGATAAGATTCGATAATCGTATCATCTACCCGGTTAGTATCGAAGCTGGATAGGTTGGCTCCCCCTCCCCGGATTTCGTTTTTAGTAAGTTGGAAGACGATATCTACAAACTGCCAGTCAGACAAGCGGGCAGCCTTGGCGTTAAAAGGTTTTTCCTGGGTAAACTGACTTAAAAACGAGTCAGGAGTAGGGGAAACTAAGCGTATATTTTTATCGGTTTGGTAGCCCAGGGTTTGAAACAGGTTTTGAGCGTTATCGGCCAGATTGCCTGTTGAGAAGGAGTTGAGGGCTTGGGTGATGTTTTTTTTGATTGTAAGTGCGGTCATGGTTTTATACTATTAAAATAACGCTACTTTCGAGGTTTTCAACGTTGAAACTGACAATTTCAACGTTGCTGTCGAGGTTTTCAA
>CAZUCT010000052.1:8931-22281 GCA_964619285.1 uncultured bacterium | reverse complement strand
CAATATCAACGTTGCTGTCGAGGTTTTCAACGTTGAAACTGACAATTTCAACGTTGCTGTCGAGGTTTTCAACGTTGAAACTGGCAATATCAACGTTGCTGTCGAGGTTTTCAACGTTGAAACTGACAATTTCAACGTTAGTTTCGAGGTTTTGAACGTTAAAACTAAGGTCAGGGGTTGCTCGATGTTTCATAATTGCGTACAACGCCCTTCTTTTAAATCTTGAATTGCCTTATCGGCCAAAGCATCAAGTTTACCACCAGTTACATATGCTTTGAATTGTAGGTCCCAAACTTCGGCATCGAACTTGGCGAACCAGTCGCGGAAGGCCGCAAACTTTTCTGGTGGCTGATTATAAACTACTAGATTAAAATTTTCAAGAATTGCCATCTTTTTCTCCATTATTGCCGGAAATTGCCAGGGATATTAATACTAGCAATTAGCTCCCAAGTTATACCCCCCATCGCGACCCGCCGTTCGCCTAATATTTGAGTTTCGGTTTTGGACGCTACAGCTACCATCATACCTCCTAAGTAATTAACAGAGTATCTTAGAAACCCGGTTTTTCCAAAAAACCGGGTTTCTGGGGCCCGACAATTAGCAATTAACAATTATCATTATAAACCACTAACCAAGTAATTAACTCAAACTCGCTAGTTTCCGTTGCTTGCTCCTCCCGGTTAAATAGCTCCGCACCACGGCTAGACTGAAGTTGAGAGAGCGATCGCCCCTTAAAAGTTTGGCCGATGGACCTTACTGCAGTTTGAACCAGTTCGTTATAACGTTCCATCCGGGTACCGTCTTCAGTAGCGCGATCGAACAGGCGGCAAAGTTCCTCCAGTGGGGCAGTGCCTCTGGCGCAAAGGTGGCGATAAATTTCTAAAATCTGTTTGGGTTGAGCAAAGGTATAACGAACTTGGCCGTTATCTCCCACATAGACCAGAAAATAAGGTTGCAAGGGATTAACCGTGTCTTGCTTCGGCGCCGTTTTTTGTCGCAAACAGAAGATAACCCCAGGAGTAATGGGGGCATCGGGTTCTGTTGGCACCACGGCATACAAACCCAAAGGCGCCTCTTCCAGTAACCGGCGGTGACTTTCGATATATTTGCTCAATTCGATCCGAAAGTCATTAAGACTAAAATCAGTCAGAGAAACGCTATCCGTCAAGTCTTCCAAGTCGAGAACTTCCTCGCGCAACCGCAATAATTGTTTATCTCGGTATTTGAGATCCTCCTCGATGGTTTCCTCCAAATTAGCAAGCAAATTATCTTCCTGAGTGGCAGTAAGATCCACCAACGCCATCCGCGCCTCGACGCGATTTTTGAGATTAATATACTTATTCAAATCGTCCGTGGGCCAAAAGTTGACCATTTGCACCGTGGAATTAACGCTGCCAATTCTATCGATACGCCCGAACCGCTGAATTAAGCGCACCGGGTTCCAGTGGATATCATAGTTGACCAAATAATCGCAATCTTGGAGGTTTTGGCCCTCGGAAATGCAGTCGGTGGCGACGAGTAAATCGATTTCTTCTGTTTGGGGCATTGAGGAAATTTGCGATCGCCTTTTTGAAACCGGGGAAAAATTAGCGAGAATTTGGTTAAATTCCTTCTTGCCAAAAGTAGTTTTATTGCGCGACTTATCCCCCGTCACCAGGGCAATGTGGATATCTAATTCCGACCGCGCCCAATCTTTGAGAGATTGATAAAGATAAGTTGCCGTGTCGGCAAAAGCAGTAAAAACCAAGATTTTACGATTGGGCTCTCCCAATTTGTTTAAAGTAGGCTGTTGTATTTTTTGAGCGATTAATTGTTTTAGTTCTACTAACTTAGCATCGCGGTCCACCGTAACCGCAGCAGCAGAGTTATATAGTCCTAGCAATTGGTCTTTATCCCGTTGCAAATCTTCCAGCCAAGCATCTATATCTAAATGCGCCATCTGATACTTAAGCTCTTTACCGACTAGCCCGATTTCCTGTGGTTCTTCTTCTTCCCAATCTTCGACAGTTGCTAATATTTCTTCTTCCCTTGCTTCTGGGGTTTTTTGTGACTGCAAAAAGGCTTGCAGTCGGCTTTGTAAATCCTCAATTTTGCGGATAGTATTGTTCATTGTTATTGCAAAAGCAGAGACCGAACTTTCCAACCGTTTGAGGAAATTAACCTTCATCATGCCAATGAGGAAATGTTCGCGATCGCCCTGACTAAAACCCCATTTGTCTTTCCCATATAAATATTGATATTCGGGCAAAACATATTGAGCGGGATTAAACAACGAAAGTTGATATTCCGAGATTTCATCGTTAATTTTATCGTAAGAAGGAAAGCGCTTTTTAGTATCGATTAAAGGAGAAATCGAAATCGGTTCTAGGCGTTCGGGAAAGCCTCCCAGTTCGTCAATAGTTGCCTGATAATATCGTTGGATGTGTTGGCGAGAACGGGCGATCGTTAACTCATCCAACAGTTTAAAAAAACTCGAACCCAACTCGTCTAATAAATCGCTAGTTTTGCGATTTTTCTGCTTCTTTGCCCAATTGGTAAAACTGGTTTGAGCCGATTTTAAAGTTTCCTTTAAACTGGCAATCCCCAGAGATTCAGCAAAAGCATTATCTCGGCCTTCAGTTAATAAATAAAATTGATTTCTCAAATCTTTTAAATGGTTATTAACGGGAGTGGCAGAGAGCAGTAAAACTTTAGTTTTAATGCCCGTTTTTAGAATATCTTCTAACAACCTTTCATAGCGACTCTTGCGAATAACATTTCCTTCCTCATCCCGTCGGCTATGGGTATTATTTCTAAAATTGTGGGACTCATCAATTACGACTAAATCGTAATTGCCCCAATTAATAGTTCCTAAATTAATATCCCCAGAAAAGCCAGAATCTCGACTCAAGTCCGTATGGGAAAGAACCGTGTAACTAAATCTATCTTCAACAAACGGATTTAACTCGCTATTATTTTGAGCTTGATATACCGTCCAATTCTCTCGCAATCTTTTAGGGCAAAGCACCAAAACCCGATAATTTAAAAGCTCGAAATATTTAATAACTGCCAAAGCCTCAAAAGTTTTTCCCAAACCGACGCTATCGGCAATAATGCAACCGTTATGGGCGTTCATTTTGTTAATGGCACTTTTCACCCCATCTTTTTGAAACTCAAATAAAGTCTGCCAAATATTAGTGTTAATTAACTGATTTGTTTTAGTTAAAAAACCATCATCATCCTGTGCCGCTAGGAAGTTTTCAAAAATATGAAATAGAGTTTTATAATAAATAAATTCTGGACTGTTATTTTGATAGAGTTGACTCAGGTATTGCAGCACCTCATCTTTAACATCCTCAACTAAAGTTTCATCGTCCCAAATCTCATCAAACCAGGCTTTTAAGTCTTGAAGATCCCGCTTATCGGATACTTCTAAATTGAGTTCTATGTTATTGCCAGACTGCCCCAATCCCAACCCGCGCAAAGTAAAATTAGAACTACCCATAATCGCATCTTCTACTCCTTGGGATGCTATATGATACATCTTGCCGTGCAGTAGATTAACTTGTTTTACCGAGCGTATTTGTACCTTAGATTTAATCCAGCTAGCACAAGCTCTAGCCACGGGCTTTTGGACTAGACGATTCTGTAACGTTAAATTCTCATCTTCTATCTGGAACGACTTTTTATCTGTTTTATTAGGGTCAAGATTTCGCACAAAGCGAGGCTCTCCAAACAAAAAGCGCAGTTCTTCAATGTTAGTTAGTTGAGTTTTTAGCTCTTCAAAAGCATAGATAGTAAAGTAAGCAGAGACGATGGAAAGCTTAGAACCAGATGTAATTTTATCTTGTAGAAAGCTGCCAACACTGCCTCGATGGTGATTATCTCTAATTCCCGAAGCGGGAGAGAACAGACTGCGAGTTTTGGGGATTGTCATTTGAGTTAAACGAGTGGTGAATGTTTTTAGATATCTTTAATACTTTACACATAAAATTAGTATTTTGTCACCGTTGGTTCATTTTTTTCAGTTAAAAAAATTGAGAAGCTGTTGGAGTCGTCCCTTCGTGTTATCATAAAAGAAAGGTTCCCGAGTTTCTGGCTTGAGGCAACCCACGGTGGTTGTCCCGGGCTCCGGGGCAGCCTACAGCTAATTGTTAATTGTTAATTGTCAATTGTTAATTGTCAATTATTAATTGTTAATTGTTAATTGTCAATTATTAATTATTAATTACTAAGAAAAGTTATGGTTATTTCGAGAAGAAAATTTAACGAACTTTTGTGGCAATTTTTAATCGGTACTGGCATCCCGGCAGCCCTCAGCGAATATTGGCAAATTAAGCCAGAAGAACAAGAACAAGAACTAGAAAAGAAAATAAAACAACTTTTTGAATACCTCGACCCAGAAATAGAACTATTAATGCCGACCTATTTAGGCAACGACGAAAGGCGATTTTACGGTCGCGGAGTTCCTCTGGGTTTAAAAGTATTAGATAAGTTTAAATTGGGAACGGGAGTTACTTATGTCGGTAAAACCAGAAAAGTGTGGAGTGGGGCCGGCTGGACGGGGCAATCAACTATTACTAAAGACCGAGGTAAAACTTATTTGATTATCGGCGCTTACGACCACAGTTTGATAAAAATTGATGCTGCCACTAACGAGGAGGTTTGGCGTTACAAATTTGACGACGTGATTAAAGGTTCTTCGACGGTTTATGTAGATGAAACTGCCAGCGAAGAAAATCGAATTGTTATTTTACAAGGCAGTCGAACTGGCAGGCCGAAAAAAGGAATTGCTCCTAGTTTTAGGGCGATTTCTTTTAGGACTGGGGAGGAAATTTGGAAACTGGATATTAAGAAAACGAGGAGTTACAGCAGGGATAACGACAGTAGCGCTTTAATTTTGGGGGACGGCTTAATTTTTAATGCGGGGGAAAATGGCATTGGTTATTTTCTCAATAGTTCCACCAGCGCGACTCAAATTAAATCGGGTTTGGTTCAACCGCAAATTTTATCTGAGGTGCAACTTTACGAGACTTCAGATATTAAAAGACATGGGGGAAATTTAGTTACGGAATCTTCCCCCGCCCGGTTGGGAAATCGCATTTTTGTTGCTTCGGGTTCGGGGCATATTTATGGTATTAGTATTGAGGAAAGAAAAATAGTTTGGGATTTTTATATCGGTTCTGATTTAGATGGGACTATTGCTATTTCTAAAGAGGGTAAATTATTTGGGGCTATTGAAAAGCAATATATCCCGGGAAATGGCGGCGCAATTAAATTAAATCCCAACAAACCGCCCCAGGAAAGCGTGGAATGGTTTTTGCCGACGGGCGATCGCAAATTAAAGAGCTGGCAAGGTGGAATTATTGGTTCGATCGCCCTCAACGACGAGTACAATTACGATGAATTTCCCCCCTTATTTGCTACTAACGCCATTGACGGTTATCTCTATATCGGTTCCCAAAATGTTACTACTGGGAAAAAGGTTAAAGGACCGTTGAAAAAATACGATTGCGACACTCCTTTAGTAGTTTTTAAACAGCCCATCGGCATTTCGATTTCGACTCCCATTTTTACCGACGGCAATAAGTTAATCGCTGCGGGATATAGCGGGGTTTATCTATTTGCTTTAAATTGGGAACCTGCCAAATTAGGGGATAAGGATGCTTTACCAAATGGTAAGGGAGATTTTTACCGTTTAATAGTAGAAGAAACCGCCAGATTTACTCCAGGAAGTTCTTTTGAATCGACGCCGGTAGTTTGGGATGGAATTATTAGAATTTGCGGGAGAGACGGTTTTCTTTATAGTTTTGGGAATTAACAATTAATGATTAATAATTAACAATTTGGTTGTTAGTTGGCAGCGGACGAGTGAAGGGACGAGTGCGGATGGGTTTTTGGTGGGTGAAGTGGGTTGATTGGTGACGGGAGATTTGAGAAACCGGGTTTTTCGCAAAAACCCGGTTTCTGGTGCGCCATGGGATTGGTTGGCAGCGGATTTTGAAAAACGTTTAACTATATTAAAAATTGAAACGCACTCCATACATTTCTAATTGGAGGAGTAAGGCGGTTTTTCCGGGTAATAAATCTTTGAGGCGATCGCTATCCTTTTTATCGATGTCGCCGTTGGCACCGGGAACGACTATTATACTGTTTTCCCCACCGTTGGCGATGGCGATAACTGCGATACCGGATGAAGAGCGATCGCGTAGCGTTGCGGATGCAATATCGCTTATCAAAACTCCCCGAGTTTCAACTCCGGCAGTTGCCAAACTCTCCAGCAGTTGTTCCCCGAAACTGTCGCTACCCACTCTACCGACTATATGAGTATTAACGCCGAGGCGATTTGTCAAGCAGTTCGTAGTAATCGCTTTAGCGATTGGGCCGCTTATCGCTGAAGCGATTACTACGAACGAAGCTTGACTATAATAAGATGGTATCCATTTATCCGATAACTATTGTTAAATAACTAACCATGCAAACTGGAACGATTCTAAGAAATAGATATCGCATTCTCCAGAAACTCGGCAGCGGTGGTTCTTGGTACGACCTTCCCGTGCTTTGTCGTAGCGCCTATCGTTTCGGGAACGATGCGGACAACAGCTACTACGGCTTGGGGCTTTCGTGTAGCCCTGCTGCCAGACATATAGTTTCGTTCCCTTTGGCGGTGACAGAGGATTTTAAGAAACCCAGTTTCTGACATATGAGAAAGCGATCGCCCCAGTGTCATATCTGCTCGTTAAGCGGCTCTCCACGAACACCCCCATCAAAACGTGCTAAACTACTAAAAACAATTCGTTAATTATTGCTAAAAATATGTCTCGTACATTTACCGCAATTATTTATTGGGAAGAGGACGTTTATGTGGCAGAATGCCCTGAAGTGGGAACTGCCAGTCAAGGAGAAACCGTTGAAGAAGCGATCGCCAACCTTAAAGAAGCAACGGAACTTTATTTAGAAGAGTTTCCCATGCCCAAAAACTCTCGTCCTTTGTTAACTACATTCGAGGTGTTAAATGCCTAAACTACCGCGAGTAACTGGACCAGAAGCTATCCGCGCTTTAGAGCGATGGGGATTTGTCCGAGTTCGCCAAAAAGGCAGTCATATCATTTTAAAAAAGCAATTGCCCCCAGACAACGGAGAAAACTCTGAAGAGCTAATCGAAATTGGTTGCGTAGTACCTTTGCATCGCAAGACTCTTGCCGTGGGAACTCTTAAAAGCATTTTAAATCAGGCAAGGGTTTCCGTTGAGGAGTTTTTGATGTATCTTTAGGACATAGGACACGGAAGCAATTTCCTCAACTAATTTTATTATCTGCATTGAGATTTAAGAAACCGGGTTTTTGCGAAAAACCCGGTTTCTCAAAACCCCCTGTCGCCAACCACCTAATTATTAAGATTGACTCGAAAAATTAATCCGATCGCTCAACTGACGCAAAGTTTGTGCCAGAACAGGATCCGTATTTTGTAATTGAGCGATTTTATCGCAACTGTACAAAACCGTCGTGTGGTCCTTCCCGCCAAAAACCTCCCCAATTTTCGGCAAACTCAAATCCGTATGCTGGCGCATTAAATACATCGCCACTTGCCGCGCCTGACTGATTTCTCGCCTGCGAGAAGAGCTTTTTAAATCTTCAACGGACACCTTTAAAACATCGGAAACTATCATCATAACCGCTTCTGGAGAAGCCTCTATTTTTTCAGTTTGAGGATTCAACATCGACGCGATATTTTCTACCGTCATCGGCAAACCGGAAATCGAAAGATAAGCTACCACCCGAGTTAAAGCTCCCTCCAATTCTCGAATATTAGAAGTGTATTTTTTCGCAATATATTCGATGACTTCCTTCGGCAAAATCATATTTTCATATTCCGCCTTTTTCTGCAAAATTGCCATTCTCGTTTCCAAATCTGGCGCTTGAATGTCCGCGATTAAACCCATAGAAAAACGCGAAGATAAACGCTGCTGTAAAGTAGGGATTTGTTGGGGCTGTCTGTCGGAAGCTAATACTATTTGTTTGCCCGCTTCGTGGAGAGTATTAAAAGTATGAAAAAATTCCTCTTGGGTGTATTCTTTTCCTTCAATAAACTGAATGTCATCCACTAATAAAACATCCGCCGCCCGATAGCGATCGCGAAAATTTTGCAAGCTATCTTTGCGAATAGCCGCGATTAAATCGTTAGTAAACTTTTCCGTAGAAACGTAAAATATTCGAGAGATCGGGAACATTTCCAAACGATAATGACCGATGGCCTGCATCAAATGAGTCTTGCCCAAACCAACCCCCCCGCACAAAAATAAAGGATTAAACTCCCTTCCCGGATACTCCGCCACCGCCAAAGAAGCGGCATGAGCCATGCGATTGTTCGGGCCTACTACAAAACGAGAAAACATATATTTCGGATTGAGATTCGACGGTAGCGGTTCGCGATCGCTCCCAGCCTCCGAAACGCTAGCAGTTCTCGGAGAAGGCCAAATAATACTCACATCGCCGTTATTAGAATTTTCATCCCCGACCGCGGTGGTTAAATAAATTTCTACCCGCCGCCCCAGAATTTCTCCTGCGGCATCGGCAATAGTTTTAAGATAATATTTCTGCAACCAATTCCTCGCAAAAGGGTTGGGAGTTCTAATAATTAAACAATCATTTTCTAACTGTTCCGGTATCGCCGTTTTTATCCAAGTTTCAAAAGTAGGTCGCGACAGTTTTGCTTGGAGATTTTCTAATACTTTTTCCCAAAGTTTTTCTAAATTATTTTCCATTTGTTAATTGTTAATTATCAATTGTCAATTGTTAATTGCTAATTGCTAATTGTTAATTGTTAATTGCTAATTGTTGATTGTTGATGATTTGACAAAAAGTAGATTTAATGGTAAATAATAGAAATCCCAGGAGCAAATAACTGACAATTGACAATTGACAATTGACAACTAACAACTAACAAAGCTCTCGTAAAAAGATAACATTAACACTTAATCCATCAAACCAAGCGAACCAGTTGAAATGGCACAAACCTTACTATTTAACGCCTTGCGTGAGGCCATCGACGAAGAAATGGGCCGCGATGCCACCGTCTGCGTCATGGGCGAAGACGTGGGACATTACGGCGGCTCTTACAAAGTCACCAAGGATTTGTACGCAAAATATGGCGAATTGCGGGTTCTGGACACGCCCATCGCCGAAAATAGCTTCACGGGCATGGCCGTCGGTGCCGCCATCACGGGCCTCAAACCGATCGTCGAAGGGATGAATATGGGCTTTTTGCTGCTGGCCTTCAACCAAATTGCCAATAACGCCGGAATGTTACGCTACACTTCTGGCGGCAACTTCAAAATTCCCATGGTCATTCGAGGCCCCGGCGGGGTCGGTCGGCAATTGGGGGCGGAACACTCCCAAAGACTCGAAGCCTATTTTCAAGCAGTTCCCGGTCTCAAAATCGTCGCTTGTTCCACTCCTTATAATGCTAAAGGATTGTTAAAAGCAGCCATCCGCGACGAAAATCCGGTGCTGTTTTTCGAACACGTTCTTCTTTATAATCTCAAAGAAGATTTGCCAGAAAAAGAATATGTTTTGCCATTAAATAAAGCCGAACTATTTCGACAAGGGAAAGACGTAACTATTCTGACTTATTCGCGGATGCGACATCACGTTATCCAAGCAATTCAAAAGTTAGAAAAACAGGGCTACAATCCAGAGGCGATCGATTTAATTTCTTTAAAACCTTTGGACTTAGAAACTATTGGCGAATCTATCCGCAAAACTCATAGGGTAATTATTGTGGAAGAGTGCATGAAAACTGGCGGCATTGGGGCGGAGTTAATTGCTTCGATTAACGATAATTTCTTCGATGAATTAGACGCGCCAGTAATGCGTTTATCTTCTCAAGATATTCCTACTCCTTACAACGGCAATCTCGAAAGATTGACTATCGTACAACCAGAACAAATTGTAGAAGCTGTCAAAAAAATGGTGGCCCTAGAAGTTTAATCGAGAGACAAGGAAGACAAGGAAGATAAGGGGAACAAGGGAGACAAGGAAGATTTTCCAATTCCCCATTCCCCATGGGGAGCATCTGGTGAGAAAGCCAAATTTGTAGTCCCGCTTATTTATTGCTTTACCATTAGCAATTAGCAATTAGCAATTAGCAAGCTCGCAATTAGCAATTAGCAATCTTAAATCATGCGCAAGAAAAATTCGTACTTAGCTTTAATAATAGTTCTAGTAATAGCGGCGATCGTCGCCATCACCCAGTTTCCCTTACGACTGGGATTAGACCTCAGAGGCGGTTCTCAATTAACCATTCAACTGCAAACTTCCCCAGAAGTTCCCGAAATCGACGATCGCGTATTGGAAGGAGTCCTCACCATCGTCGAAAGACGGGTTAACGCCTTGGGAGTCTCCGAGTCGGTGGTACAAAGTTTGGGAGAAGACCAAATTTTGGTGCAACTGCCCGGAGTCAGCGACCCAGAACAGGCAGAACGGGTGTTAGGCGGTACCGCCCAACTCGACTTTCGCGAACAACTCCCAGCCACCGAGGACCAGTTTCCTATAGAATTTCAAATCCAACGGGCGCTTCTGGCAGAACGGGAGGCGTTGCAAAATAGCGAAGATGCGCAGGAGGCAGTGGCCGAAAATGCCGAATCTCTGAGAAAGACAAACGAGGCGATCGCCCAACTCTACAAAGAACCAACCCTCAGAGGTCAAGACCTGACGGATGCCTTCCCCCAACCGACTCAAGGAGGCGGTAACTGGGACGTCGGTTTGGAATTTAGTTCCGAAGGAGGCAAGAAATTTGCCGAGCTGACCAGAAACCTAGCCGGCACCGGACGAACTATCGGTATTTTCCTCGACGACGAACTCATCAGCGCCCCAACAGTCGGCGTCGAGTTTGCCGAAACCGGCATCACCGGCGGCAGGGCAATTATTCAAGGTCGATTTACCGCCCAAGAAGCTCAAGATTTAGCGGTACAGTTGCGGGGTGGCGCGTTGCCGGTGCCGGTGGCGATCGTCGAAAACCGGACTGTCGGCGCGACTTTAGGGCAAGTTAGCATCCAGCGCAGCGTTTATGCGGGTTTGGCAGGTTTGGTTTTAGTCTTAATTTTTATGGTGGTCTATTATCGACTGCCTGGAGTCATCGCCGATGTCGCCCTCGCCATTTACGCCTTGCTGACCTTCGCCTTTTTTGCGATGGTCGGCGTGACTCTGACTTTGCCGGGCATTGCGGGTTTTATCCTCAGTATCGGTATGGCGGTGGATGCTAACGTGTTGATTTTCGAGCGGACTCGGGAAGAGTTGCGATCGGGCAAGAGTCTTTATCGTTCGGTAGAGTCGGGATTTTATCGCGCTTTTTCTAGCATCTTGGATGGTAACGTTACTACTTTAATTGCCTGCGCGGCATTGTTCTTTTTGGGTACCGGTTTGGTCAAAGGTTTTGCCTTGACTTTGGGCATCGGCGTGGCGGTGAGTATGTTTACCGCCGTTACCTGCACTCGCACTTTGATGTTTTGGGCGATCGGGCTTCCCAGTTTCCGCAAACCCGAGCTGTTCTGCCCCAATTTGGTAAAGGCGACTTCTTAGAAGAAGGCAAGAGGCAAGAGGCAAGAGGCAATAATAGGCAAGAGGCAAGAGGCAATAGTAGGCAAGAGGCAAGAGGCAATAGTAGGCAAGAGGCAATAATAGGCAAGAGGCAAGAGGCAAGAGGCAAGAGGCAATAATAGGCAAGAAGCAAGAGACAAGAGTTAATTTGTAAGGTGCGCGGTGCGCACCCTACTAGCGCGTCTCAGCTAAAATTGTGGGTAACAATTAGCAATTAACAATTAGCAATTAGCAAAAAGACTATGAAACTGAACGTAATCAAACAGCGATCGCTCTGGTGGAGCATTTCTGCTGCAGTCATTTTGGCAGGAATCATCTCTACGATCGTTTCCTGGACGAGCATCGGCGCGCCCTTGCGCCCCAGTCTCGACTTCGTTGGCGGCACTCGCCTGCAATTGGAACTGGACTGCAGCCAACCGAATACTTGCACCGAACCCCTCAACGTTGGGGAAGTGCGGCAAGTAATGACCGATATCGGTTTGGGCAGCAGCAGCATCCAAGTGGTAGGAGATGAAAAACGCGCCCTCGACTTGCGCACCAAAACTTTAGATGTTGACGCTCGCACTCAACTTACAAACGCCTTAACCGCAAGATTTGGCAGTTTCGATCCGAACTCGACCCAAATAGATACCGTCGGCCCCACTTTGGGACGGCAAATTTTTATTTCGGGCTTGCAAGCGCTGTTGGTTGCTTTTGCCGGCATTACGGTTTATCTAACATTCCGCTTCCAGTTAGATTATGCCGTCTTAGCTTTCGTCGCCCTGCTCCACGACGTCTTGATAACGATGGGAATTTTCTCGATTCTCGGTTTGACTGCCGGAGTGGAAGTCGATAGTTTGTTTTTGGTGGCGTTGCTGACGATTATCGGTTTTTCCGTTAACGATACCGTGGTCATTTACGATCGCGTCCGAGAATCCATCAAGCTCAGTCCGGGAGAAACCATCTCTACCATCGTCGATGATGCGGTCAATCAAACTTTGGCCAGGTCTATTAATACAACGGTGACAACTTTACTGCCACTGCTAGGGATACTCATCTTTGGCGGGGAAACTTTGAAATTTTTCGCCCTCGCCCTCATCGTCGGCTTTATCGCCGGTTCCTACTCCAGTATCTTTGTTGCCAGTGCCATGTTAGCTTGGTGGCGCGATTTTCGAGGTCAATCTATCCCCAACCCCATTGTCGAAACCCCCGAAGAGGAAGCCCAGGTAATTAACAATTAATAAATTGTTAATTGTTAACTGTTAATTGTTAATTGCTATGAAAGACGATTCGACATTTCAAATCCAGGTACAACGACTCTACCAATTTACAGTTTATGTTAGATGGTTGGTGGTTAGCTTGCTCTGGCTAACCGTTGGCTTCTGGAGTATCTGGACTTTGCGGCGAGAAATCGGCTTGTGGTTGGATTATTTCACCTGGTCCGCCGTGCGCTATGCTTTGGCCTATCATCGGTTAGCCGCAGTTGGGTTGGGTTTGTGTTTGGGGGCAACGACTGCAGTGTTAGTTTGGCAAAGCAGCAATATTCTCTGGGGCCTGCCACCGGAACAGCAGCGACGTTTGGAACGACAAGTCGACCGCATCCGCGAGCAAGGCAGCAGCCATCCACTCTGGAAGTGGGTGTGTCGGGATGCACCTCACCAATGACAAGAACCAGAGACTTATCGCTTTTTGCTAATGGCTAATAGCTAATGGCTAATGGTTAATTTCCATGCAGGGGAGAAGGGTTTGAATTAACCGAAATGCTAGGATAGAAGCAGACGAGTTCCTATTTAAT